>NZ_JBTZSU010000024.1:0-61701 GCF_054890965.1 Arthrobacter sp. C152
CCCCCCCCCCCTCCTCCCCCCCCCCCTCCTCCGCCCCCCCCCCCCCCCCCCCCCCCCCCCCCCCCCCCCGCTCCCCTTTGCCTGCCCGGACCTTCCGGCGCAGAACGGCGTAGCATTCGTCAGGTACGCGCAGCCGGCCAGGAAGGGACCCATGAGTATCCAGCGGAAAGCCGGCCGGTTCAGTCCCGGGTCCCTGGCCCTGCCCGTCATCCAGGCCCCCATGGCCGGCGGCCCGTCCACGCCGGCCCTCGCCGCGGCAGTCAGTGCCACCGGCGGCCTGGGGTTCCTGGCCGCCGGGTATAAGGGCGCGGCTGCCATGAAGGCCGAGATCCAGGCCGTCCGGGCCCTGACCGCTGCGCCCTTCGGCGTTAACCTGTTCGTGCCCCAGCCCTCCGTCATCGGCGCGGAAGCACTCCAGCAGTATGCCCGTTCACTGGCCCCGGATGCGCAGCGTTTCGGCGTCAGCCTCGGCGAGCCGCGGCACGATGACGATGACTGGGACCAGAAGATCCAGGTCCTGCTGGAGCTTGCCCCGGCGGTGGTTTCCTTCACCTTCGACATTCCGGAACCAGCCGTCGTCGCTGCGCTGAAGGAACGAGGAATGTACGTGGTCGCCACCGTTACCGACCGCGGGGAGGCCCTGCAGGCGCTGGAGTCGGGTGCCGACGCCTTGTGTGTCCAGGGCCCGGAAGCGGGCGGCCACCGGGGAACGTTCAATGCCGCCGGCCCCGCCCCGGAGGTGGGCCTGCACGGGATCCTGGCGGAACTCCCGGACCTGGAAGTGCCCCTGATTGCGGCCGGCGGCATCACCACCGGGGCTGATACCCGGGCCGCCCTGGACGTCGGCGCGGTGGCCGTCCAGGCGGGAACGGCGTTCCTTCGTGCCGATGAGGCCGGAACCAAGGCGGCGCACCGGGCGGCGCTGGCCTCCCCGGACCGCTTCACCACCACCGCAGTAACCCGTTCCTTCTCCGGCCGCAACGCGCGCGGCCTGCAGAACGAATTCATGCGCCGGCACGACGGCGATGCCCCCTACGGCTACCCCGAGATCCACCACCTCACCACTCCCCTGCGGGCCGCGGCGGCAGCGGCGGGGGATCCGGACTGGCTGAACCTGTGGGCCGGCGTCGGCTACCGAAGCACTGTGGAGGGCTCCGCCGCGTCCATTTTGGCCAGCCTACGGCCGTAAGGCCTGTCCCGCCGTCGTCCGTTGTTAAAGCCCGACGGCGGGCCGCCCCTTTCGGAGCAGCCCGCCGCGGGTGCCGGGTTCGTTAGAGCGTGGCGGTGTCGATCACGAAGCGGTACCGGACGTCGGACGCCAGCACGCGCTCATAGGCCTCGTTGATCTTGCCGGCCGGGATGACCTCGATCTCCGCGCCAATGCCGTGCTCGGCGCAGAAGTCGAGCATCTCCTGGGTCTCGGCGATGCCACCGATCATGGAGCCCGCGAAGGACCGGCGCCCGCCGATCAGGGCGAACGCGTTGACCGGCAGCGGTTCGGCGGGCGCGCCGACGTTGACCAGGGAGCCTTCGAGGGCCAGCAGCTGCAGGTAGGCGCTGATGTCGATCGAGGCGCTGACAGTGTTGATGATCAGGTCGAAGTGGCCGGCGAGTTCGGCGAAGGTGTTCTCGTCGCTGGTGGCGTAGTAGTGGTCGGCACCCAGGCGGAGGCCGTCTTCCTGCTTCTTCAGCGACTGCGACAGGACGGTCACCTCGGCGCCCATGGCGTGGGCGAGCTTGACGGCCATGTGGCCCAGGCCGCCGAGGCCGACGACGGCGACCTTCTTGCCGGGGCCTGCACCCCAGTGCCGCAGCGGCGAGTAGGTGGTGATGCCGGCGCACAGCAGCGGTGCGGCGGCGTCGAGGTCGAGGCCTTCGGGAATGGTCACGACGAAGTCCTCGGTCACCACGACGTGGGTGGAGTAGCCGCCCTGGGTGATGGTGCCGTCGCGGTCCACGGCGCCGTAGGTGCCCACCATGCCCTTCAGGCAGTACTGCTCGTCGCCCTTCAGGCAGTTGGCGCACTCCTTGCAGGAGTTCACCATGCAGCCGACGCCGACGCGGTCGCCCACCTTGTGACGGGTAACCTCGGCGCCTAACCCGGTGACGATGCCGGCGATCTCGTGGCCGGGCACCAGCGGGTACTGCTGCGGGCCCCAGTCGCCGCGGACTGTGTGGATGTCGGAGTGGCAGATACCGGCGAACTTGATCTCGATCAGGATGTCGCGGGGGCCGACGGCGCGGCGTTCGATGGTGGTTGCAACCAGGTCCTCGGTGGCGGACGGGGATGCGTAAGCCTTGACGGTGGTCATGGTTCTCCTGTGGTTTGTTTGGGGGATATTGAAATGCTACCCGGGCCGAACGCCATCAAACCCGAAAACGGGCTGATCCAGCGAGGCCCTGCTGTAACTGGTCTTGGGAGTCCTACCCTCAGCGAGCCGGGGGTGCGGCCAGGTTCAAGGGCGCAGGAGCACCTTGATGGCGCGCCGTTCGTCCATGGCCTTGTACCCCTCGGCTGCCTGGTCGAGCGGGAGTTCGAGGTCAAACACCAGGCCCGGGTTGATCCTGCCGCCCATGATCAGGCCGATGAGCTCCGGCAGGTACTCGCGGACCGGTGCGGGGCCGCCGTGGAGGTGGACATGCGAGTAGAACAGGTCGCGGCCCGGCAGCGCCACGTCGTGGGATACGCCAACGAACCCCACATGCCCGCCCGCCCGGGTGGCGTGGATGGCCTGCATCATGGATTCCTGCGTGCCCACCGCTTCGACGACGGAATGCGCGCCGAGGCCGCCGGTAAGTTCCTTGATCTTTTGTACGCCCTCGTCCCCGCGCTCCTCGACGATGTCGGTGGCACCGAACTCGCGGGCCAGCGACTGCCGGTCGGCGTGCCGGGACATGGCGATGATCCGTTCGGCGCCCATCTGCCGGGCCGCCAGGACCCCCAAAAGTCCGACGGCGCCGTCGCCCACTACCGCCACGGTCTTGCCGGGCCCCACCTCCGCCGCCTTGGCGGCGAACCATCCTGTGCCCAGGACGTCGGAGGCGGCCAGCAACGACGGAACCTTGCCGGCGTCGGGCGTTCCCGGGACAGCCACGAGGGTGCCGTCGGCGAGCGGGACGCGCAGGTACTCGGCCTGCGCTCCCCCGACGCCCTGGCGGTGGACGCAGCCGCTCTGGTAGCCGGAACGGCAGATCTCGCAGGTGTTGTCCGAGGCGAAGAAGGACCCGACGACAAACTGGCCCACCTGCACGTTCTTCACCCCGGCGCCCACCTCGTCGACGACGCCGACGTATTCGTGACCCATCGCCCTGGGCCCGTGCAGGGTGTCCGCGCCCCTGTAGGGCCAGAGGTCGGACCCGCACACGCAGGCGGCGGACACCTTGATCACCGCGTCCGTGGGCTCCTGGATGGCAGGCCTGTCACGGTCTTCGACGCGGACGTCTCCTGGGGCATACATCATGGTGGCGCGCATGGGTCCTCCAAACGTGTGGCAGAAAGCGGACATGTTCATCAAACCGGTATCCGCCAGCCTTAGCGAGGGTCCTGCCGTAACGGGTTCTGGCAGAACCTCCTTTGGGCCCGGCGATCCGTCGTAACGTGTTTCCTATGGATAACCGAGCCGAGGTACGACAGTTCCTGTCCTCCCGCCGCGGGCGCATCAGCCCCGAGCAGGCGGGCATCGAACCGTACGGCGGCCGCCGCCGGGTGCCCGGGCTTCGCCGTGAGGAAGTGGCCCGGCTGGCCGGCGTCAGCGTGGACTACTACACGCGCCTGGAACGGGGAAACCTCAGCGGCGTCTCGGACAGCGTGCTGGACGCCATCGCCGGGGCACTCGAGCTGGACCGCGCCGAGCACGACCACCTGTACGACCTGGCCCGGGCGGCCAACATGTCGGGCCGCAAGCGTGCCGCCGGCGCAGCCGGGTCCGCCCCTGCGGGGGTACGGCCCGAGCTGCAGTACCTCCTGGACACCATCACCGGGGCACCGGCCTTCATCGGCAACAACCGGCTGGACATCGTGGCCGCCAACACACTGGGCTACGCCCTGTACTCAGACATGTACCGCACCCCGTCGCGGCCGGCCAACCACTCCAGATTCATCTTCCTGGACCCCCGAGCCCACAACTTCTACACGGACTGGGACCGGGCCGCGAACACGAACGTGGCCATCCTGCGCCGCGAAGCCGGACGGAACCCGCATGACAGGGGCATCGCCGAACTCGTGGGCGAGCTGTCCATGCGCAGCGACGAGTTCCGCACGCTGTGGGCCGCACACAACGTCCGGCGCCACTACGCCGGCACCAAGTTCTTCCAACACCCGGTGGTGGGGCTGCTCGAACTGAACTACCAGGTGCTGGGCCTGGAGGAGGACCCGGGGCACACCCTGACGGTCTACCCGGCCACTCCCGGCAGCCCCTCCGAGGAAGCGCTCAAGCTCCTCGCCTCCTGGGCGGTCACCGAGAACATCGTGGAAATGGCCGTCGCAAAGTAGGTCCGGCTTCCAGGGGCCGGCTCATACAACCACAGCGTCGGGTTCGCCATGTTTTCCGAGCCGTCCGGTGGGCTCTGCGAGGACTGCGAGGAGGCCGGCGGCCAAGCAGGTCCGCTCGAGCATGCCATCAATGCTGATCCATTCATGCCGGGCGTGCGCGCCGTCCCCCACTGCGCCCAGCCCATCGAGGACAGGCAAACCCAGCGCAGCAGCGAAGTTACCGTCGCTGGCACCCCCCACGGACGTTTCCGACAGCGGGAATCCGAGCACTCCGGCCACTTGCTCGGCCTCAGCGAAGAGCCGTGCGGTCTGCCAGGAACGAGCCATGACAGGCCGGTTCCAGCCGCCGCTGACCTTCAGCGCGGCTTCCGGGCTGCGGGGGGACAAGGCCTTGAGGACCGAGTTGATGCGCTGGACCTCGGTCTCGGAGGAGACACGGACGTCGAGGTCCGCGGTGGCAGAGCCCGCCTTGACGTTCGTCCGTGTCCCACCCTGGACAAGACCAACGTTTACGGTGGTTCCCTTGTCGAGGTCGGATTCTGCATGGAGCTGCAGGATCACCCGCGCTATTTCATCGATCGCGCTGGTGCCCACTTCCGGATCCAGCCCGGCGTGGGCTTCCTTTCCCGTGACGTTGACCTGGAAGATGCCTACGCCCTTCCGCGCGGTCTTAAGCGCGCCGCCGGCACTGGCTTCGAAGACAAGAACAGCATCTCCCCGGACCACTTCCGCTTCGATGATCCGCCGCGACGCCGGGCTTCCCACCTCCTCGTCTCCGTTCAGGACCAGCCTCACGTTGGGCCGAGGCAGTCCGAGTTCCCTGGCGGCGCGCAGCGCCCATACGAGTTGCACAAGGCCGCCCTTCATATCAAAGGCGCCTGGCCCGGAGAACCTGTCCCCCTCGACTGCCACAGGCCACTCCCCAAGGGTCCCCGCGGACCAGACCGTGTCATAGTGGCAGAGGCACGTCACCCAGCGGTCAGCGCCGGTGTCCGACGGGTAGTCCAGCACCAGTGTGTCGCCCCAGGTGCCCCCAGTGACCAGCCGGCGCCCAGCCGGTGGCCCGACGCGCTCCTGAAGCCAGCCTTCCACCCATGCAAGACCCTCCATGAGTAGCTGCTTATCATCCGAGGGGGTCTCGCGGGAAACATATGCTGTCAGGTCCTCAACCAATTCCGCCCGTTTCCCTGCGATCCATGGCGGCAATTCCTGAAGATAATTCATCGTGCGGAAGCCTTACGGTCAAGGGCGAACAGATGTCCTTCATCCATGGAAATGGAGCCGGTTTCAAGTCGCCGGATGGCAGATACCAGTTCCTCGACCAGGGGCAGGTTCAGTCCGTGCTTCGCAGCCACTGCGATGACTGGCTCGTACTGGGTGGGGACCTCGGTGGGACGTTTCCGGACGGCGATGTCCCGCCAGATGCCCGACCGGGTCTTGGTCTGGGTGGACAGCCACTTGATGAGGTCGTCGGTGGCCTCGGAATTCTTCCGGGGATCGGCGCCGCGGACATAGCTGGCGGGCTCGAACGCGTCGAACCCCTCAAGGCTGATGCCCTCGGCTGCTGCTACGTCGAAGACCTCCGCAGCCAGTCCATTCATCGCGGGCCGGTGCCTGTCGATCAGCTCACTCATGTCCGCATCCGCCAGGGCTGTTGCCGTCAGCATGGCACCGAAGCCGAGCTTGGCCCACAGGAACCCCGCCACGTTGCCGGTAACCGTGGGAGTGCCCCAATCCCGAAGGTCCGTGGCAAGCTGCCGCACCCGGTCGCTGGTCCCCCCGGAGTATTCGCCCAGCGCCATCGCGCCGCTGCCACCGTCATTGATGACGCCGGGTTCGAGCACGTCGGCAAATAGATCAACGAAGGCAATCACTGTTCGGTGGGCGCCGACGTGCGCTGCAATGGCGGCCTCGTTGAGCCCGTTTTGCATTGATGCCACGTATCCGCCACTGCTTAGCCTGGGGGCTATCCATGCCGCTGCACTGTCTGTCGCCTGGGCCTTTACTGCCAAGAGAACCCTGTCCAGGTGCTCGGGGGCATCGTCGAGGCCGTAGGCCGGGACGTCCGCCACCAAAACTCCGGAAGGTGTCTTGATCTGCAGTCCGTTCCTGCGGATGGCTGCGACATGGTTGGCATCGGCGTCGACCACCTGGACCGGGACGCCCTGTGCGTGCAGGTGCGCGGCCAGGGTGCCGCCTATAGCTCCCGCGCCCACTACGGTGTATGCGCTGTCCGTCATGGTTTCCTCTCAAATAGTTGCCGCATGCTGGGCCGCCGTGTTCGTGGTCCAGTGCAGTGGAAGGTTCATGGCGCCGGCGGACGAACCGCCGTCCACGCGCAGGGTTTCGCCCGTGATCCATTCGGCCTCGGGTCCGGCGAGCCATACGACGGCGCGGGCGATGTCGTCCGGTTCTCCGCGCCGTCCTAACGGGTTGCCGGAAACGGCGGCCGCGTATTCCTCTGTGACCGGGTTGGCGCTGCTGTTCACGGTCACGAAGCCGGGGGCGACAGCGTTCACCCGGATGCCGTACTCCCCCAACTCCAGGGCCGAGGCACGCGTCACCATCTCAAGTGCCGCTTTGGAAGTGGAGTAAGGAGCCGCCCCCGGACGGGCGCGCAGGGCTGCTCCGGAGGAGATGTTGACCACGCTGGCCTTCCGTCCGGCCTTGGTTGCCCGCTGGGCGAGGGCCACCGTTGCCAGCAAGGGGGCCCTGGTATTGAGGTTCTGCACGGCATCCCAGGTAGCCGCATCCAAGGACAGGAAGGGGGTGGCAGGATAAATCCCGGCCGAGTTGACCAGGACGTCCACAGGAGCGGCCGCCCAGGACTTGGCGAGCATCTCCTCAGGACCGGAGTGGCTCGTCAGGTCCACTACCAGCGCCTGGACGTCGTCAGCGCCCGCTTCCTTGCACGTCTCCGCGGTTGCGGCCAGTGACGTGGCATTGAGATCCACGACGGTCACCCGGTAGCCCAACCCCGCGAACCGCTTTGCTACTTGCCGGCCGATTCCGCTGGCCGCTCCCGTTATGACGGCATGCCAGCTCAATCGAGGGCCTTGCCTTTGGTTTCAGGCATGGTCAGGTAGACGATTACGCCGATGGCTGCTGCCACCGCACAGTAGAGCCAGACAAGCCCGCCATAGCCGCTCGTATTCATCCAAGTAGTGATGTATGGCGCGGTTCCTCCGAAGACCGCAACGGCCAGCGCGTACGGCAGGCCGATGCCGGTAGCACGGACTTCAGCAGGGAACTGCTCAGCCATGATGACCGCACAGTTGGCCGAGTATCCAAGGAGCAGAATGATCCCGATTACTTCAATGAGCAGCAGCATCCAGAAGTCGCCATTGAGCAGCGAGAAAGCGGGCCATGAGAAGAGGAGAAAGCCGCCTGCAAAGGCAGTAAGGGTCGGTTTGCGCCCGATCTTGTCCGAAAGAATGCCGGCGAATGGCAGGAGGACGAGGAACAGGCCGACGGCGATGAAGTTAGCCAGCAGTGCCTGGCTCAGGGGAATTCCTGTGGCGACGGCGGCGTAGGTGGGCATGTAGGAGACCCACATGTAGTAGAGCAGCGTTCCGGCGATCGTGATGCCGAAGACCCTCAGGGTTTCCTTGGGATGCTTCACGAACATGGTGAATACGGTGTTCCGGCGGGCTTCATGAGAGGCTGCCGAGCGGGCCTGGGACTTCACGAATGAGTCCGTTTCCTCGACCGAACTGCGCAGCCAGAGGCCAACCAGGCCCAGCAGGGAAGCCGCCAGGAAGGCGGCCCGCCAGCCCCAGCCGTCCAGGGAGTCCTTGGACATGGTGCTGGTGATGATGGTGCCCATGCCTGACGCGAGCAGCACACCGGCTCCGACGGAGACTTGCTGCCAGGATCCGGCGAAGGCGCGGCGGCGCGGTGCTGCGGATTCAACCAGGAAGGCCGAGGAGGAACCGAACTCGCCTCCGGCCGAGAATCCCTGGACCATGCGCGCCACGACGAGGATGATCGGCGAAAGGAGTCCCACGGTTTCGTATGTTGGTGCGAGGCCGATCACGGCAGTGGCTCCCGCCATCAGCCCGATGGTCAGTACCAGACCTTTCTTGCGTCCGTGGCGGTCCGCATAGGCGCCCATGACAGCTGCACCGACAGGCCGCATGACAAAGCCCACGGCGAAGATCGCCAGCGTCGCCAGGAGTGCGGCGATGGGATCGCCCTTGGGGAAGAAGTGATGGGCAAAGACGGATGAAAAGGTGGTGTAGACAGCCCAGTCCACCCATTCGACGGCGTTGCCGATGCCGCCGGCAATGATGGCTTTGCGTCCGCGTGCAGAGAGCTTGGTTTCGTGGATTTCGGCCACGTTCAGCTGTTGTGTCATGAGACAGACGTCCTCGTTGAGAGTCGGGAGGCAACGTGGGTTGCCAGTTCTGCGTGGGTCGTGATCCACACGTCATCGTGGGATCGGATGTATTCCATGAGTTCCGCCAGGATCATCACGCGGGAGCGGTGCCCGATGATGTGCGGGTGCATGGTGAGTTGGAAGACACTGCCTTCGACATACGCTGCGTCGAATTCGTCCTTCCAGATCTGGAGAAGCTGGCGGGGCGGCATATAGGGTCGGAGGCCGGTGAAGCGATCCATCATCAGGTAGGGCGCGTCGTCCCGGATCCATTCCACCGGGATTTCAACTATTCCGGTGGGCAACCCGTCAGCGAGCAATTCGTAAGGCTCGTCGTCGGCCATGAGCGAGGAGTCGTAGAGGAATCCCAGCTCGCGGATGACGTCGAGGGTTGACTCCGAGAAGTCCCAGGACGGCGTCCGGATACCGACCGGGCGGGTTCCTGCCTGGCGGTGGAGTACGTCTGTGGCACGGCCGAGCAGATCCAGTTCCTGCTCATGGCTGAGCAGGGTGTTCCGCTCATGGATCCAGCCGTGCACCGCGACTTCGTGTCCCTGCTCGATGTAGGTGGGAACTTCGTCAGGGCGGAGCAACGCACATACCGCGGGGATATAGAACGACGCCGGAGCTTCGTAGCGGCGGAGCAGTTCCAGGATCCGGGGCACCCCCACCCGTGCACCGTACTCGCCCTGCGCCATGCGCCCCGGCGAGGTTTCCCCGTCCCGGAGCGATGGAGTTTCGTGGTCCGAGTCGAAGGACAGCAGAACAGCGACGGCGGCGCCCCCTTTCCAGCGCAGCGCCGGGTCCGAATGCATAAGGGAGTGCCCGGCCCGGACTCTGTTAACGTGCGCTCGCCATTCCTGTTCAGGCCACTGCCACGACGGGACGTTGTTCACAATGCGCTCCTTGTTCGTTCCTGGGTGCCCACGGTCCAGCCATCCCGGACAGCGCGGCCGATTCGACCTTTTATGGGGAGTTTGAGAGTGATCCAGCTCTCATATTCCAAGGTAGGGGAAATCATGTCATTCGACAAGGGGCTATGGGAAAATCATTCAAAAAAGGATCAGATAATGGTTTTTTCGATGTTCAATCGCCGGCTTTGCCGGTAGTCTTGACCTAGTACAACGGGTCCACCCACAACGGCGGAGGCACACCATCTCACTTTTGGATGACACCGACCTGGACATCATCGCTGCCCTCCAAGTCGCACCCCGTGTCCCGGCAAATGCATTGGGCGAAATCCTCGGCGTGCCCACCAGCACCATCACCCGCAGGCTGAACAGGCTCCAGAAAGAGCGGCTTATGAAGGTGATCGGCAGGTTTGCCTGGCCACTTGTTCTTTCCGGCAACCCGCAACAGCTCTGGATTTGCTGTGAGCCAGGACGCGCGGCTGAGGTGGCGGAGAAGCTTAAGGCATTCGCCGAGATCCAATTCGTCATGACAACGTCCGGGACGGGTGACATCTATGCTGACCTGTTTCCCTTGCTGGGTTCAGATGTCAATGACCTGATCAGCAACCAGATCGCTTCCCTTCCGGGCATCAGGTCCATTGAGACCCGACTGGTGCTGGATTCCCGGCGGGTAGGCCAGAACTGGCGGTTTCAACGGCTGACGCCTCAGCAGACGGAAGCGCTGGAAGCCCACGTGGTTCCCGTCAACCAGCCTGCGCTGGAATCCATGGACGACCTGTCAGATCTGGAATTCCGCACTATGTGCGAGCTGGGACGCAATGCACGTGCGTCTGCAGCTGAGGTGGCCCGCACCCTAAATGTCAGCAGTTCCTCGGCCTACCGCGCCATCCAAATGCTCCTCAACACCGGGGCCATCTCACCGCGGGTGGAAGTGGAGCCGAGCGCAGTCGGATTTCCCCTCGCGGCCGTAGTTTCGTTGCAGGTCAAACCGAAATCGATCGCTGATGTGCTGGATCGGCTCAGCGGCCACGAATCGGCGCGCATGATCTCGATGGTGACAGGGCAGGCACCCGTGGTCTTCCATGGAGTCTTCCGCGATCCACGCAGCCTGGCTGATTTCATCACCGAGGATATCGGGGCACTTCCCGGCATTCAGACCATGGACACGAGCGTGGCACTGAACGTTAAACGGCGCTATTGGATGGACCGCGACGGCGTCTACATCGGCGACCAGGTTGAAGGGCTGCTGCGGCGCTGACCCGCCCGGCGCTTGCCACCAGTCACGTTAACCAGGGTTGCGCCCCGTGGCGCAGCGTTTCCCGGTTTGTCCCCCGGATGGCGCCATAAGTAGCGCCGTTTCGCTGCGTTGAGCCTCCATTGCGTGGTGCTGGCCAACGCCTTCAGGACCGTGTTTAGGTGTTCCAGTCCCCCACCGGGCACCCACCCCGGGTGCCGTCGTCGTACCCGGAAGCGGGGCCGCTCCCGGCCTTCCCGGCGCCGGCAATCAACCTTCCAAGGAGACCCGACATGACACCACAGATACCCCAGCGCCACCTCCACCTCAATGCGTTCCTCATGAGCACGGGACACCACGAAGCCTCCTGGCGGCTGCCGGAAAGCGATCCGCGGGCCAGCACCGACGTTGAGCATTACAAGAAGCTGGCCCGCACGGCTGAACGCGGCAAGCTGGACTCCATCTTCTTCGCGGACTCCCCGGTTTTGTTCGGCGAGGTGGGCCGCCGCCCGGCGGGCAAGCTCGAACCCACCGTGCTGCTGACCGCCATCGCCGGCGCCACCGAACGGATCGGGCTGATCGCCACGGCATCCACCACCTACAACGAACCGTTCAACCTGGCGCGCCGCTTCGCCTCCGTGGACTGGGCCAGCGGCGGCCGCGCAGGCTGGAACGTGGTGACCACCGCCGGCCCGGATGCGGCCCGGAACTTCGGCGTGGACGACCAACCCGCGCACGCCGTCCGGTACGAGCGGGCCGCCGAGTTCATCGAGGTGGCGCAAAAGCTGTGGGACAGCTGGCAGGACGACGCCGTGCCGGCGGACAAGGAGGAGGGCGTGTGGGGCCATGCCGACAGGATCCGGACCATCGACCACGAGGGCAGGCACTTCAAGGTCCGTGGTCCGCTCAATGTGCCCCGCTCACCGCAGGGACACCCGCTGATCGTGCAGGCCGGATCGTCCGAGGACGGCAAGGACCTCGCCGCCAGGTACGCCGACGCCGTGTTCACGGCGCACCAGACCCTCGCCGACGCGCAGGAGTTCTACCGCGACCTCAAGGCCCGGACAGCGGCAGCCGGCCGGGACCCCGAAGCCATCAAGATCCTGCCCGGTATCGTGCCGGTGATCGGCGCCACCGAGGCGGAGGCACTGGAACTGGAGCGTGAACTGGACCGGCTGATCAAGCCCGAGTACGCCCGGATCCAGCTGGCCAAGACCCTCCGCGTGGAGCCCGCGGACCTGCCCCTGGACCGCGGGCTGCCGGAGGACCTGCCCAGCGAGGACGAGATCGAGGGCGCCAAGAGCCGCTACACGCTGATCGTCCAACTCGCACGGCGGGAGCGGCTCACGGTGCGCCAACTGATCGGCCGGCTGGGCGGCGGCCGCGGCCACCGCACCTTCACCGGTACGCCGGTGCAGGTTGCGGACGCCATCCAGGAATGGTTCGACGGCGGCGCGGCGGACGGCTTCAACATCATGCCGCCGGTGCTCCCCTCCGGGCTGGAGGCATTCGTGGACCAGGTTGTCCCCATCCTGCAGGAACGCGGGCTGTTCCGCACCGAGTACACAGGCCGGACGCTGCGGGAGCATTACGGCCTGGCACGCCCGGAGAACCAGTACGCGGGCTCGGCTGCCCCCGGGTTGGCCTCTCTCGGCGCGGCGTTCTGATCAGCCCGGCGTTCTGATTAGCCCGGCGTTCTGATCAGCGCCGCCGGCGGCGGGTCAGGGAAGGTTCGACGGCGGGGCGGGCGGCGCGTCCGTCCGCCGCCGTTCCGCCGGCGCGCTGAAGCGGTCAACAGCCTGCTGCGCGGCCCGGCACAAGGCGGGATCCGACCAGGGCGCACGCGCCCAGGTTTCCACGGCAGCCAACGCCTCCACCAGCACTCGTGCGGCGTCCTCCCCGGCGTTTCCTTGTCCCATCATGGTTTCCCGGTCCGCGGCCAGAGTGTCCGCCATGGTCCGCGTGCTGCCCCGCTGCCAGACGTCGGGGATGGCATCGACATCCACCAGCCGCTCCCGGAGCGGCCAGCGTTCGATGAAGCGGGCGAGCCAGGCCTTGTGCCGCTTTCGGTGCTGCCGGTTCCTCCATACCGGGTAGAAGCTGAAGACAACCGCGAACGGAATCAGGACTGCAAGGACCGGGAGCGTCCACCCGGCGTCGCCGGGATAGCCGCCGTTCGCGGCATCCCCGTAAACCTTGATCAGCACCCCTACCGTCATGCAGGCCAGGATCCATGTCACTCCCAGAATGTTGCTCCGGCGCTTCTCCGCCTTCGTGGCATACAGCCCGGGCGCGGGCTCCGCAGCAGCAAGCGCCTCGGCCTCCGTGAGGCCGGTGTTCAGGAGCCTGCTGGAGCCGGAACCAAGCAGGCCGGACTTGTCCGGCACCTCCACGTACACCGGGGGCAGCCCGGTGAGGTGCCCGGCAGGCACAGCGGTTTCCCGGCCCATGTTTCCCCCTCGACACGCATTTGGACTGGCGTTGTCGAGTATACGGCTGCCCGAACTTCCCTAGACTGGCAATGGACGTTTTATGCCGGGACGAGACAAAGGAGCGCAAGTTGAGCGGAGTAGTCGTAGTGGGCGTGGATGCCAGCCCGTCGGCGCGGAAGGCAGCTGAAGTGGCCCTGGGCCTGGCGGAGTCGCTGGGGGCATCCCTCCACGTGGTGACCGCCTTCGAAGCCGAGAACGCCGAGACCTACGGCGTGGGATCGGACAAGGTCAGGATTTCCAACGCCGACAGCTCGGAGATGGTGGCCAGGTCCCTTGCCGGGTCCCGGCCGGGCGTGCAGATCACCCACTTCGCCGCCCGCGGCAAACCGGCTGACTCCCTGATCAAGGAAGCCATCCGCCTGGACGCCCGGGTAATCGTGGTGGGCAACCGCAGGATGCGCGGCATCGGCCGCCTCCTGGGCAGTGTGGCCAACAGCGTGGCGCACAACGCCCCGTGCGATGTCTACATCGCGAACACCTACGAGGACTGACCCGGCCTCAGTCACAAGGTGCGCGGACGACGGCGGGACCTCCCGCCGTCGTCCGCCCGCCTTTTAAGGGGCGGGCCTTAGGCAGGCCAGGCCCCGTACTCCGCGTCGGTGACGTGGTCGAGCCAGGTGACCACCTGCCCGTTCCCGTCGGCTTCCTGCATGGCAACGTGCGCCATGAAGCGCTCCGGGGTGGCGCCATGCCAATGTTCCTCCCCGGGCTCGATATACACCACGTCGCCGGGACGGATCTCCTGGATTTCGCCGCCGCGTCGGGCGACCAGCCCGACGCCGTCGGTCACGTACAGGGTCTGGCCCTTCGGATGGTGGTGCCAGGCCGTGCGGGCACCGGGCGCAAAGCGGACGTGGGCGCAGCCGATGGCCGACTGCTCATCGGGGGTGCGGATGCCGTCGATCTGCACCGCTCCCGTAAACCACTCCTTCGGCCCGGTTCCGGTCCGGCCGCCGCTCTTGGTGTACTTCATGTTCTCCTCCTGTTACTGGTAAATCTTTTAGATGGTCGTGTGGCTGCGCCGGGTGCCGAGAATCGTGGCACCCCACGCCAGGAATGCCAGCCCCGCATAACCGCAGGTGATGGCAAGCAGTGAGATGACACGGCTCAACTGCCCGACCAGCAGGGCCGGGAGCGCTGAGCCCGTGTAGGAGATGGCATAGACGAGGGAGAGCAGGCCTGCCCGGTCCAGAGCGTTCGCCCGGGTCAGCAGCGACGCCATGCTGCCGTTCGTCGCCAGGCCCATGCCCGCGCCGCCCAGGATTCCGCAGCCGATGAACAGCGCAGCCGAGCCGATGCCGGTGGCGATGGCCAGCCCCGCGACCGCGATGGCGAAGACACTCATACCCAGCCGCTGCGCTCTGACGATGGGCATCCGTCCGGACAGCGGGCCGCCGATAACGCTGGGCACCATGTAGGACGCAAAGACTGCCGCCGCGACCAGTGGCGCGGCGGAACCCAGGTAATCAGCTGCCACCGACGGGCCGAACGCGTTGAAGAAGCCGCCGACAGCCCACGTCGAAATAAAGACGAAGGCGGCCGCCGGCAGGTAGGCGCGGGCCTTCTCCGGTATTTTCACCCGCGGACGCAGCGAGGCGAATGCTCCCCGCCTGCGGCGCACCGTCTCGGGGACCGCGGCCAAGGCCAGCGCGCAGGCGATGAGCAGGCCTCCCGGTACCGCATAGGGCAGCTGCCGCGGGAACGGACCGTACTGGACCAGCGCCCCCGAGGTGAACACGCCCAGGGACAGACCCACTGTGGCGCCCGCCGTGGTTATGGCCGGGACAATCCATCCGGGACGGTCCGGCGCGCAGTCAACCACGAACGCGGCCAAGGCACTCGACGCCAGGCCGGCGGCGATCCCCTGCAGGGCGCGGCCGGCGAAAAGCGGCCAGAACCCGTTCACGCCCATCAGCACGGCACAGCCCAGGGCGGCGGTGACCAGCGCCGCGGCGGAGACAGGCTTTCGGCCCAGGTGATCGGACAGCCGGCCCAGCACTAACAGCGAACATACCGCGCAGACGAAGTACCCGACGGCAACCAGCGAGAGTTCACTGTCAGTCACGCCGTCCTGGCTTCGGTAGGTGGCGAAGAGGGGAATTGATGCGGAGCCGGCCGCGAACACGGCGATGAAGGCCGCGGCGGTGACCGAAATGCCCAGGAGGCTCTTCCGGCCAGTACTCGATGAATCAGGACCGGGCCTGCGGACCATGCGTTGCTTTTGGACCATGGTGTGGGAGCTCATCCTTTATCCATTGTGGGAGGGGCCAGCGGCCCGGGAGGTCACGAATGCCAGGGCAGCCGAGGCCGCCAGGATCCCCGCCCCCGCCAGGAAGGTGCCCCCGTAGCCGGCGGAATCGAACAGCACGCCGCCCAGCATCGATCCGATGGCGATCGATGTCTGCACCACGGCGACCATCAGGCCGCCGCCGGCCTCCGCGTCGTGCGGCATGGCCTCAGCGATCCAGCTCCACCAGCCAACGGGCGCGGCAGTGGACATCAGGCCCCACAACCCCAGCAGAACCACGACGGCGGCAATCGACCCTCCGGTGGGAACGAGCACCGCCGCGATAACGGCCATGAGGGTGGGGATGGCGAGCAGCGTCCGGTAAAGGCCCTTCTTGAGGAAGCGGCCGATGAGGACGGTGCCCGCAAAACCGGCAACACCGATGACCAGGAGCACCAGCGAAACGGTGGCCACATCAACCCGGGTCACCGTTTCCAGGAAAGGACGGACATAGGTGAACAGGACGAACTGTCCCATGAAGAAGGAACCACACGCGGCCATGCCCCACGCGACGGTCCGGTTCCGGAACCCGGCGAAGATCCCGAAGACACTGCCACGGGCCACGGCGCCCCGATCAACCGCGCTGCCCCGTTCAACCGCGCTGCCCCGTTCAACCTTCATGGCGGGAAGGCTGATCCACTGCCACACCAGCGCGAGCACGGCCACGGGCACCAGGCAGAAGAACGCTCCCCGCCAGCCGATGACGGAGCCCAGGTAGCTGCCCAGCGGCGCAGCCAGGACGGTGGCGAGGGCGTTGCCGCCATTGAAGATCGCCAGCGCGCGCGGCACCTGGTGGGCCGGCACCAGCCGCATGGCGGTGGCCGCGGACATGGACCAGAAGCCCCCAATCACCACGCCGATGAGGGCGCGGCCCACCATGAAGAGCGGATACCCCGGCGCCAGGGCAACCACGGCGCCCGAGACCGCCATGACCGTGGTCAGGCCCAGCAGAAGGGTCTTGCGGTTCATGGTGCCGGCCACGGTGGACACGGAGAGGCTGGTCAGGACGGCGAACAACCCGGAGATCGCGATGCCCTGGCCCACCATCCCCTCGGAGACCTGGAGGTCTGCTGCCATCGGCGTGAGCAGGCTGACAGGCATGAATTCGGAGGCGATCAGCGCGAAGACGCACAGCGACATCGCAAAGACGCCTCCCCAGTGGGCAGGGTGTTGCCCGCTGGCGGTGGGTCTCTCGCTGGTGCTGGTTACGGTGAGGTCGGAAGCCATGCCCTCCATCAAACCGAAGCCCGGGAACTGTAGCGAGGGCCCTGTTGAAACGGGTTTTGCCAGACCCCCCTTTTACCGCAGCGCCGCCGGCGCCGGAACTTCCCGCCGTCGTCCGTCTATGCTGTCCGGCGGCTGCGGCTTGTAGACCCAGGCCACGAGCACCACGGAGATGATCATCAGCAGGAACCAGGCCACGAGCTTTTCCAGGCCAACCGGGTGCCAGCCGCCCACCTGGCTGGGGTAGAGCCAGGCGCCGGACCACGTGGCAATGTTCTCGGCGATCCAGATGAACAACGCCACCAGCAGGAACGAGACCACCAGGGGCATGCGGAACTGGCGGCGGAACACACGGAAGTGCATCACGCAGCGGCCGTAGCTGACCAGGACGGCGGCGAGCAGCACCCAGCGCGCGTCCCAGATGAAGTGGTGGGTGAAGAAGTTCACGTAGATGGCGGCGGCGAGGATGGCCGTGATCCAGCGCCGGGGATAGGCGGCGAATTTGAGGTCGAAGAGCCGGTAGACACGCACCATGTACGAGCCAACCGCGGCATACATGAACCCGCTGAACAGCGGCACGGCGCCGACGCGCAGGAACCCTTCGGCCTCGTAGGACCAGGAGCCGGCGTCGGTCTTGAACAACTCCATGACCGTCCCCACCAGGTGGAACAGGATGATGACCCGCAGTTCCTTCAGGGTTTCGAGCTTGAACGCCACCATCAGCACCTGGATCACGACGGCGGCGATGGTCAGGAAGTCGTTGCGCGCCAGCCCGGTGCTGTCCGGATACCACAGCCTGGCTGCCATGAGGACCGTGAGGAGGGCGGCGCCGAAGATGCACGCCCAGCCCTGCTTCAGCCCAAACACGACGAACTCGGTAACCCTGGCCCGGGCGCCTCCCGCGGGGGCGGCAGCAAGGAAGCGGCGGGCCCGCTCGTCGATCCGCCGCTCAACGGTGGTGGAACTACGCACGGCTCGCCTGGTGCTCGACGGCGTGCGGGGTGCTGCGGAGGTCCTTGTCGAGCTCGCCCAGGCAGTAGTCCTTGAACCAGTGCCTGATGCCCCGCGGCAGCCTCGGGTAGGCCACCGACAGGATCCGCATGGTCCGGTCGAACCGCCGCGCATGGAGGTCGCTCCAGGGAAGCCCGAAGTCCACGCGCACGTGGTGCGGGAGGAGTCCCGCGGTGAGGAACCGTGCGGACGGCATGATGGCGCGGTACCACAGGGCCGTGTGCTTCGGGAACAGCAGGCCCCTGCCCACCCGCACGCCCGCGTCCTCCGCCTGCAGCCCGGAGACCTGGTCGTCCCAGTACCGGCCGAACGCCGCCCGGTCCTTGGGCCACATGCCCTCCGGAAGCTGCAGCGCGGTGCCGATCCGCGCATAGTCCCGGTACATGGCGTCGGCTGAGTCGTCGTCGAGCGGGCCGTAGATCTTCTCGATGATGGTGAGCGCCGTGTCGTAAAGCGTGGCGACCACCCAGAGCTGCAGCTCCGGATCGAAGGCGTTGTAACCCGCGGACGATTCGTTGGCGGTCCGGCGCACGGGCACGTGGGCGCGGTTCACCCTCCGGCGGACCTCTTTGAGCTGCTCATCGGTGCCGTACACCACCGCGTACACATACGTCAGGGTGCCCTTGAGCCGGTTGACGGGGCGCCGGGTGAAGGTGCTGTGCTCGGCCACGCCGCGGCCGATGGCCGGATTGGCCAGCTGGAGCAGGATGGCCCGCCCCGCACCGGCGAGCAGGATGCCTTCCGCGCCGTAATCGGCCATTCCCGTAACCATGTGAACAGGGTACCGTCAGGCGCAGCACGGCGGGACGGGGCCTTTGGCCTGTTGCCGCGGCCAACCCGCTGCGCTGCGCCTGCCTGGATGCGGCGTTACCGCTCCAGCAGGGACACGTCCCGGACGGCTCCCTTGTCCGCGGACAGCGCCATGGCCGCGTAGGCGCGCAGCGCCGCAGATACCTGGCGGTCCCGGTCCTTGGGCTTGTAACCGCCGTTGATTTCCAGCTTTTCGCGGCGTTCGGCCAGGATCTCGTCGGAGACCTCCAACTGCAGGGAGCGCTGGGTGATGTCGATGCTGATGATGTCGCCGTCCTCCACCAGGGCGATGGCGCCGCCGGAGGCGGCCTCCGGGGAGATATGCCCGATCGACAGGCCGGACGTTCCGCCGGAGAAGCGGCCGTCCGTGATGAGGGCGCACTTCTTGCCCAGGCCGCGGCCCTTAAGGAACGACGTCGGGTACAGCATTTCCTGCATGCCGGGACCGCCGCGGGGGCCTTCGTAGCGGATGACCACCACGTCGCCTTCCTTGACCTGCTTGTTCAGGATCTTTTCCACGGCTTCGTCCTGGGATTCGCACACCACGGCCGGCCCCTGGAACTTCCAGATGGACTCGTCCACGCCGGCGGTCTTCACCACGGCGCCGTCGACTGCCACGTTGCCGCGGAGCACGGCCAGGCCGCCGTCCTTGGAGTAGGCGTGCTCCACGGAGCGGATGCAGCCACCTTCAGCGTCGGTGTCCAGGGAGGTCCACTCGTTCGACTGGGAGAAGGCGGTGGAGGAACGGACGCCACCGGGAGCCGCGTGCCACAGCGCCTTCGCTTCCCCGGTGGCCTTGCCGCCGCGGATGTCCCAGTCATCCAGCCAGCCGTCCAGGTCTGCGGAATGCACGGAGTGGACGTCCTTGTGCAGGAGTCCGCCGCGGTTCAGCTCGCCCAGCAGGGCGGGGATGCCGCCGGCGCGGTGCACGTCCTCCATGTAGTAGGTCTTGTCCTTGGCCACGTTCGGGGCCACCTTGGCCAGGCAGGGCACTTGCCGGGACTTGGCGTCCATTTCTGCCAGCCCGTAATCAACGCCTGCCTCCTGGGCCGCAGCCAGCAGGTGCAGGATGGTGTTGGTGGAGCCGCCCATGGAGATGTCCAGGGCCATGGCGTTGTCGAACGCTTTCGCGGTGGCGATGGAGCGGGGCAGCACGGAGTCGTCGCCGCCGTCGTAATAGCGCTTGACGAGCTCGACGACGGTGGCGCCGGCTTTCTCGTACAGGGCCTTGCGCGCGGTGTGGGTGGCCAGCACGGAACCGTTGCCCGGCAGGGACAGGCCGATGGCTTCGGTGAGGCAGTTCATGGAGTTGGCGGTGAACATGCCGGAGCAGGAACCGCAGGTGGGGCAGGCGTTCTCTTCGATGAGGTTGATGTCGGCGTCGGATATGGACTCGTCCACGGCGTCGGCAATCGCGTTGACCAGGTCCAGGGAGCGGACGGAACCGTCGGTCAGGGTTACCCGGCCGGCTTCCATGGGGCCGCCGGAGACGAAGACCACGGGGATGTTCAGGCGGAGTGCCGCCATGAGCATGCCGGGGGTGATCTTGTCGCAGTTGGAGATGCACACCAGGGCGTCGGCGCAGTGCGCGTTGACCATGTATTCGACGGAATCGGCGATCAGGTCGCGGGACGGCAGCGAGTAGAGCATGCCGGAGTGGCCCATGGCGATGCCGTCGTCCACGGCAATGGTGTTGAACTCGCGCGGCACGGCGCCGGCAGCGAGGATCGCGTCGGAGACGATCCGGCCCACGGGAGCCAGGTGCGTGTGGCCCGGGACGAATTCGGTGAAGCTGTTGGCCACGGCGATGATCGGCTTGCCGATATCGGAGTTGGCGACGCCGGAGGCGCGCAGCAGTGCGCGGGCGCCGGCCATGTTGCGGCCGTGGGTGACTGTTTTAGAGCGGAGTGCAGGCATGATCCCATCCTGCGGGTTCTGCGCCGTTGGTGGAAGACGGTGCTGATACTAGTAGTGGGAGTACCCGAGTAATAGTATTTTCCGGTGAAGAACTCCGAACGGCGCAAAGAGCTCGGCCTTTTCCTCCGGGCGCGCAGGGACCAGGCACTACGGGCCGATTACGGGCTGCCCCCGATAGCGCGGAAACGTGAACGCGGGCTGCGGCGGGAGGAGGTCGCGTTCCTGTCCGGCGTGAGCGTCACCTGGTACACCTGGCTGGAGCAGGGCAGGGACATCAGCCCCTCCCGGCAGGTGCTGGAATCGGTCAGCCGCGCACTGCACCTCTCGGGCACGGGCCTGGCCTACGTCCTGTCGCTGGGCGGCTATGCGTCCGCGGCGCCGGCTGGCCCCGCCGCGGATGCCGCCCCGCCCCATATCCAGAGGTTGATGGATGCGCTGGACCCCAATCCGGCGTTCGCGCTGTTCCCGGACTGGGGGGTGGCGGGCTGGAACAGGGCCTATGCGGCCCTGTATCCGAACATCGCCACGGTGGCCCCCGCGGACCGCAATCTTCTGTGGCTCGTCTTCACGGACCCCTACGTCAGGGACCTGCTGCCGGATTGGGAGACCACCAGCAAACGGTTCCTGGCCGAGTTCCGCGCCGAAACCGGACAGCGCCTGGGCGACCCGGACATCCAATACCAGGTGGAACGTCTCAAGGAAACGAGTCCCGAATTCCGGGCCGGCTGGGACCGCTACGACATCCTGGGCTTCGAATCCCGCGAGCGCCTGTTCCACCATCCCGCGGTGGGTGTCCTGCAGCTGGAGCACCACCAGGTCTCCCCGTCGGACCGGCCGGACCTCCACATTGTGGTCTACACGCCGGCCCTGGGAAGCGGCTCCGGGGCGCAGATGCAGTCACTGCTGGCTACAGCGGGATAGCCGCAAATTAGGGGTTTTGTTTAGCCGAATTAGGGGTTTGAGCAGCGCCGCAGATTGGGGATTGCTTTTGCTGCTGGGGCGGCTGACACTGAACGAACCTGGGGGGTGTGCGTTCGACTGTGCAATTCCGGGAGCAACAATGCAGGACCATCCATTTCCCCACAAGGACGTCCGCGGAGCCCG
The DNA here is from genome assembly GCF_054890965.1 of Arthrobacter sp. C152. Classification (NCBI taxonomy): domain Bacteria; kingdom Bacillati; phylum Actinomycetota; class Actinomycetes; order Micrococcales; family Micrococcaceae; genus Arthrobacter; species Arthrobacter sp. C152. The sequence goes on from NZ_JBTZSU010000024.1 coordinate 21,861, forward strand.
CAGGAAGTGGCTCCCCTCCCTGCTGACAGCCCTGTTGCTCGCGCTGGCGGCCCTGGTGGTGCCGGGTCCCGCGTCAGCTGCAACGGGCGATGTGGGGGTCCAGGGCCCGTCCCACTCGGGGACCGGTACGCCGACCGGTACCAAGCGGGCCACCAGTTCGTTGTGGTTCAACGACGGGTCCTGGTGGGGAAACCTCTGGGATACCGCCAGCCTGAGTTTCCATATCTTCCGGTTCAACGCTGCGACGAGTTCGTGGGCGGATACCGGGGTGGCGACCGAGACGCGGGCCAACACGCACCATGACGTGCTGTGGGACGGCGGGACGCTGTTCGTGGCGAGCTACCGTTTCGTCAACGACGGCCTGCCCGCTGAGGCCAATTTCCCCACCACGCTGCGGCGTTACAGCTACGACGCGGAGATGAAGAAGTACACGTCGCTGGGCTCGTCAACCATCAACAATTACAAGGTTGAGGTGCTGACCATCGACAAGGATTCGACCGGCCGGGTATGGGCTACGTGGCAGCAGGGGAACAAGATCTGGCTGAACGCCACGGGCACGGACGGCTCGACGTGGGGCACGCCGTTCCAGCTTCCTTCGTCGCTTGGGAGCGTGTCCGTGGACGACACCTCGGCGGTGATCGCGTTCGGCCCGGGCAAGATAGGCGTGATGTGGAGCCGCCAGGTGGGCGACGCCACCGACGGCATGTACTGGAGCTTCCACACCGACGGCGCCTCGAACACTTCCTGGAGCACTCCGGCGGCGGCGGTATCGGGGCTGCACAGCAGCGACGACCACATGAACCTGAAGTGGCTGGACTCATCGGGCGGCCGCGTGTTCGCAGCGGTCAAGACATCCTTCACCTCGGCATCCCAGCCGCTGATCCAGTTGCTGGCACTGAGCGGGACCACGTGGTCCGCGCACACCATTGCCCCGGTCTCGGAATGCCCCAACCGCGTGATCGTCCTGGTTGACGAGAGCACGCAGATGCTGCGGACGTTTGCCACCTATCCGAAACCCAGCGGCACGACGAACGCCGGCGTGTGCACCAGCTCGGGCGGGGCGATCTACGAGAAGTCCACCCCGCTGGACAACATCAACTTCACCAGCGCGAAGACCGCCAGGATTGTCGACGCCGACCAGTACGTCCACAACGTGACGTCCACCAAGCAGAACCTCAACAGTGTGGCTCGCGGGACGGCCAACAGCGGCCTGCTGCTCCTCGCGGACGTGAATGCCACGAGCCGGTACTGGCACTACTACGACCCGACGGTGGGCGGGGGAACGAGTGATACGACCGCTCCGACGGTAACGGGAACGGCGCCGGCCGGCGGCGCAACAGGCGTGGCCGTCGGCACCAACGTGACGGCAACGTTCTCGGAGGCCATGAACGCCTCCACCATCAGCTCAACCACCTTCACGCTGCGGGCGGGGACGACGACGGTGCCCGCGGCCGTGAGCTACAGCAGCACCGGCAACGTGGCGACGCTGAACCCCGGCGCAGATCTCGCTGCCGCCACTACGTACACGGCGACGGTCAAGGGCGGCTCCGGTGGCGTGAAGGATGCTGCCGGGAACGCGCTGGCAGCTGACAGGACGTGGTCCTTCACCACGGCTGCCGCGGGCGGCGGAACGCAAACCGTCACCCTCACGGTGACCGCCGACAGCTACGTCTCCAGCGGAGCGACGGGCACGAACTACGGCGCAAGCACCACGCTGTCCGTGGACAACAGCCCGGTGCAGTTCACGTACCTGAAGTTCGACCTGTCGCCGTACGCGGGCAGGACCTTGCAGAGTGCCACCCTGCAATTGGGCAGCGCAGCAAATGCTTCCGGAGGCAAGCAGAACATCAAGCTGGTGGCTGACGACAGCTGGACCGAGAGTGGAATCAACTACAACAACAAACCGGCACTCGGCACCGCCATCGGCACCCTGGGACCCACAACTATCAACACCAACTACAGCGTGCCGCTGACCGTCAGCGGCCTTGGCGGTGAGCTCGGCCAGCAGCTCTCACTCGGCATCGACACCGCCAGCACGGACGGGCTGACCCTGAACTCGAAGGAGGCCGGCGCCAGCGTGGCACCACGGCTTGTCCTGACCCTGGCCTGAGCGGGAAGAGGATAATCCTCAAGATTTGCGCAGTTTATCCGGTCGCTGGACAAACCCTCTTCCCACGGCATGGCAACGCTCCTAATGTGAGCAGACGAGCTCGCCAAAGGGGACACACAATGAACAGCTCAACCGACAGTTCTCCGGAAGCCACCGGCCTGGAGACCCAACAGGAAACGGCACCCCAACCGCTGGAAATGCCGCGGAAAGACTGGACCACCACCGATTGCCTGCAGCTGGTGCGGGCGCCCATCAGGTTCACCCGCGCCGACTGGCCGTAGGGCACTGGCCTAAAGAAAGCAGGCCGCCGGCAGGCGGGCCACCTGGACCACTGGTATGACTTCGGCGAAGCCATGCGCCCAACACGGCCAGCGCACTGGTCCAGGTTGTTACCTGCCGTTTCAGGCCCGCGGTCCTGGCTTCCTGCCGCAGACGGCCGGGATCAGCCCGCCCCGGAATAACTCCTATCCCATGGTTACCCGCCTTCTTCCGCCTGTAAACAAGCGCAGGAAGGCGGGTAACCGGATGGGCTGCTACGCCACAGCCCCCTCGCGCACGCGGGCCGGCTCAAAGGCTGCTCCGGCGCCCGGGAAGGTTGGGACAGCGATCCTGGCGTGGGTGTGGACTTCGCTGACGGTCGCCTTGGTGTGTTCGGCGATCCGCTCCATGGTGGTCACCCACATTCCGTCCATGCCCTTCACCCGCTCGATCAGCTGCTCCAGCGCCACGGCCTTGGATGGCCGGCCGGAGATGAACGGGTGGTTGGTCAGCACGAAGCAGCTTCCCTGTGAGTGGTGCGCCTCGGCTTCCAGGGTCCACATTTCCAGGACCTTCGCCGGGCTCTCGATCACGCCGCTGCCCGTGACGCCGGGATAGAAGGCGTACTGCTCCCAGTCGTCCAGCGTCCAGTCCACGGGGATCTCCACGATGTCCCGGGGATCGTGGGCGGCGACGGCGAAGCGGTAGGGGGCGTCGCCGTCGAGCAGGCTCGAATCGTAGAGGAAGCCGCGGTCGGCGAGCAGCGCCGGCGAGTGCCAGTTCAGTTCCCACCACGGGGCGCGGTATCCGACAGGCCGGATGCCGGCCACCTTGGCCAGGGCTTCCAGGCCGCGGTCGAGGTAGCTGGCGTCGGTGGCGGCGTCGATGCCCTGCATCGGCTCGTGCAGGTAGCCGTGGTGCGCCACCTCGTGCCCGCCGTCCACGATCTGTCGGACGATGTCCGGGTAGGACTCGGCGGTGAAGCCGGGGATGAAGAACGTGGCCCGGATGTCCTGGCGTTCCAGGATCCTGAGCAGCCGCGGGACGGCGATCTTGGGTCCGTAGGACTGGTGGGTCATCAGCGACATCCGCCGCGTGCTGGCGGGATCGTGGGCGATGGTGCAGGACTCGGCGTCGACGTCGAAAGTGAAGGATGCTGCCGCTTTGGCGCCGTCGGGCCAGGTGATCGGGTGCAGGGCATCGGGAAAGGCCGGGTGGTTCACGGGGAAATCCTTTCGGCGGGCGCAACGCGCGCCCGCCTGGTTCAGGAGGAGAGGAGATTAGAGGGCCGGGAGGGCAGGCGTGCCGGCGGCCGCCTCGGTTCCGGCGTTCCCTGCGGCCCGGGGCTCCAGGGCGAGGTAGCGGATGTGCTGGCGCTGGCCGAGGACGGCGTACACGGCGGCGCTGGTCAGGCCCCCGGCCAGCCAGGACAGGTCCCAGCCGCCGAGCGCGACGGCGATGGGTCCCTGCATGACGGGGATCAGGCCGTACATGAACAGCCAGGTCGCGAAGATGCCGGCCAGGAGGGAGATGATGCCGGCCCAGTTGACGTTGGGCAGCCGCTTGGTTCCCACGGCGTCGAAGAGGCGCGCGGTCCCGCCGGGCCAGCGCTTTTCCAGCCAGAAGTAGTGCACCAGCATGATCCCGCCCCACGCGGCCACCCACGCCACCAGGCCGATCAGCCAGGCGTCAAGCACCGCGGCGAAGTCCTCCTGGAAGATGAAGAAGACGACGGCGGCGAGCGAGAAGACGCCGACGAACAGGTTGAGTTTGCGGCGGTCGATGGAGATGTCCAGCGCCTGGGTGGCCACCGAGAAGGTGTAGATGTTCAGGATGTTGGTGGCGATGGGCCCATGGAGGACCATCAGCAGCACCGGCAGCGCCATCGCGCCGAAGTTCATCACGATCAGCTTGCCGGGATCGATCTCGCCGCTGTTGGTGGCCAGGCTGGCGCCGAGGACGCCGAGCCACACCACGGGGATGAACTGTCCCAGTACCGATGCCAGGTAGACCTTCTTCCTGGGGACGCTGGTGCTGACGAACCGGGAGTAGTCCGCGGCATAGGTGAACCAGGTGATGCCCCATCCGATGCCGATGGCGGTCATCACGGCGCTCATGGCCGCGATCCTTTCGGAGCCTTCCAGGACGGCGCCGGCAGGGCCCGCGTAGCTCCAGTCGATGTCCATGCCGAACCAGGCCACGGCGGACATGACGGCGAGGATGAGGATGGTGGGCGGCACGGTCCACTTTTCGAACGCGGCGATGGCTTTGTAGCCGAACCAGGCGATGGCCACCTGGAGGGCCATGATGAAGGTGGCGACGCCGATCTTCCAGGCGTAGTTGGGGGCTTCGGGGTCAACCCAGCCGAGGGTTCCGAAGAGTGCCATGACGAGGTCCAGGATGATCCAGGTGTTCACCGCGCACCAGCCGATGACCAGCAGGGCCTGGATGGCGGCCGGCAGGTAATTGCCGCGGCGCCCGAAAGCCGCCCGGGCCAGGACCATGCCGGTGGCTCCGGTCTTCTGGCCGAGGAGGACGAAGCAGCCAAAGAGCAGCATGCCGATCAGGTTGCCCAGCACCAGGACGGTGATGGTGTCCGCCAGCCCCAGTCCCAGCTGGATGCCAAGAGCCCCCAGCACCCAGTTGATGGGCGCCAGGTTGGCTCCGGCCCAGATCCAGAACTGGCCGGATACTTTGCGTGTGCGGGCGGATTCGGGGATGGGCTGCAGCCAGGCTTCGTGGTCCACGTCGTTGTGGTCCTCGGTGGCCTGGGCAGGCTGGCCGTGCGTGGCTGTTGAAAGCTTTTCTTGCATGGGGGCCTCCGTGAGGTGGATAAGTACCAAAAGGCTATGTGGCCCCCATCACAAGCAACAAGATACGATGTGTCGAACACTTTCACCTAATACGTTACGGAATGTCGTGTCAGTCCTTCTTGGCGAAATACTTGCCCACCCCGCCCTTGCCGCCGCTGATCCCGTGGTCCACCCCCGGGGCGCCGACGCGGACTCCCAGCCCGTGCGCTGGGTCCACTCCAGCGAGGTGCTGGACATCGCTCCCCTGCTCCGCGGCGGCGAGTTGCTGCTGTGCGGCGGGATCACGCTGGCGGCAGCCACCCCGGCAAAACGGGAAGACTATGTCCGGGAGCTGGCGCAGCGCGGCATCGCCGCGCTCGCCATCGAAACCGGCGGCGTGCTGCCGGAAATCCCCGCGGACATGCTCGGGACAGCGGAGGAATTCGGCCTGCCGGTGGTGGAGCTGCGCAAGGTGGTGCCGTTCGTGGGCGTCATGCAGGCGATCAACTCCCTGCTGGTGAGCGAGTCGGTGGGACATCTGCAGCAGGCCGACGCCGCGACCCGGGCCATGGCTGCCGAGCTGGCCCACGGCGCCTCGCTCGACAAGATCCTTGGCGTGCTGGCGGGAATGACCGGATCGGCCGTAATGCTGACGTCCCCGTGGGGGGTCACGCTGGGCAGCGCGGTTCCGGAGGGCTGGGAGTCCGACGGCGGCGCCGGGGCAGGCGGGAAGAGTCCCCTTGGACGGGCGGCCGGCACAACGGACGTCACCGTTGATATCCCGTTGCGGGGTGTCCTGATGGGCCGGCTGGAGGTGAAGGTTCCAGACTCCGCGGACACTGCCCTGGCACGGGTGGCCGGGGACCGCGCCGTCGACATCCTCGGCCTGGCGCTGCTCCAGCACACCCCGCCCGGCCTGCATGCCCTGGCCGGCGCCGAACTGATGCGCGCAGTGCTCAACTCAGCCCCGGAATGGCGCCTGGAACAGCTCGCCCCGGCGGCAGGTTTTCCGGTGGACTCCCCCGCCGTGGTGGCGGCCATCCACGCCGCATCACCGCAGGAACTGCGCGGCGCCGTCGAAAACTTCCTGAGCGCACGCCGGATTCCCTGCGCCGCCTATCTTGATGACGCGGAGCTGGTGGTGATGATCGGGCTGCCCTGCGCCGATACGGTGCAGGAGCGGCGGACGCTCCTGGAATCACTGCGGGGGCTGGAAGGGGACCATGACGCGACGATTGCCGTGGGGCCACTGTCGTTGGGCGTGGCGGAAGCAAGCTGGTCCCTGGCGGAAGCCCGCCGGGCCCTCGAGGTGCGGCAGATCCGCCGCCGCAACGCCTCGCCGCGCCGCCGGCCTCCCCTGCGTGGGCTGGTAGTTCTTGACGCGGAGGATGCTGCGGTCGAGAGCCTCACCCTCTCTGCCGTTGACCCATCAGCGCGGGAAGCGTTCGTCAACCGGCAGTTGCGGGCGGTCCTGGAGCACGACGCGCAGCGGCAGTCCCAGCTGCTGGAGACACTGCAGGTGTGGCTGGACTCGGGCTGCAACACGGCGCAGTCGGCCCGCGAACTGCACTTGGAGCGGCAGTCAATGCACCACCGGCTGCAGCGGATCTTCGAGCTGTGCGGCGGTGACCCGCGCGGCACAGGCAGGCTCGCCGCACTGCACCTGGCGGCCCGGATGGCGGGGCTGCCCTGAGAATATCAGCAGTGGGACTAGCTGAGGATTTTGCGAATGACGGTACCGTCGCCCTGAAAAATCAGGATTCGGCTTTGGCCGTCGATCCAGACCCAGAAGTAAGAGGCATCTTCGCTGAGGTCATCGACAGTGCCATGTTCGGGCGCGCAACCTGTTCGTTTGACCACCACTTTGTCGCCGGGGTTCAGGTGGATCCAGTTGTGATAGTCGAGCGGGCGGCTTTCGGATCCGGTGGATGTTGCGTTGACCGCCTGGGTGGCTGTGTCCATGGTGTTCCTTCCTGCGTTGGTGCTGCGTTCGGCCCCCGGGTCCTCGTAGATAAGGATGGGCGGGGCGGGCACTGATGTGCACGCCCCGCCCTCTTCTTTTGGTACTGCTACGTCAGTTCTGCGGTACTACCTGCATGCTTGGGGGCTGGCGCCTCCTGCCCGGACGAATTGTCTGCTGCGTCTGCGAGGCCCTCCTTTTTCTGTACCCACTTTGCCCATGCCGAGGTCACGATCGGGCAGAGCACCGCGGAGACGACGACCGATGCTGCCACTAGGACGGTGGCGTGGTCGGCGGCTGGGGCGTACATGGGGTTTGCCGTAGCGATGATGGCGGGAACAAGCGCGGCGTTCCCGGCTGTGGTTGCCGCCGCGAGGCCGGCGACGCCGTCGCCGCCGGTGAGTTTGTCGGCGAGCAGCAGCACGGCGCCGCCGACGAACACCACGAACAGGCCAAGCGCGATGCCGAGAAGGCCGGCTTCAACCACGGCGTTAAGGTTGATGGTCAGGCCGAGCGACAGGCCGAGGAAGGGCACCATGGCCGGTACCAGCGGGGCCAGGAGATTGCGCATGTTCTTGTCCAGGTTTCCCAGGAGCATGCCCAGCGCCAGCGGGAGGATGGCGCCGACCAGTGCCTGCCAGGGGAACGCGGACAGCCCGGCGATTCCGAGGGTGACCATGGTCAGGAAGGGGCCCGATTCCAGGGACAGGATGGAGTAGGCGCCGGCGTCGCGTTTGCGCCCGAACTGGCCCATCAGCGAGATGTAGAGGCCGCCGTTGGTGTCGTTCAGGGCCGCGACAAGCGCGAGGGTGGAAAGGCCGGCGAGGATGCCGGAGTCGATGGGTGCTTCGCCGAGGAATCGCCCGGCGATGACGCCGATGAGGATTGCGAAGAGGATTTTTGAGCCGAGGAGCACGCCGCCCTTCTTGAGGATGTAGGGCGTTGATTTCACTTCGAGCGTTGCCCCGAGGCAAACGAAGAACACGGCCAGGAGCGGCGCCAGGCCTGTGAAGAAGGCGCCGGTGAACGAACCGAAAAACTTGCCGGCGTCAGGGGCAAGGGTGTGGATAACGGCACCGATGCCAAGTGGCACCAGCATCATGCCGCCGGGGACCTTTTCGAGAGCTTTCTTGATGGGAATCGACATTGATTTCTCCTGTGAATAGCTAAGTGGGGTGGACCGAGCGGTGCGGACCGCGGGTTCCGTTGTTGGGTTGGGGTTAGCCGAGGCCGGGGATGAGCAGAACTTTGCAGGCGTCCGCGGTGAGGAGTTCCACGGCTTCGTCGATGTCACTGAGCTTCTTGCGGTGCGTGATGAGCCAGTCGAGGTCAAGCTTGCCGGAATCGAGGAGCAGCAAGCTTTGTTCCCAGGTTTCCCAGAGCCGGCGGCCGAAGATGCCGCGGAGGGTGATGCCTTTTTTGTTGATGTAGGCGGCGATGTCGACCTCGGCTGGGCGGCTGGGGTGTCCCACGGTGATGACGGTGGCTTCGCGGCGGACGGCTTCGAAGAGAGTCGTCAGGGTCCCTGGAGCTCCGGAGCATTCGAAGGCGACGTCGAAGCCGCCGCGGCGGCCGGTCAGTTCGCGGCACCGTTCGACGATGCCGTCGTTGGGGTGCAGCGCGGTCGCGCCAAGCCTTTCGGCCTGGGCGCGGCGGTAGGGGTTGGGATCGACGGCGATGACGTGGCTGGCGCCCATGAGCAGCGCGAGGTTCACGACGACGAGGCCGACTGGTCCGGCGCCGCTGACGAGCACGGCCCGTCCTGCGACGGAGTAGTTGGCCCGTTGGATGGCGTGGACGGCTACGCCTGCCGCTTCAAGCAGCGCGCCGGATTCCAGTGACAGGCCGGTGGGGAGCTTGACGCAGATGTCCTGCGGGACGGCCGCGTACTCGGCGAAGACGCCGTCGATGTGCATGCCGAGGATCCCGGTGCGTTCGCAGGTGTGGGCGTCGCCGGTGCGGCAGGGGAAGCACTGGCCGCAGGTGAGGTGGCTTTCGAGGGCCACCTGGTCGCCCACCTTGAGTCCAGTGACTCCGGGGCCGACTTCGACGATGGTTCCTGCGCCTTCGTGGCCGAGGATGACGGGGAGGTTGAGGTTGAACGCCTGCGCCGAGGGGGTCCATTCGTAGAGTTCGCGGTCGGTGCCGCACAGGGATGCTGCGCCGACTTCGATGACGACGGAGCCTTCTGTTGCCTCGGGATCACCGGCGTCGGTGACGTAGGTGACGCCTCGTTCGGCTGCGTTCTTGACTACTGCCCGCATGGGGGCCGCCTTTCATTGGTACTGATGCGTGGGGAATCGAATGGAGTGTTAGCTGGGAAGCTGGCCGGCGAAGCGGCGCAGGATGTCGGTGGGGCCCACCTGTCCGCCCTTGAGCAGCAGCCGGCACCGGCCGACGGCGGACGCGGCATCGGCGCGCAGGATGGGGCCGGCGGTGACGAACTGGTCGGACACCCGGAGTTGGCGGACGCCCATGGCGATGAGTGCGTGGCTGGAGGTGTCACCACCGCAGACGGCGATGTCCCGGGTAAGGCCGGCATCGGCCATCCTGGCGGCGATTCCGCCGATCAAGGTCCCGACGTAGCCGGCGTCCACCGGAGTCCCGGTGCCATAACGGGGGTCCGCCGCGCCGCGGGTGGTGTGGACAACAACGTTCCTGCCTGCCCGGAGGGCAGCGGAGACCCGCTCGTCGAGCGCGGCGACGAGGGCGGTGTCATCGCGTTGCAGCAGTTCGGCAGGCACGGGAACGTCCTCCCAGCCGTTGGAGATGGCGTCGCTGAGCTGTTCGGCGGTGGTGCTGGAGGCTGACGCGCTGACGGCCAGCACCGGACCGGATGGGCGCTGCGGTCCGGGCGTGCGCGGAGCCTGGTCCGAGATGGTCCGCGCGAGGGCTGCCATGATGCCTCCGGATCCGACGACGATTGAGGGCCCGTGGCCGTGCTCTTCCCGTGTGAGGGCCTCCGCCACGGCGTCCATCTGGTGTTCGTCCACGGCGTCGACCACGAAGGCCTGCGCCCCGGGTTCCCGGCGCCGGTCGGCCCAGGAGTCCTTGAAGGTGCCATCGCCATAGGCGGGCAGATGGACGGCCCCGGGCTCCTGTGTGCCGCCAAGCTGTTCGGCCAGGACCTTGCGGAGGTCCGCTTCTGACATGGGGGTGGACGGGTGCCGGGACATAACCGGATGGCGGTCCAGCCGGTAAATCCTGCCGGCGTAGGTTGCGTAATGGTTGCTGAACGCGGTGTAACGGCCGAAACCGGGTTGGGCCGGCACTACGGGAATGGGTCCGTGCAGGGGGAACTGCTCGTGGAGGAGCTGGATCCCCCGGCCGATGCTTCCCACGGTCGTGGAACTGTCAAAGGTGGAGCAGACCTTGTAGAGCAGCACTTCGAGGTTGAGTGCGGCGATGCCGGCGAGGTCACGGGTGACCAGGTTGTCGAAGGCTGTTCCGGACAGGGAGCGCGCAGGTCCGGCGAACCCGACGACGTCGGTGTCCGTGGGCAGCGGGGCGTCGCCGATGACGAGCGCGGCTTCGAGCCCGTAGCGGTGGGACTGGGCCAGGACGTCGGCGGCTCCGGTGAGGTCGTCGGCGACGAATCCGAAAGCTGGCATCTCAGGCACCCTTCCCGAAAGTCTGGACTGCGTGCAGCAGGGCGTCATCTCCAGTGTCCGCCTGTTTGGTGGCTGCAGTCAGCAGCGGAACACCGTCAACCGCTGCTTCCCACGCCTGGCGCAGGCTGCGCACACCCGCTCCGGGGCCATCCGGGTGGGCCGCGACCCCGCCGCCGGCCAACATCATCAGGTCGGTGGAACCGACGGCGTCGAACGTGGGCCCGGGCGTGGTGACATTCTGCCCGGACGACAGCACCGGGAGCGGTGCAATGGTGTTCCCGAGGGGCGCAAGCAGGCTGCGGATGTTGGCGGCAACCTCTTCGTCGAGTTCGTAGAACTTACTGCCCAGCCCGCTGGCGTGCAGGTGGTCAGCGCCGGCAAGGCGGGCCATCTGCTGCCAGACCCGGTAGTCCATGCCCAGGGCCTTCGACCGCATGGAGGCCGCGAGGCCCGCGCGGTGGCCGTGGATGGGAACCTCGGCGAAGCTGCGCAGCAATGCCAGGGCCGGCATCCCCATCACCGGAATATTCAGCATCACGCAGCGGCCACCGGCTTCAACTACCAGGTCGTGGCGCCGGCGCAGTCCGGCGAGGTCACCGGTGATGTTGAAGGCGTACATGGTCGAGTGGCCCGTCACCTGCTCGGCGGCGCGGATTTCCTCGGTGGCGACTGCCACCCGCCGTTCCAGCGGCAGGTACGCCGGGTCCGTCATGAGCTCATCGTCCTTGATCAGGTCGATGGATGCCATGGCCAAGTCCCGGACCACCAGCCGGAATTCCTCTTCCGAAAGCCCGACGTTGGGCTTGACGATGGTGCCGACCATCACCCCCTGGACGTCGCTGATGAGTTTGCGCGTTCCCTCGATGCCGAAGGCGGGACCGGGGTGGGCAGCGACGAAGTCCCTCGGTAACTGGATGTCCTGCAGGCGGCAGGCGTACAGGTCGCCCAGTTCGAAGAGGTTGCCCGCGATCGCCGTCTGCAGGGTGGCGAGGTCGGTACCGACGTTTTCCATCGGGAAATCTACGGTCACCAAGGCGGCCCGGACCTTTTCCGGGTTGGCCCGTGACGGCAGGGAGGGGCGGCAAAAGCCAAGTTCCTGGACGTCCGAGATCCGGGCGGCATGCCGTTCCCGGATCCGTGCGGATTCTCCGGGCACCGGCAGGAAGGTCCCGCTGGACTGCTCACCCGCCATGATGGCGGCAGCCTTTTCGGGTTCAATCTCGGACTCGAGGTAATAGGTGCAACGCACCGAGCGCGGGTCGCGCATGGAACTCTCCAATTCAAGGGGATTTGAAACTCACGTACCGGCTGTCACCTACAGGTACTTACACGGCACTGACGCACCATTGCGGGCTCAGGCAGGTGACCGGCCTTCGGGTCCAACGGATCTTCCGTGATCCGCAGGTTCAAAGTTGTACGTACCTTTGATACGTACAATACTGGGTGGTGTAGGTCACGTCAAGACCGGCGAAAAACACCCGCCCGCCGGAACCGGGCAGTAGGACCGCAGCGGGAGGACTAAGATCTTGCTCAGTGGCAGAGGAGTTAGCGTGAGTTTGGAACCAGCAGCACCAAAGGCGGAGCCGGCGGGACGCGCAGGTGGTTTGAACCGGGAAGCCGGGGGCCCTCTTCACGCCCAGATTCGGGACATCCTGCACCGGCAGATTGTTGATCTTGCCCTTTCCCCGGGCTCGTCCCTGCCCACCGAAGAGGAGTTGCAGCGGCAGTTCGGGGTCTCGCGAAGCGTCGTGCGGCAGGCCTTGTCCGGCCTCGCCGACCTGGGCCTGATCCGCCGGCAACGCGGCCGGGGCAGCGTCGTGGCCGCAACCCCCGTCCTCCGCCGGCACGTCCAGCGCGCGGGCGGCCTGGACGAACAGGCCGCCGCGCACGGCCAGCGGCTGCGTACCCACGTCCTCACGGTGGAAGCCTCCGAGCCGCCGCAGGCAGGCATCGAGGCCCTCAATACCATCAACACGTGGAAAATCGAGCGGGTCCGCTACCTTAATGACCTGCCCGTGGCGTTCATGCGGACCTGGGTCCCGCGCGACTTCTTCCCGCACTTCACGGTCGAATTGCTTGAAGACGCGTCACTGCTGGGCCTGATGCGCGATCACGGGTACCACCCCGCCGGTGGTCCCCGGCAGGTGCAGGCAGTCTCTTCAGATCCTGACCTGGCCCGGATGCTGAACATCAACACCCGCGAACCACTGCTCCTGCTCCAGGGCGTCACCCGGGATGCCCTGGGCCACGGCCTGGAATGGTTCAACGTCTGGCACAGCCCCAACACCGTCTTCGACGTGGACGCACAAGTCACCACCCAGCCAGGGAGGGTGTCGCAGGAACACCTTCGGCGGCTGCGGAACCTGACGCAGCAACTTGAATCAGAACTGGCCGACCTCGAACGAGGGGCGCGCTAGACGGGGCCTGGCGTCACCTCAATTCCGGCCGGGCCATCCGAAGTGAAAGGGGTGCAGCTATGTCCACGCGGGACACTTCCTCCGTGGGAGCGCCATGCTGGGTCGATACCTGGCAACCGGATCCCCGGGCTGCCAAGGAGTTCTACGGTGAACTTTTCGGCTGGAGTTTCGATGCGGCCATTGCGCTGTCGGGATTCGAGGGCGAGTACTACCCGGCGCGCCTTGACGGACGCTTGGTGGCCGGAATTGGTCAAGCCCCGCCGCAGTCGCCCGCCGGATGGCTTACCCACGTGCGTGTGGATGACCTTGGAAAGGCGGTAGCCCGCGCGGAGCAGGCGGGGGGCCGGCAGCTCGGATCCTTCGATGCCCTGGCCCCTGCGGCCCTCGTTGCGGATTCCTCCGGGGTGCTGTTCTGCCTGCGGCAGGCGGGGGAACACGACGGCGTTGAGCTGGCCGACCAGCCGAACTGCTGGGCCATGAGTTCCCTGCACACCCCGGATGTTGGAATGGCCCAGGAGTTCTACCAGGCCATGTTCGATTGGGAGTTGACGCCGATGCCCGGCGCTCCCTTTTCACTGTGGCAGCGCGACGGCCGGGTGGTGGCCGCCGTCACCACCACCGACGGCGTCGATGTTCCTCCGCACTGGAGCGTGAACTTCGCGGTCAGCAGTGCGGACGGCATCGCCGGCCGGGCCGTTGCCCTGGGCGGCGGGATCGTCATGGCGCCCGCGGACACCCCGGGATTCAGGAGCGCGGTGATCAGGGATCCATGGGGCGGCGTGCTGGCGGTCAGCGCGGCCACCTGACAAGGGCCCCGCCGCACCGGCGTGCCGGCGTCAGGCCGCCGGCCGCCCGCCCAGGCGGGTTGTGACCTTGGCGGCGGCGGCCATGCAGGCCTCGGCCAGGCCCTCGAACTGTTCCTTGGACACCCGGAACCGTGGGGCAGGGATGAGGACAGCGGCCACCACGTCGCCGCGGTGGTCCCGGACGGGTGCGGCGACACCCACTTCATCCATGGACGACTCGCCGTAGTTACCGGCCCATCCGCGCCGCCCCACGTCCTGGAGCCGCGCCTCGTAAGCCGCCAGGCCGGCGTCGTCCAGTCCCGGGAAAGTGATGGTGCCGCTCCGCAGCAGCCCGCGCACCCGCTCGGCGGGCAGGGTGGACAGGAACACCTGGACGGAGGCGCTCATCGCGTCGCGGTAGCGTGCGCCCAGGGGCGTGGTGTGCTTGATCTGCTGGTGGCTGGCGATCTGCTCCACGCAGATGGCCTCGTCACCGTTCCACAGCATGAGCGCGCTGGTTTCCCCGGTCTGCTCGGCCAGCTGCCGCAGCACGGGGTAGGCAACACGGCGTTCCTCCATCTCGGCCAGCAAGGGCCCGGCGACGGCGATCAGGCCCAGCCCCAGGCGGAACCGCTTGGTTTCCGGGTCCCGCTCCACCAGGTTCTCCTGCTCGAAGGTGGCCAGGATCCGGGAGACGCTGCTCTTGTGCATGCCCACCCGGTTGGCGATCTCCGTGACGCCGAGCAGGGGTTCGTCCGCGGTGAAGGTGCGCAGGACGGCGATGGCATTGACGACGACGGAGGCGCCTTTGGCGTCCGTCCCGCCGTTGGTGCCGGTTCCGTTGGCGCTGGTTCCGTTGGCGCTGGTTCCGTTGGCGCTGGCGTCTTTGGCTGGTGCAGGAGTCATGGTGGACACCATCTTTCCTCATAAAACGGCGCAGGCGGCGCCACGTGTCCGTGACGCCGCCATGCCGGTGCTGCTGGTTACGCCTCGATGATGTTCTTCTCCGGGCCGAACGGGAACTTGGTGATGTTCTCCACCGTGTCCTCGCCGATAACCAGGATGTCGTGCTCGCGGTATCCGCCGGCGCCCGGCTGGCCGTCCGCCACCGTGATCATGGGCTCCATGGAGACCACCATGCCCGGCTCGAGGACGGTGTCGATGTCCTCGCGCAGCTCCAGGCCGGCTTCACGGCCGTAGTAGTGGCTGAGGACGCCGAAGGAGTGGCCGTAGCCGAAGGTGCGGTTGGCCAGCAGGCCGTGGCTGATGTAGATCTCGTTGAGCTCGGCGGCGATGTCCTTGCAGACGGCACCGGGCTTGATGAGTTCCAGGCCGCGCTCGTGGACCTCGACGTTGATGTTCCACAGCTCCAGGGAGCGCTCGTCCGGCTGGCCGAGGAAGAGCGTGCGCTCCAGCGCGGTGTAGTAGCCGGAGGTCATCGGGAAGCAGTTGAGCGAGAGGATGTCGCCCTTCTGCAGCTTCCGGGTGGTGGCCCAGTTGTGGGCGCCGTCGGTGTTGATGCCGGACTGGAACCACACCCAGGTGTCGCGGACCTCGCGGTCCGGGAACGTCCTGGCGATCTCGTGCACCATGGCCTCGGTGCCGGCGAGGGCGACTTCGTATTCGGTGATGCCCTCGCGGATGGCCTTGCGGATGGCTTCGCCGCCGAGGTCGCCGATGCGGGCGCCGTGCTTGATGACCTCGATTTCCTCGGCGGACTTGATCATGCGCTGGCGCATGGCGTCCTGGGAGACGTCCAGGAGTTCGGCGCCCGGGAAGGCGGCGGCGATCTTCTCGCGGGTCAGGCCCGGGAGGAAGTCGTCCTCGACGCCGAGGCGGGATGCCTTGACGCCGCGCTGCCGCAGGGCCTCCTGGAGGCCAAAGTAGAAGTTGTCCCGGCGCCAGTCGGTGTAGACGATGTTCTCGCCGTAGGAGGTGCGCCACGGCATGCCGGCGTCGATGTTGGCGGTGATCGTCACGGAGTCGTCGGCGGTGACCACCAGGGCGTAGTTGCGGCCGAACGTGGTGTACAGGAAGTCGGAGTAGTACTTGATGCCGTGGTAGCTGGTCAGGATGACGGCGTCCAGGTCCTTGGCGGCCATGATCCGGCGCAGGCCGCCCAGGCGGCGCTCGAACTCCGCGTCGGAGAACGTGAGCTTGCCCTTGGAGCCGTTGTGCAGGACCTTGAGGCGCTCGAGCTCGGCGATGGAGGATGCGTTATCGGCGGTGATAGTCACGAAAATGTGCCTTTCTGGGTGTGGTTGGGTAGCAGCGCGGCCGGTTTTGCGGCGCTGCTGGTTTGTGGTGTGGAAGATGGTGTGCGGGTCAGACGTGCTTGAGCGGCTTGCGCGAGGTTTCCGCGGCGAACAGCACGGCCACCAGGGATACCAGCGACGCCGCGACGAGGTACCAGCCGGGGGCGAGCTTGGTCTGGGTCAGGCCGATCAGCAGGGTGGCCATGAAGGGTGCCGTGCCGCCGAAGAGGGCGTTGGAGAGGTTGAAGCTGACGGCGAACCCGGTGTAGCGGACCTTGGTGGGGAACAGTTCGGCCAGGAAGCTGGGCAGCGTGCCGTCGTTCAGGGTGAGCATGCCGCCCAGCAGGATCTGGACCAGCACGATGACCAGGAAGTTGCCGGTATCGAGCAGCATGAAGGCCGGAACCGTCAGGAGCGTGAACAGGATGGAGGCGGTGATGAGCATGCGCTTGCGGCCGAAGCGGTCCGAGGCCAGCCCGGTGAGGAAGATGAAGCCGATGTAGCTGGCCAGGGCGATGGTGGTGGCCAGGAAGGATTCGGTGGAGCCAAAGCCCAGCTCCTCCGACAGGTAGGTGGGCATGTAGCTGAGGATGACGTAGAAGCCGACGGCGTTGAGCAGCACGGCACCGCAGGCGATGGCCAGCTGTTTCCGGTACGTCCGGAACATGGCGGACACCGGAGCCTTGACGGCCTGGTCCTCCTCCGCGGCCAGGGCGCGGAAGGCGGGGGTGTCCTCGAGCTTGGTGCGGATGTACCGGCCGATCAGGCCCATGGGGGCGGCGAGGAGGAACGGCAGCCGCCAGCCCCAGTCGTGCAGCTGTTCCGTGCTGAGGACGGAGCTGAGCAGCGCCGCGATCAGTGAGCCGAGGAGCAGGCCGGCGGCGGTGCTGGCGGGCACGACGGCGGCATAGAGTCCGCGACGGTTGGCCGGCGCGTATTCCACCAGGAAGGCGGAGGCGCCGGCGTACTCGCCCGCGGCCGAGAATCCCTGGACCACGCGGACCAGCAGCAGCAGGACCGGGGCCATGAGGCCGATGGTTGCGTAGCCGGGGATGAGGGCGATGCAGAAGGTCGAAACGGACATGATGACGATCGAGAGCGACAGGGCCTTGCGCCGGCCGACCTTGTCTCCGATGTGGCCCCAGACGAAGCCGCCCAGGGGCCGGACGAAGAAGGAGATGGCGAAGACCGCGAAGGTCGCCAGCAGGGCGGTCTGCCGGTCCGCCTCCGGGAAGAAGACCGACGAGATGACGGCGGCGAGGTAGCCGTAAACGGCGTAGTCGAACCATTCGACGAAGTTGCCGATGAAGCTTGCCGTGACCACCCGGCGCCGGACGTCTTTGCTGGGTGCGGCGCTTTCAGCGCCGGCCGGGGCAGGGCCGTTGGCGCCATCGCCAATGAGTCCTGCCCCGGGAAGGTTTGATTCGGTGCGCATGTAACCACCAGTGAGAGTTGGAGTTGCAATGATTGCAACGTGGTTGTTTCAACATAGGTCGTGACGCGCACCACAGTCAAGAGGTTGTTGCAGTATTTCCTACCGGGTTTTACCGACAAGCCCGGGTGCCACGAGGAAAACCCGCGCACATCGCAATTTCCTTGTATATGTTGCATTTTTTGCAACAAGGTTGTTTCAGAACCATCAAGTGCGCATGGACATGCGAACGGCCGCCAAGCTCATGGCTTGGCGGCCGTTCAGGGACACCGTTCGGGGGAGGCTGTCCTAATGCACGCTTTCAGGTGTAAAGAAGAACTCTGCGTTCGCGCGGATGTAGTCTGTCCACTCATCCGGCAGGTCGTCCGAGTAATAGATGGCTTCTACCGGGCACACGGGATCGCAGGCGCCGCAGTCCACGCACTCGGACGGGTGGATGTACAGCGACCGCTCCCCCTCGTAGATGCAGTCGACGGGGCATTCCTCAAGGCATGCCTTGTCCTTCACGTCGACGCAGGGCTGCGCAATCACGTAGGCCACGGTTCAGACCCCTGTGTAGACGGTCTTGCCCCAGGTGTAGAACTCCAGGGCGGAGCGTCCCTGCTCGCGGAACGTGTTGGTGGAGGAATCCTTGACCCCGCCGAAGGGAACGTTCAGGTCCAGGCCGGCGGTGGGCCGGTTGACCTTGATGACCCCGGCCTGGGCCCGGGCCGCGAAGTCCGTGGCCACGCCAAGGGAGTCGGTGCAGATCCCCGCGGTCAGGCCGTAGCGGGAATCATTGATGGCGGCGAGGCCTGCCTCATAATCGGGAACCTCAAGAACTGCCACCACGGGGCCAAAAATCTCCTCGGTCACGGCAGGATCGTCGAAGTCCAGGCCGGTGAGCACCGCGGCCGGAAAGAACAACGCGCCGGAGGGATCGCCGTCGTACTTTCCATGCAGGAGGTTGGCACCGCGTTCGACGGCGCCGCGCACCGCTGCCTGGTCCTGCTCGAACTGCTGGGGACTGACCACGGCACCCATGGCGGACTCGAGGCCGTCACCCGGCGTGTATTTGGCGGCCTCTGCCACCAGCGCGTCGAGGAACGCGTCCCGGATCCCGGGCGTGACATACACCCTCGACGTGGCGGTGCAGGCCTGGCCGGTGAGCCCGAAGGCGCCCGCGGCCACCACCTGGGCGGCCTTCACCGGGTCCGCGTCGTCGAGGACCAGGACGCCGTTCTTGCCGCCCATTTCCAGTTGCACCCGGGCACGCCGGGCGTGCAGGATCTCCTGCAGTCCCAGGCCCACTGTGGTGGACCCGGTGAAGGACAGCCCGGCGATCCGCCGGTCGCGGGCCAACGCGTCTCCTACCACGCGGCCCTTGCCATGGACCACGTTGAACACGCCGGCCGGCAGGCCCGCGTCCTGCAGCGCCCGGGCCAGGTGCGTTGCCGACAGTGGCGTGAGCTCGGCGGGCTTCATCACCACCGTGTTGCCGCTGATCAAGGCCGGGGCGGCCTTCCAGGCCGGGATGGCAATGGGGAAGTTCCACGGGGTGATCAGGCCGACCACCCCCAGCGGTTCACGCCGGGTGGTGATCGTAGTGTCCGGCAGTCCGCTCGGCAGCACTTCGCCGGTGGCGGCCCACCCCAGGGAACCGAAGAAGCGCAGCACGTCCGAAGCCCGCTTTACCTCACCCTTGGCCTCGGCCAGGGTCTTGCCCTCTTCGCGGACCAGGTCCCCGGCGATGGCGGCCTGGCGTTCGATCAGCAGGTTGCCGGCAGCGATCAGGATCGCGCCGCGGGAGGGGCCGGGCAGGGCTGCCCAGGCCGGCTGGGCGGCCGCCGCCGCGGTGATGGCGGCGTCCACCTCCTCCGCGGTTCCGCTGGGGGACAGCGCGGCCAGCTCGTCCGGCCGGGCCGGGTTCATGCGCCGGGTTTCGGCGGAGCCCAGCCACTGACCGTTGATGAGGTGCCGGGCGGTGATAGGTGCGGTGGGATCCAGTGCGGTGGTGGGTTCCAGTGCGGTGGAGGTCATGGCATTCCTTAGGGTCTGGTGGGGGCTAGAGGCTGCGGATGAGGCCGCCGTCGCAGCGCAGCGCCACGCCGGTGATGTACGACGCCGGCGCGCTGCAGAGGAAGGCGGCGGCAGCACCGAACTCGGCGGGCTCGCCGTAGCGGCGGGCGGGGATGGTTTTGCGGGATTCGAGCTGGATGTCCTCCAGCGTGCTGCCGCGGCGTTTTGCGGCTGCCTGGTCCAGTTCGGTGACGCGGTCCGTGGCGATCCTGCCGGGCAGGAGCAGGTTCACGGTGACCCCGTCCAGCGCGACCTCGGCCGCGAGGGTTTTCAGGTAGGCGGCCAGGGCGGCCCGGCCGGTGTTGGAGATGGCCAGGTTGGGCAGCGGCGCCGCGACGCCGCTGGACCCGATGGCCAGGACCCGGCCCCACCGCCGCTCCCGCATGCCCGGCAGGGCACGGGACACCAGCGCATGCTGGGGTTTCACCAGGGTGTCGAATGCCGCGGCGATGTCGTCGGCGCCGAGGCTCGCGGCGGCGCCCGGTTTGGGGCCTGGCCCGTTGAGGACGAGGATGTCGATGGGGCCCAGGTTCGTTTCAGCCTGGTCGACGGCGGAGCTCACGCCTTCCGGGGTGGTGAGGTCGGCTTCGACCGCGGTGGCCTCGAACCCGGGGACACCGGTGCAGGCGGCCTGCAGCTCCCCCACGATTTCCTTGGCCCGCACTCCGCGCCGGCCCACGATGGCCACCTTGGCCCCTTCCGCCGCGAGGGCGCGGGCCACCGCGAGGCCCAGTCCGCCGGTGGAGGCCGCCACCAGGGCGGTCCTTCCAGTGATTCCCAGGTCCATCAGAAACTCCCCGCCGGCTGCGTGGCCTGGGCGGCAGCCTCCAGTGCCGCTGCCGCTTCCGCCAGGTGCGTATGCATGGCAGTGCGCAGCTTTTCGGGATAACCGGCGGCCGGCGCGCGGACGCCGGCGTCCTTGATCCAGCCGCGCTCCCGGAGGCATTCCTTGCGGATGGCAAGCGCCACTTTCGCCTGCTGCTCGAAGTTGATCAGCGGCAGGTACGGCAGCAGCTCCCGCTTGGCAGCCTCGTAACCATCTTCCTGCCAGGCCCGGACGCAGGCGATGAGCGCCTCGGGGTAGGAGAACCCCGTCATCGCGCCTGCCGCGCCCGCCTGGAGTTCATCCAGCAGCCCCTGCCCGCCGAGGCCGCCGAACACGGAAACCCCGACGGCGGCGGTCAGTTCCGCGATGGCCACGCTGGTGGGCGGCGCCTCGGCCTTGACCGCGATGACCGAACTGCACGCTGACACCACCGCGATCAACGCCTCCGTGGAGATGGCCACGCCGCTGGCCAGCGGGTAGTCCTGCAGCACCATGTTGGCGCCGGTGGCGCGGTGGATGGCGTCCAGGTGCGCGGTCACCACCTCCGGCTTTGGCGAGTTCGCCTGCACCATCACGGCGGCAAGGCGGTTGCCCGCGACCTCCTGCGCGGCGCGGACTTCCTCGATGGCCGGCCGGGTGGCCAGCGCGGTGACCCCCACCACCAACGGCAGGGAGGTGCATTCGACGGCGGTTTCCAGCACCTGGCGGCGCTCCCCGGGCGTCAGCGCGGCTGCTTCGCCGAAGACGCCGAGGACGGTCAGGCCGGTGGCGCCGATGGCCTCGTAGCGCTCCACGACCTCCGAGAGGCTGTCCAGGTCCACATCGAGCGTGCTGCCCTGGAAGGGTGTGGCAACAACGCCCCACACGCCGGGCGTGAGTGTCTCCCGCATGGGATGCTCCTTTCCTTGTCGTTCCTGCAGCGTCAGCGCCCGGGCCACACCGGCGGGCGCTTTTCCTGGAAAGCGCGGACGCCTTCGGCGGAATCCTCGCTGTCCAGGGCGGCCATGAGGGCGGGCAGCCGGAGGCCGCGCGCTTCGGCGGCCGCCAGGTGCCCGGTCCGGGCGACCATCTGCTTGACGGCCCGGACCGAGGTGGGGGCGCAGGCGAGGATCTGGTCCAGCCAGCGCTGCACGGCGGCGTCGAGCTCCTCCGCCGGCACCACCTCGTTGACCAGGCCCATGGCCTGCATCTCCGCGGCGCCGGCCTTCCGGCCGGTGAGCAGCATGCCCATCGCCTGGGTGTAGGGGACCCGCCGCACCAGCTGGTGGATTCCGCCGTCGAGCGCCAAACGCCCAACCCGGGGCTCCGTCAGCCCGAACTTTGCGCTGTCCGCTGCCACCACGATGTCGGCGCCCAGCACGATTTCCATCCCGCCGCCCAGGGCATAGCCGTTGACCCTGGCGATCACGGGAAGGTCCAGGGTGGTGCGCAGGCTCAGGCCGCCGAACCCGTTGGGGTCCAGGCCGGCCCAGTACTCCAGGCCGGTCTTGTCCACGGCGGCCGCGGACATGTCGGCGCCCACGCAAAAGGCACGCGGGCCTGCCCCAGTGATGACAACGGCGCGCACGTCCGGGTCAGCCTCCAGCTGGTCCCAGATGGCGTTGAGCCGGTCCTGCGCGGCGCCGTCCACCGCGTTCAGGACGTGCTGCCTGTCGATGGTCACGGTTGCGACGCCACCGGTGACGGTCAGGGTGACCTGGTCCACCTTCTCTTCCGTGGAGACGCTCACCGCAGGACCCCCAGCTGCTGCAGGCGTTCGATCGTTTCCGGATCAAAGCCGTTTTCCAGCAGGACCTCCACGTTGTGCTCGCCCAGCCGCGGTGCCACGCGGCGGATGCGGGGCGGGGTGGCGGAGAGCCGGATGGGGGCGTTGAGCATTTTCACGGTGCCCACGCCCGGGTGGTCGGCTTCCACGATCATGCCGTTGGCCTCGGTCTGGGCGTCCGCGAGCGCCTGTTCCAGCGTGTGGACCGGGGCGTTGAGGAGCCCGTGTTCCTCGAGCTTCCCTGTCCAGTATTCGGTGGTGTCCGCGGCGAACCGTTCGCGGAAGATGGCCTGGAGCGCGGGCTTGTGCTTGAACTGCTGCTCCAGGGTGGCGAACTCCGGGCGCTGGGGGAGGTCCTCATCCAGGCCGAGGGCCTCGGAGATGCGTGCCAGCGGGTCCGGCGTGAAGCCGCCCACCATGCAGACGGCGCCGTCGGTGGTTTCGAAGACGCCGCTCAGCGGCATGGCGCCCCAGTTGACCTCGTAGCCGCGGTTGAGCTGCATGCAGGCCTCCTGCATCTGCAGGTGCAGCATGGAGTCGTACATGGTCACCTCCACCTTCTGGCCGATGCCGGAGGTTTCCCGGGTGCGCAGCGCCAGCAGGATGCCCTGCATCAGGTGCATGCCGGTGATGTAGTCGCAGAGGGTGGTGGGGTAGATGCCCGGCTTCTGGTCGTCGGATTCGCGCCGCCACATCACGCCGGAGTACGCCTGGGCGATGGCGTCCTGGCCGCCCTTGTGCGAGTAGGGTCCCACCGGGCCGAAGCCGGTGCCCGAGGCCCAGATGATGCCGGGGTTCTCCTTCGTGATTTCCTCGTAGCCGAAACCCATGCGCTCCATCACGCCGGAGCGGAAGTTGCTGACCACCACGTCCGCATCGGCCATGATGGCGTGCAGGACGTTGCGGCCTTCCTCGGTGCGGGTGTCGATGGAGACGCTGCGCTTGTTGCGGTTGATGGACAGGAAGATCGGGTTGTCCTGGCCGTCCTTGTCCGGGAAGGAATTGCGGGAGATGTCCCCCGCGCCCGGGCGTTCCACTTTGATGATGTCCGCCCCGTAGTCCCCCAGCAGCTGGGTGCAGGACGGGCCCATGAACACCTGGGTGAAGTCCACCACCTTGATGCCGTCCAGCGGCAGCGGGATTGCCGGCCGCGCACCTCCGGCGAGGGGCGCCGCTTCGGCGCGTGCCGCCGTCGTACGTTCTTCTGTCTGGTCCAGGATCACGGTGCTCATGCCGGCACCGCCGCGTCGGCGTCCAGGGTGGCGTTCGACGACGGGACATCGCCGGGGTCAGCGCCGTGCCGGCGCATGCCCTGCTGGATGTCCGCTGCCGCCACGTCGCGGACCAGCACGCCGGATTCGACGGCGAGCGCGGCGGCGACGCCGACGGCCTGGCCCATGGCCATGCAGGGCGGGATTTCGCGAGACATTTTCTGCGCCTCGGGGGTGGCGGAGTAGTGGCGGCCGGCGACGAGCAGCTGGTCCACTTCCTTGGGCAGCAGCGAACGGTAGGGGTAGTAGTAGTCGCGGCCGCGGGCCACGCTGTCCTGGAAGTGCCGGCGCTGGGTGACATCGTCCTTGGTCATGACGTATTCGCCCTTCAGCAGGCGGGTCTGCCGGACACCCATCTGGGAGGCGACGTCCAGCATGTAGCACTTTTCGAAGCCGGGGAGGTTGGCGCGGACGTACTCCACGGCCTCGGAGATCCTGTCCCGGGCGGCGAACTCGGCGGCGGTCATGTCCGCGGGGTCGACGCCGTCGAAGCCGGTCATGTGCGGGGCGTTGCACCAGACCACGCCGTCGATGGGGGTCTTGAGCCACCACAGTTCCCAGGCTCCGCCGAGCAGGCGCTTGATCTTGCGGTTGATGGCGCGGGCTTCCCTGGGGTTGGCCTGCTCGAAGGCTTCGGCGGCGGCGGTGTCCACATTGCCCAGGCGGAACACCAGGGTGGTGAGGTAGTTGTCCTTGGCGTAGCTGGCGCCGGCGCGGGAGGCAACGTCGATGTCGCCGGTGGTGTCGATGACCACGTCCGCCATGAACGCCTGCGGCCCAAGCTTGGTTTCACAGACCACGCCCTTGATCACGCCGTTGTCCACGATGGGGCGGGAGAACCAGGAGTGCAGGCGCAGGTCCACGCCGGCTTCGCGGACCAGGTCGTTGGAGACCCGCTTCCAGCCGTCGGGGTCGAAGGCTGCGGCGTAGCAGATGGGCTTGGGGTTGGTGTGGGAGTGGAAGTCGAAGGTGCCGTAGCGGCCCCATTTGTTCCAGAGTTCCTCGGAGGTGCGGCGGTCCTCGGCGGGCGGGACGATCGCAAGGCCCAGCTTCTGAAGGCGTTCCACGTATTCGGAGACGATGCCGGTAACGGTGATGTCCTGGCCGTTGATCATGTCGTCCAGGACCAGCACCATGCCGCCGGAGGCCAGGCCGCCCAGGGATGAGTAGCGTTCCAGGAGGGTGACTTTGGCGCCGGAGCGGGCGGCGGTGACGGCGGCGGCGACGCCCGCGGGGCCACCGCCCACCACCAGGACATTGGAACGGGAGATCACCGGTGCGGTGAGGTCCGCGGTCGTGGTTCTCAGGTCCAGGGACCCGTTTTTGGGCGCAGTGAAGGGAGGCGTGTTGTTCATGGAGGGGTCCTTACTTGCCGACGAAGATGCCGTTGGAGCGGCGGGCGGCGAGGTAGAAAACGATGCTGAGGATGGACAGGGCGGCCACGTAGACCGGGAAGACCCAGGTGAGGTTGAGGGACTGCAGCCAGACCAGGAGGTAGGAGGCGGTGCCGCCGAAGACGGCGACGCCGATGCCGTAGCCCAGGGCCACGCCGGTGCCGCGGATGTTCTTGGGCATCAGGGAGGAACTGACCACGTTGTAGAGGGTCATGTTCAGGACCAGGACGATCGAGCCGCCGAGCAGGACCGCCGCGAAGCCGCCAATGCCGGGCTGGACGTACAGGAGCATCAGGAAGACGGACGGGATGGCCAGGATCCGGGTGACCAGGAACCAGCGGGACATGGACCGGCCATCGGCCAGCTTGCCGATGATCCAGCTGCCCGCCACCAGGATGATGCCCAGGACGGTGGTGAGGGCGAAGACGGCGGTGGGGTCTTCCTTGAAGCCGCTGCGGGCAGCGCTGGGCAGGCCCACGTTCCAGGCGTAGTTGTAGGCCTGGGCCGCGCCCACCACGAAGATGATCGCCAGGACGGAGAGCCAGTGCTTGCCCACGCCGGACCAGACGGTCTTCGCCGTGCTGGTGGCACGTTCCTCTTCCTTCAGGGTTTCCGGCAGGGAGCGGCGCAGGTAGAGCACCACGAAGCCGAAGAGGGCGCCGATGATGAACGGGACGCGCCAGCCCCACTCCCCCATGGCCGCGCCGCCGATGGTCAGGCTGCAGACGAAGCTGACCAGGGATGCCAGCAGGATGCCGATGTTGACGTAGAAGGACATGATGCCGGCCACGTAGCCTTCGCGGCCGGCGGGGGCCAGTTCCACCGCGTGGGAGGTGGACAGCGGGGCTTCGATGCCGGTGGAGATGCCCTGCAGGACGCGGCAGGCCAGCAGGATGATGCCGGCCCAGGGTCCGATGGTGGCGTAGCTGGGGGTGATGGCGATGACCAGGGTGGTGCCGGCCATTAGCATGATGGACAACAGCATCACGCGGCGCCGGCCGATGCGGTCCGCGAGCGTTCCCAGCAGGATGCCGCCCAGCGGCCGGAAGGCGAAGCCGACGGCGAACACGGCCAGGGCGTTCAGCGTGGCCGAGAGGGGTTCATCGTTGGGGAAGAAGTTGGGTCCGATGAAGGCGGACAGGAGGCCGAAGACCATCCAGTCGTACCATTCCAGGGCGTTGCCCAGGCCAAGGCCCAGCAGGCCCTTGCGGACTTCGGGGCTGAACCTTTCGCGGTTGCGGGGGGATGAGGTGGTGGAACGCGGAGACGGGACTGCGTTGTCCGTCGCTTGCATGTCGAGCATGGGGATGTCCTTACGCTCACGCCCGGAGGGCGTGGGAGGGTATGACGCAGCAGCGCCTGATGGGTCAGGCGCGTGATGCGAAGGTGGCAAGGAGTGTCGGCGGCCACGGGGTGTGTCCGGACAGTTAGGGGTCAACGCGGGTTCCGGCGGGGACCGGATCGCCTATAACGCGTGTGGTGCGTTGACCCAGACGGCTACGCATACCTCTTCGTAGCTGTTCTTGTACCAGTGCGGGATCTCCGAGGAGTAC
The DNA here is from genome assembly GCF_054890965.1 of Arthrobacter sp. C152. Classification (NCBI taxonomy): domain Bacteria; kingdom Bacillati; phylum Actinomycetota; class Actinomycetes; order Micrococcales; family Micrococcaceae; genus Arthrobacter; species Arthrobacter sp. C152. The sequence continues at coordinate 48,348 of NZ_JBTZSU010000024.1, forward strand.
GTGATGGAGTCGCCCTCCTCCAGGCTGTAGCAAACGCCGTCCAGGTAGACGTCCTTGCGGCCCGAGATGATGAAGCAGAACTCCTCCCCGCTGTGGGTGAAGGGTGTTGCGCTGGTGTCATGGCCCGGGGGCGTGCTGATCCATTGCGCTTCGATGGTGCCGTCGCGGTCCGGGGTCAGCAGTTCATGGACTGCCTCCCCCACGGATTCGCGGGTGACGTTCTTCAGGTTGCGCCGTTCGGATTTCCGGACGACGGGGGATCTGGATTGGTCCTGGCCGATGAAGAACCTCCCGACGGGGATGTCCAGTCCATGGGCCAGCTGGGCCAGTGTAGTGAAGGACGGATTGGCCATGCCGCGCTCGATCTGGCTGACGATTGCCTGGCTGAGTCCGGTGATCTCCGAGAGCTTGGCGAGGGTCATGCCCTTTTCCTTGCGCATGCTCCGCACCTTGTTGCCGACGGTGGCCAGCAGTTCGCTGGTGGCCGGCGGGGCGGTGGTGCTACTCTCGGTGGTCATCGATTGTCTTTCACTGGGTGAGCTAACTCACATAACTATAGTGAAGAAATCGCGCCCGTCAACGGATTTTCTTAACTATCGTGAAGAATCTTCTTCCTGGCCGTGTGAAGTCGGGCCCAAAGACACAGGTCAAGGCACAGCCCTTCCCTGCATACTTGCGGCATGGACGAACAGCCCGCACGCAAACCGGACCGGATCCTGCTGGCGATTGTCGGCGTCGTGGTGGTGCTGGTGGCCGTGGCACTCGCCGTCGTCTTCTCCCGCGGCGGCCCGGCGCCACTGGACGAATCCAGCCCGGCGGGCGTGGTCCAGCGGTACAGCGCCGCGGTGATCGACGGCGACACGGCAACGGCGGATTCCCACCTCACCGACGCCGCGCGCACCACCTGCCGCGGTTCCTACCCGGGCGCGCCCCGGCCGACGCGCGTGGTGCTGATTTCGACGACGGAGCGCACCGATACCGCCACGGTGCGGGTCTCGCTGGTCCAGACCTCCCAGGGCGGCCCGTTCGGTTCGTCAGAGTATGAGTCGGAGGACGCCTTCTCACTGATCAAGGTGAAGGGACGATGGATGATCGACCAGGCCCCGTACCCGCTGATGTCCTGCACGGGAATACCGGTGAAGCAATGACATCGCCCGTGGCCACCACTCCCCCGGCAGCGCCCGCCGGCGGAACCCTGGCGTCCCTGCGCCGCCTGATCCTGTACGTGCTGCTGTTCGCCCTGGTGGTCATCGCCGCCTCCGGCCTCAGCGGCCTGCTGGAACGGCTGTTCACGTCAGCCTCGGTCCTGGTGTCCGGCGGTGTGGCAGGGCTGGCACTGTCGCTGGCCTTCACCCTGATCGGCGGCCCGCTGGCTCTGCTGCTGTGGTGGTTTGTGTGGCGGCGGCTGGACGACGCGTCGGAGCGGACCGCCGCCGGGTGGGGTTTCTACCTGACAGCGATGTACGCATTTTCGCTGATCCTTTACACCACCTCGTTCCTGGATCTTCTTTCCTCCCTCATCGGCAACGGGAAGACCGCATGGGCGTCGCCACTGGCCAACGGCCTGGTCTGGGCCGGCATCTGGCTGTGGCACCGGTGGATGTGGAAGCACCCCCTCAAGCCGTCGTCCCACCTTGAGGACGTGCGCGCCGTCGTCGGGTCGGTCTTCGGCCTGCTCGTCGGCGCGGGCGTCGCGATCGCCGCCCTCAGCGCACTGCTGGACGTCGCCATCCGGGGCTTCCCGCTGACCGCCGCCACTGAGCCGTGGTGGTACCCGGTGCTGCGGTCGCTGGTGTGGGCGGCCGGCGGAGCCGTGGTGTGGTGGTGGCACTGGTTCCGGGAAGGCGGCCGCCGCTTCCAGACCGGCCTGGTTGACGCCACGGTCATCGCTGTCGGCATCTTCGTTGCGGGCCTGGCGGCATTGGGCGGCCTGGGCGTGGCGCTGTTTGTGCTCCTGCGGCTGGCCTTCGACCGCAGCGACCCGCAGAACCTGCTGCTGGAACCACTGGCGCCTGCCATATCGGCGGCCCTCATCGGCGCTTTGGTGTGGCGCTACCACCGCACGCTCTCCGTTGCACGCTCCGCCAGGACCAGGCGCGCCAGCCTCCTGGTGACGTCCGCCGTCGCCCTGGCTGCGGCGGCATCGGGTGTGGGCGTGGTGGTCAACGCACTGCTGGCGGCCGCCGTGTCGCCGCTGGCCGGCGGTGGCACGCGGACCCTGCTGCTGGGCGGCATCAGCTCCCTCGCGGTGGGCGGCCCCGTGTGGTGGCTGTCCTGGAAGCCGCTGCACCAGCCGCGGACCGCCGCCGGCATTCCACCCGGCCGGCGGGTGTACCTGGTGGCGTTCTTCGGCGTCAGTGCGGTGGTGGCGCTCATTTCGCTGCTGGTGATCGGCTACCGGCTCTTCGAGTTCCTTCTGGGCGACGTCTCCGGCGGCAGCGTGGTGGATCGGATCCGGGCGCCGCTGGGGCTGCTGGTGGCCGCCGGGCTCGTCGCCGGGTACCACTTTGCGCTGTGGCGGCACGACCGCGCGCTGCTGGCGGCAGAGGCGCCTGCCGGCAGGCGGGTGATCGAGCGGATCACGCTGGTTTGCCCGCGGCCGGCGAATGTTGCGGACTCCGAAGCGCTGGTGCGGGGCGTCGCTGAGGCGGTTGGCGGGGCGAAAGTGACGGCGTGGTGGCGGGCGGACGACGGCGGGGCGGCGCCTGGTGCGGCGGCAGGCGCGGCACCAGGCGGCGCGGCTCCTGCAGGCGCGGCGGAACCGGTTGCGGACGTGATCCGGCGGGTGGCAGCTGCGGTGGACCAGGCTGCCACGGCGGGCGCTGCGGCACGGCACCTCCTGGTGGTCCTCGGGCCCGATGCGCAGGCGGACGTCATCCCGCTGGCGGGCGGCGAGCGCAGCCGCTAGCCGGACCTCCCTCCGCGAGATGGCACCTCGCGGCAGTCGCAGGCCTCAACATTGCCGTGATCTGCCACCTCGCGGGATGGCGGGGCGTCAGGAGACTCCGGCGAGGACGCCGTCGATCCGTTCCAGCAGCCCGGGCCAGCCGTTGCCCATGCCCTCGATGGCCTGCCGTCCCATGGGGGTGTCCAGGCGGAAGCCGGCGTGTTCGTGGTGAAGCACGGTCCCGCCGTCCACGGACTCCAGCCGCCAGGTGATGGTGGTGTCCAGCATGCCCTCGGAAAAGAGAAAGCTGATTGATGTGCCGGGGTCCACGGTGAGGACCTCGCACTGCTGCTGGCCCCAGGCGCCCATGTCCATGGTGAAGCGGTGGCCGGCAACGGGTGCGATGTCGCCCGGCGCCCACCAGCGGGCCAGCAGTTCGGGCGTCGTCAGCGCGGCCCAGACAGCGGGTGCGGGGTGCGGGAAGCGGCGCTCGAGCCGGATGGCGTTCTCGGTCATGACGGTTTCTCCTCGTCCAGAAGGTCTGCCAGGGCATCCAGCCGCTGGTTCCAGTAATGCTCGAAGTGCTTCACCCACCCGCCGACCTCGGCCAGGCCGGCAGGCTGGAGGTGGTACACCCGGTTCCTGCCCCGCCGTTCCTCCCGGACCAGGCCGGCCTCCCTGAGCACAGCAAGGTGTTCGGAGGCCGCGGGCCGGCTGAGGTCCAGCAGGCCCGTAAGTTCACCGGCCGTTCGCGGTCCTGCACGGAGTTCGTCCAGGATGGTGCGCCGCGCCGGATTGGACACGGCGGCGAAGGCATCGGGAAGCACCCCTGAAGTATAGGTCGGAAATTTCCGACATATCAAGGAGGCGTCGTCAAGCGGATCTACTTAACGTTGCTTAAGCATTTAAGGCTTCATAAGGTGACGGTGTTCACAAAACGGTACGGCCACCAAAGGAGGTGGGAGCAGTGGATACGTCACTGGCAACACGGAAGACCACCGGGTTCGTGTCCGCCGCTTCGGTGGCCCGGGCAGCGGGAGTCTCAGCTGCCACCGTGTCCTACGTCATGAACGGCAAGACCGGCGTCTCACCCGAAACGCGCCGCCACGTCTTGTCGGTGGCCAACGAACTCGGCTTCCGTCCCCGTACAGGCGGACCTGTCCTCGACCCCCAACGGACCCGGGTCATCGGTCTGGTGCTGCCCAACATCGTCAACCCCATGTACACCCGCTGGGCGCAGGGCGTCATCACCGCCGCCGCGGACGCGGGGTACGAAGTCTTCACAGCAACAACCCAGGATGATGCCGACACGCTTGGCCAAATTACGTCCACGTTGGCCACACGCAACGTGGATGGGGTGATCCTCGCAGCGGCTTTCAGGAAGGATGCCACGGCGCTGCGGATCCTGCGGACGGCGAGGATACCGTTCGTTTACCTGTCCAGGCGGTCCACGTACTTGGAGGGAGACTTCGTCGGAATCGACGACGTCGCTGCCGCCTCGCTGATCATGGAACACATCCTCGCCCACGGGTACAGGGACGTTGCCACCGTGATCGGACCCTGGCTGTCCAGTGCGTCTCTTGCCCGGGAACAGGGCTTCATCCAAACCGCGTCGAAAGCGGGCGTCAGCATCCCCAGCGGATGGAAGATCAGCACGCACCTGAACAACACGGGCGGCCGTGCGGCCGCGGCCCGGCTTTTCGCGTCGAAGGACGGGCCGCGCGCTGTGGTCTGCGGAAGCGACGAGATAGCCATCGGCGTCATGGAGTATGCCCTCTCCCGGGGCCTTCGCATCCCTGAGGACGTTGCCGTGACCGGATCCGACGGGCTCCCGCACAGCATTTCCGGCCTTATCAACCTGACCACCATCATCCAACCGCAGCAGGAAATGGCAAACGAAGCCTTCGCCATCCTCCTCAAACGGATGGAAACACCATCGACCCTCTACCAGTCACTCGTCTGTGCACACCAGCTCCACATCGGCAGGACCTGCGGCTGCAAGCCTGCCGCGACCCTCTAGACCATTTCCATACCCCTACAGCCCTTTCTACGCACCCAATCCCCGGTGGTACTGGCGCCGTGCGCCCTTTTGCCGCCCGAACCTGAGGAAAGCCATGCCCAATCCCAGCAAAACGGCGATGCGATCGCCGCAGGAAATCAGCAGCCTCATCCTGCGCAAACTCATGCCCCTGCTCATCATCGCCTACATCATGAGCTTCCTGGACAGGACGAACATCGGCATCGCCAAAGAGCGGCTGGAAGTCGACCTTGGCATTTCGGCGACGGCGTACGGCGTCGGTGCCGGCTTATTTTTCCTGACCTATGCGCTTTCCGAAATACCCTCCAACCTCATCATGCACAAGGTCGGGGCGCGCTTCTGGATCACCCGGATCATGGTCTCCTGGGGCCTGATTTCCGCCGCCATGATGTTCGTGCAGAACGAGTGGTCCTTCTACATCATGCGCATGCTGCTGGGTATCGCCGAAGCCGGCCTGTTCCCCGGAATCATGTACTTCCTGACGCAATGGTTCGTGCGGAAGGACCGGGCCAAAGCCAACGGCCTCTTCCTCCTGGGAGTCTCCTTCGCCAATATCCTGGGCGCTCCGCTCGGCGGAGCCCTGCTGAACATGGAAGGCATCGGCGGCCTGCACGGCTGGCAGTGGATGTTCCTGATCGAAGGGCTCCCGGCGTGCTTCCTGGCCATCGTCGTGTGGAGGATGCTGCCGGACCGGCCCACGCAGGCGAAGTTCCTCACCCATGAGGAAGCAACTGCCCTCGAAGCCCGGATTGCCGCGGAGGACGCCGCCGGTGCTGCCGCTTCGGGGACGCACCGGATGGCGGGCGTCTGGAAGGACAAGCAGATCCTCCTGGTAGTAGGCATCTATCTGAGCGAACAGATCGCCGTCTACGCCCTGTCGTTCTTCCTGCCTTCCATCATTGGGACGTACGGCAAGCTGTCCTCATTCCAGATTGGCCTGCTGACCGCGATTCCGTGGATCTTCGCAGCCCTGGGGTCCTTCTTCATCCCCCGGCATGCGACCACCGGCACCAAGGCCCGCAAGCTCGTCAGCACCACCATGATCGGCATTTGCGCAGGTTTCATCCTGGGTGCCGTCGCCGGTCCGGTCATAGGCCTCATCGGCTTCTGCCTCGGCGCGTTCTGCTTCTTTGCGATGCAGCCGATCCTGTTTACGTTCCCGGCAAGCCGGCTGAGCGGTTCCACCCTGGCTGGCGGCATCGCCTTCGTGAACACCATCGGCCTTTTCGGCGGCTTCCTCGGCCCGTACGTCATGGGCTACATGCAGGACGCCACCGGCAGCAAGCTCTCCGGCCTCTGGTTCGTCGTCGCGGTGTGTGCCGTTGGCGCGTTCCTGTCCTTCTTCCTGAAGTACGGCGAACTCGATGAGCAGAAGTCGGAATCCGACGCCATGGCCGTCCCGGCCAACTAGCCAAACCCGAGGCAGGAGATGAGCATGGATTTTTCCGGTAAGAGAGTACTGGTCACGGCCGGTGCCAACGGGATCGGGCTGGCGATCGCCACTAAATTCAAGGAACTGGGCGCCAGTGTGTATGTGACCGACATCGACGCCCGCGCAGTGGAGGCGGCCCGGAAGTACGGCTTCAAGGCAAGCATCTCGGATGCCTCCAACGAGGAGGACGTCAAAAGACTAATGGCCGCCGTCCGCACGGAACTCGGCGGCCTGGACGTCCTGGTGAACAACGCCGGGATAGCAGGGCCAACCGGACCGGTGGATTCCCTGGACAGCGGGTCATGGACCAGGACCTTCGACGTCAACATCCACGGCCAGTTCTACTGCGTAAAGCACGCACTGGGCATGCTCCGCCAGGGGACCGAGCCTGCCATCGTCAACCTGTCCTCCGCCGCGGGCAGGCTGGGCATGGCCGGCCGAAGCGCCTATTCCGCGTCGAAATGGGCAGTGGTCGGCTTCACCAAAACACTGGCCATCGAACTTGGCCCCGAGGGGATACGGGCCAACGCGATTTGCCCCGGGGCGGTGGACGGGCCGCGGATCCAGGCAGTCATCGCGGCGAAGGCGGACATGCTCGGCAAGCCCGCGGAAGAAATTGCCGCGGTCTACAACAAGCAGTCCTCGATGCAGCGCATGGTCACCGCCGAAGACATCGCGAACATGGCGGCCTTCTCCGCCAGCAGCATGGCCCGGAACGTTAATGGCCAGGTGCTCGCGGTGGACGGCAACACTGAAAAGCTCTACTAGGCAAGGACAGACAATATGGCACAGCGAAAAGTCATCATCACGAGCGCCGTCACGGGCGCCATCCACACCCCGTCCATGTCCCCTTACCTCCCGGTGTCCGCGGAGGAAATCGCCGACGCAGCCATCGGGGCCGCCGAGGCCGGTGCGGCGATCGTCCACATGCACGCCCGCGACCCCCGCGACGGCCGCCCCTCGCAGGATCCGGAGCACTTCGCGCCAATCCTGGAAAAGCTCAAGGCCAACACCGACGCCGTCATCAACATCACCACCGGCGGTTCACCCCACATGACCGTCGAAGAACGCATGCAGCCCGCCTCGATCTTCAAGCCGGAACTGGCATCGCTGAACATGGGGTCGATGAACTTTGGCCTCTACCCCATGCTGGAGCGTTTCCAGGACTTCGAGCACGAGTGGGAGCGGGAGAACCTGGAGAAAAGCCGGGACCTCGTCTTCAAGAACACCTTCCAGGATATTGAGACCATCCTGGGGATCGGCAACGACAACGGAACGCGGTTCGAGTTCGAGTGCTACGACATCTCGCACCTGAACAACTTGGCGCATTTCCATTCCCGTGGCCTCGCACGAGGTCCCCTCTTCGTCCAGTCGGTCTTCGGCCTGCTGGGCGGCATCGGCGCCCATCCAGAGGACCTGATGCACATGCGCCGGACAGCGGACCGGCTGCTCGGCGACCAGTACGAGTGGTCCATCCTGGGTGCGGGCAGGAACCAGATTCCGCTCGCGACCATCGGCGCCGCCATGGGATCACATGTGCGCGTTGGGCTGGAGGACTCCCTGTGGATTGGTCCGGGCCAGCTGGCCAAGACCAACGCCGAGCAAGTCACCCGCATCCGGACCATCCTGGAGGCGCTTAACTTTGACGTCGCCACCCCGGACGAGGCCCGCGAGATACTCCAGCTGAAGGGCAAGGAGCACGTCGGCTTCTGACCCGCCCGGTCAGCCTTCGGACGCCGCGCCGCGCCGGCCTGCCCTGTGGCCCGCCCAGAACGCGACCAGCAGCAGGCCGGCGACGGCAATGGCGATGCCGGCCTGCGCCCCCTCTGTCACGAAGTCCCCGCCGATGGTTTTGACGGGGGTGTTGCCCAGCGGCGCGTGGATCAGAGTGAAATATGCCTCCCTGTTGCTCCACGCGATCAGCGCCCCGGCCAGCACCGCGGCGAGGCCCAGCAAAGGCACGACGGCGGCGCGGACGTTGGCGCGTCTGGACGGCGGGCGTTGGTCAGGTGTGTTGTTCTCCCCCATGGGTGCGAGTCTAGCCGGGCCGCGGCAGCCGGATTAGGCTGGGCGGATGTTGACCATCGGAACGATTGTCCTCGGCGTCAACGACGTCGCCGCCGCCACCGCCTTCTGGCACGCCGCCCTCGGCTACGTGCCCCGCGAGCCCGGTGACGACACGTGGGTGACCCTTGCGCCGGCGTCGGGCCCCGGAGCCCACCTGTCCCTCATGCTGAGCGAAACCCCGGTCCAGGCCTACCCGCGCATCCACTTGGACCTGTACGCGGACGATCAGGCCGCCGAGGTGGAACGGCTGCTGTCAGTGGGTGCCAAGCGCGTGGACTGGGACCTGTACCCGGACGATCCCGACTTCATCGTCCTGGAGGATCCGGACGGCAACCGGTTCTGCGTCATCGACAAGGGCCCTGAGTAGAACCAAATGGAAGTCGTCACCATCGAGACGCCCCAGCTGGGCGACCGCACCTACCTGGTCCATGACGGCGAGGTGGGAGTCGTCATCGACCCGCAGCGGGACACGGACCGGGTGGACAAAGCCGTGGCGGAAGCCGGCGTGCGGATTACCCACGTGGCGGAAACACACATCCACAACGACTACGTCACCGGCGGCCTGCAGCTGGCCAGGGACCACAACGCCGCCTACCTGGTCAACGCCGAGGACGACGTCCCCTACCAGCGCCAGCCGATCTCCGACGGCGACACGATCCAGGTGGGACGGATGGTCCTCAAGGCGGTGGCCACCCCGGGGCACACCCACCACCATCTCTCCTACATCATCACCGACGGCGCGCGGCAGGCGGTGTTCTCGGGCGGCAGCCTGCTTTACGGCTCGGTGGGCCGCACCGACCTGGTCAGCGAGGAGGACACCGTACCGCTCACCCACCACCAGTACGCCTCGGTACGGCGCCTCGCGGAAGTGGCGCACGGGGAGGCCGGGCTCTACCCCACCCACGGCTTCGGTTCCTTCTGCTCGTCCGGCCCTGCCAGCGCTGTGGAGTCCTCCACCATCGGCGAGCAGCTGGCGGAGAACCACGCCCTGACGGACCCCGACGAGGAACACTTTGTCCGTGAGCTCATCCACAACCTCACGGCCTACCCCTCCTACTACGCCCACATGGCGCCCATCAACCTGGCCGGACCCACGGCGCCGGACCTGGAACTGCCGGATTCGGTGGGCGGAGAGGAGCTGGTGTCCCGGCTGGAACGGGGCGAATGGGTGGTGGACCTGCGGAACCGCATCGCCTTCGCCGGCAACCACCTCAGCGGCAGCGTCAGCTTCGAGTACGGCGACGGCACCAAGTTCACCGCGTTCCTGGGCTGGGTCCTGCCGTGGAACGAGAAGCTGACGCTGGTGGGCGGACGCCGGGACCTGGAGGACGCCATCCGGGACCTGTCCCGCATCGGCATCGACAACCCGGACGCGGCCATCGGTGCCGGGCCGGCAGAGCTGGCGCCCGGGGCGGCCACCTCCAGCTACGACAGCGTGGGCTGGCAGGAGGTGCTGGACAGGCCGCAAGGAGATCCCATCCTGGACGTCCGCCGCACCGACGAATTTGAAAAGTCCCACATCCAGGGCGCCGTGAACATCCCGATCCATGAGCTGCTGCGGCGGATGGATGAGCTCCCCGCCGGGCGGCTGTGGGTGCACTGCGGCTCCGGCTACCGCTCAGCCGTGGCGGCCAGCCTCCTCCAGCGCGCCGGCCGGGACGTCGTCCATGTCGACGCGAACTTCCGCCGCGCGGAGAAGGCCGGACTCACGCTGGTGCGTCACCGCTGAGGAACCCACGACGGCGGGTGGGCGCCCGCCGTCGTGCGCCCTGGACAGTGTCCGCTTCCGGGGCAGTGCCCGCTTCAGGGACAGTGCCATTTTCCGGGACGTTGGGCCCTACGCCCGCCGCGCGGGACGCGGCACAGTGGTGAGGGCCGGATCCGAACACCCCGAGGAGGCCCATCATGGCCAGCATCTACATCCCCTACGGGACCACAGAGGGCCAGACGGCACGGATCGCCGAGTTCATCGCTGACGTGGTCCGCGCGCACGGCCACGAGGCTGACGCCGTGGACATCAAGGACGCCGGGGACGCCATACCGGGGCGCTGCGATGCCGTGATGGTCGGGGCGTCGGTCCACATGGGCAAGCACGAGGAGTACGTCAAGGACTTCGTCCAGAAGAACCGGGACGTGCTGGACCGGCTGCCCTCCGCCCTGTTCTCCGTCAGCATGGCCGCCCACGGCGACACGGAGAACGCCGAAAACTACGTCGAGGCGTTCGAGCAGGAGACAGGCTGGCGGCCGGCCCAGGTTGGCTTGTTCGGCGGCGCGCTGCTGTATACGCACTACGGATTCATCAAGCGCCTGGTCATGAAGAAGATCGCCGGCGACAAGGGCCTGGCGGACACGGACACGTCGCGCGACTACGTGTACACCGAGTGGGACGGAGTGAAGCGCTTCGCGGAGGACTTCCTGGCGCGGCTGTAGCCGGTACCCGGTGTTGCTGGCACAGTGGCCCAATGAACGCGGCACTCACACCCTCCCGCCGGCCCGGCATCCGCGCCGCGATGTTCGTCGATTTCGACGACGTTTTCACGGGCCTGCAGGCGCTGGACCCGCAGGCGGCGAAACGGTTCGCTGAAGACCCCAAACACTGGGCCGACGCGCTGTCCGGCGGCGGATCTGGCGAGGGTGCCCGGCGTTTCCTGATCCGCAACTGCTACCTCAACCCCATGGTCTATTCGAAGTACCGCACGTACTGGACCCGTGCCGGGTTCCGCGTGATCGACTGTCCGTCCCTGACTCAACGTGGAAAGAGCAGCACGGACATCAACCTGGTGCTCGATGCGATGGACGCGCTCTCCGGGAGCGGCGGTATCGAGGAGTTCTTCATTGCCTCGGCCGATGCCGACTTCACCTCCCTGATCCAGCGGTTCCGCGCGGCTGACCGCATGACCACCGTCATCGCGGCCGGTGCGGTGGCCTTCGCCTACCGGGAGATGGCGGATCATGTGGTGGAGTCCCACGATTTCGTGGCGATCCTCAACGGCACCACCGCTGAACCCGTGCACGCTGTTGCCTCCCCGGAGCAGCAGGCGGCTGCGGCGGCGGCCCAAGCCAAGGCCAGAACCCACTCGCCGGCCATCCGCGAGGTGGCGGAGTTTGTCCGGACTGCGCCGGGCCCGGTGGTGGGTGCGATGGTGGCCCACCGCGCGCTGACCGCGGATCCCTCGCTGAAGACGGACTGGGGCGGCTTCGGCAAGTTCGGGACGTGGGTTTCGCAGATCGGCAAGAACGTTGAGTATTCCGCGGCCCAGGGCGGCTGGGTCTGGGACTCCAGGCGTTTCTCCTTCGAGGATGTTCCGGTCCCCGCCGCTGTACAACCGGGCGTCGAGGAGCGGGTCACCCGCGTGACGGACGTGCCGGCGCTGTCCGCCGCACAGTTCCGGCAAATCTTCCAGGCCATGGCAGAGCGGCTACGGGAACATCCACCCCTCAGCCGGACCGAACTGTCCCGCCAGGTGCGGGACGATTGCGTCAACGCCGGGCACCCGGTCTCCCGCAGTGCCGTCAGCTTTGTCCTGCAGGGCCTGGCCTACGCCAACGTCCAGCTCAGTGACCAGGCGACAGCCGAGGAGTTGGCGGCAGCCTGGACGGAAAACGTTGAAGAACTCTGCCGCGTGGCTTTACTGGAATTCGACGCCGCAGAAAAGCAAGCAGTGCGGCGCTGGGCCAGTGGAGGCCTCCTGGACACCTGATCCGCTGTCACAGCGGGCAACCGGTACATTTGAGGCGATGATTTCCATTGACCGGGATGATCCCGCACGCGCCGATGTCCACCGGCTCCTGAGCGAGCACCTGGCGGACATGTTCGCCACCTCGCCGGCCGAAAGTGTCCACGCCCTGGACCACTCCGCCTTGTCCGCGCCGTCCATCACGTTCTGGACCGCCCGGGAGCAAGGAAACCTTTTGGGGTGCGGCGCACTGAAGCTCCTCGAAGGGCCGGCCGGGGCGGCAATGCACGGCGAGATCAAGTCCATGCGCACCGCGGCAGGGGCGCGGGGCCGCGGCGTGGCCACCCTCATGCTCCGGCACATCCTCGACGACGCCCGGAACCGCGGCCTTGAGCGCGTCTGCCTGGAGACGGGCACCGAAGAGTATTTCGCTCCTGCCCGGCGGCTGTACGCAAGGCACGGCTTCACTGAATGCCCGCCCTTCGGCGGCTACGTCCTGGACCCCAACAGCGTGTTCATGGAGCTGCGGCTGCAGGACTGAACCCGGCACTTAGGAGACGTACGACGGCGGGTGGGCACCCGCCGTCGTACGCTTCCTTTTCGTCACGGGCTCGCAGCGCGACGCTAGACTTCGCCCCGCCAGCCGCCGGTTTCGGTGCCGCGGGCTTCGATGAAGTCCTTGAACTTCCGCATGTCCGCCTTGACCTGCATCTCGTCGATCTTCAGTGCCGCGCCGGCCTTTTCCGTGGCCGTTTCCGGCGCCCATTCAAAGTGGACCTTGACCTTCGTGTGGCCGGCATCCAGCGGCGTGAACCTGATGATGCCTGCGTGGGACTTGCCGTCGGTGCTGCGCCAGGCAATCCGGTCGTCAGGCGCCTGGTCGACGATCTCGGTGTCGAACTCGCGGTGGACGCCGCCCACGTTGGTGACCCAATGGTTGGTGGTGTCAGTCAGCTGGGTGACCGATTCGACGCCGGACATGAACCGCGGGAAGGATTCGAACTGGGTCCACTGGTTGTACGCGGTCCGCACCGGTACATCGACTTCAACGGTCTCTTCAACCTCTTGAACGCGTGCCATCTGCTTCCTCCTTATGATGGGCGGCAGCAACAGCGGACTGGCAGCACTTGCCATTCCTGCCAGTCAGGCAGCCGCCACTTTTGCACGATAGATCCGGCTGCCACCCGTGTCCAGACCTCGCGTTGACTCATTGAAAACATCCGCGTAGTCCGATTCGTTGCCTCATTTGAAAA
>NZ_JBTZSU010000025.1:0-61583 GCF_054890965.1 Arthrobacter sp. C152
CCCCGGCGGCCTGACCTTCGACCGCCGCGCCGAAGACTAAACCCCCTTCCCACCCGCAGCCAGCCCCCGATCCAAGGCGGCATTTATAACGCTCTGGCCCAGCGGGAAGATGCTGGAAGCCGGCGAAGGGCTCTGGAGCGTGCGTGGAAGTCGCTCTTCGGTGCCCGGGGATAGTCTCCGGCGTGCGTCGCGGATACCTCAGGATATCGTGGCGGTGTCTCGTGGGTGTTTGTTGTGCACTGGTCGGTAATTAGTCCCATGCCGGCGTACTCGCGGACCGCCGCGATGCCGGAAACAGCTGCGCTCTTGGTGTCGAAGGGTTTGGAAACCGCCATGATGGTTCCATCCGGCGCAGTCAAGCGGAACCTGTAATGTGCATCCGCGTCCATGAATAGTTCGAACATTCCGGCCATTGCGATCCTTTCGGTCTGCAGGATCCCTGAAGCTGCGACATTGCTGCCTTGCAGACAGGGGGCATCGTTGCCCTTACGGTCTGCTGGTTCCCGCCATCCAAATCTTTCATCAATTCAGCGTGCGTCTCCTGAGTCTCGCCCAGGACACGTGCCCGCACAAGACCTTGACAGGCGCCCCACCTTTACGCGTGGCAGCAGCTGGACCCGCATTACGGGTGCCGACGGCCGGGTTATCGCAACCCGGCCATATGGGTCATGCCCGGGAAACCCCCACACCGCCGGATGTTCCACTCTGGTGACGGCTAAAAACCTTGCTGGACAAGACCAGTGGAATGACGCTGCCGCTGAAGCAACCCCCATCTGCGCTCTCCGCGACCGCTGCTGGCTCGCTCCGCTTACCTGGCCTTCATGCTTCCCATCTGGCCGTGACGGGCGGGGAGGCGTAGCGTCGTTCGGGGAAGGGTACCGCGCACGTACGGCGTGGGTTTCATGGAGGAGGCCGCAATGGCTGGGTGGAATTCCGATACGGCCGCCGGCCCGCTGGGGGCTGGCGCGGTCACCCTGGTCGAGGGGTCATCCTTCTGCATCTCGGCATCCAACGGGGACATCCACGCAGACCGTCCGCAGGGTCTTTTCGTGGCCGACGTCAGGATTCTCTCGGGCTGGCGCCTGACCATTGATGGCCAGCCACTCGAGCCGCTCACGGCGGAGACGAGGGAGCCATTCCGCGCCGTTTTTGTAGGCCGGGTTCCCAGGTCCGACGGCTACGCAGACAGCCCGCTGATCGTAGAACGGCTGCGGGAGGTGGGGGCCGGCCTCCAGGAGCAGCTCACCGTCTACAACTACTCGCCGGAGCCGGCGGCGTGTCTCATCGCGATGGAAGTCGAGGCGGATTTCGCTGACCTCTTCGAGGTCAAGGAGGCACGGATCCGGCGGAGATGGGAGGAAACCAGATATTCCGACGTCGGCGCGCTCACCATTGGCGGCAGGTGGCAGGACGTCCGCAAGGGCATGGTTGTCCAGGCACCGGGCGCCGACATTTCGAAGGAGAGCCTGGTCTACCGGGTGTCGGTGCCCGCGCACGGGCAGTGGAGCAGTGTTCTCACCGTGCTGCCGGTTGACGACGGAGCCCAGGTGGCACCGGCTTTTGGTCGCTCTGAGGGCGACTCATTGTCTCCCCGGGACCGGCGCCGGCAGGAGTGGGTGGCTAAGATCCCGGTACTGCAGGTTGGCAATCGATCGGTTGAGCGGACTCTGCGCCGCAGTTATGACGATCTGGGCGCCCTCCGGATCGAAGACCCCGACCATCCGGAACGGGTCGTTGTCGCCGCGGGCGCACCCTGGTTCATGACCCTGTTCGGCCGGGACTCACTGTGGGCCTCGGTCATGGCCATGCCGGTGGACCCGTCCCTCGCACTGGGCACGCTCCAGACACTGGCCGACCGGCAGGGCACCGTGGTGGACCCCATGACCGAAGAAGAACCCGGCAAGATCCTTCACGAGGTCCGGCTTGATGTCTCCAGCGGCCTCTCCCTGGGGGGCAAGTCGAACTACTACGGCAGCGTGGACGCCACTCCCCTGTTCCTGATGGTGCTCGGAGCGGTCAGCCGGTGGGGATTCGCCGCGGACACCATCAAGGCCCTGCTGCCCCACGCCGACCGCGCACTGGACTGGATCACGACATATGGCGACAAGGACGGCGACGGCTTCGTTGAGTACCAGCGGCTGAACGACCAGGGATTGATCAACCAAGGCTGGAAAGACTCTTGGGACGGCATCAACTTCGCCGACGGCACCCTGGCGGAACCGCCCATCGCACTGTGCGAGGTGCAGGCCTACGTCTACGTCGCCTACCTGTCCCGCGCATGGTTGGCGTACGACGACGGCGACATCGCTTTGGGCAACGACCTCACCAATCGCGCGGCGCGGCTGAAGAAGCAGTTCAACGAGCAGTTCTGGATCCCCGAGCGCGGGTACTATGCGATCGCGCTCGACGGCAGGAAACGGCAGGTCGATGCCTGCGCCTCAAACATGGGGCACTGCCTGCTCCAGGGCCTGATCGACGAGGACAAAGCCCCCCAGGTGGCGGCGCACCTGATGTCACCGGAGATGTTCAGCGGCTGGGGCGTACGCACGCTGGCCAGCAATATGGGCGCCTACAACCCTGCCAGCTACCACAACGGGTCCGTGTGGCCCCACGACAATGCGATCGTCGCCGCCGGGCTCCTCCGCTACGGCTTCGTGGCCGAAGCCCAACGAATCGCCACCGGAATGATGGAGGCAGCAGAGTTCTCCGGCGGCCGCCTCCCGGAGCTCTTCTGCGGCTTCAGCCGCGAACACCTGGCCGCCCCCGTCCCCTACCCCACCGCCTGCTCGCCCCAGGCATGGGCAGCCACCGCGCCCATCCAGCTCGTCTCGAGCCTGATGCGGTACGACCCGGTCGTGTCCGCAGGCGGCGTCTGGCTCGATCCCGTCCTTCCCGAATCCTTCGGCGACCTGCACATCAGCAATGCCCCGCTAAGCGACGGCCGCATCACCATCAACATCACCGGCTCCACCCCCTCCATCAAAGGCCTGCCGCCCGGGATGGCCTTCCACCGAGGAACCCGCCCGTGGATGTCCGAACTGGTGGCCGAGGCAATACGGCGCCGCGCAGACGGGCAGAAGCCGGGCCCTGACTTCCGAGCATAAAACTATAAATTTCTCGCAAATGAGAAATTGTGCTTGACTCTTCATCGTGTGGCCAATAGGCTCGTAAACGTGGCGTAAGGCACGCCCGGAGCCCAGCAGCGAACGTCGAGAAGAGGCACTTCCATGGACCACCCATCACCCTTCGACCTGACCGGGCGGAGAGCCCTGATAACGGGATCAAGCAGGGGGATCGGGAAAGCCTTGGCAACCGGCCTGGCCAGGGCGGGTGCCGCCGTCGTCCTCCACGGCCTGGACCCGGCACGGCTGGAAGCCAGCCGGAAGGAATTGGCGGCCGCCTTCGGTGATGACAAGGTAGGCGCAGTCTCCTTCGACATCACCTCGGAAACCGAAGTTGCCGCGGGCGTAGCCGAGGCCGAAGCCCTGCACGGCCCCCTTGACATCCTCGTGAACAACGCGGGCATCCAGCACCGCGTCCCGCTGCTGGACCTGGATATCGCCGACTGGAACCGCGTCCTGGCCACCGACCTCACCAGCGCCTTCCTCGTGGGCCGCGAGGCGGCCCGCCGGATGCTGGAGCGTAAGCGCGGGAAGATCATCAACATCGGTTCGGTCCAGTCCGACCTCGCCCGCCCCACTATCGGCGCCTACACTGCCGCCAAGGGCGGGCTGCGCAACCTCACCCGCGCCATGACCGCTGAATGGGCCGGAGAGGGATTGCAGATCAACGGCATCGCCCCCGGCTACATCCACACGGAAATGACCCAGGTCCTCGTCGACGACAAAGCCTTCAACTCATGGATCCTTGGCAGGACCCCTGCAGGCCGGTGGGGAACGGTGGAGGACCTGGCAGGGCCGGTGACGTGGCTGGCCTCGGACGCCTCCAACTACGTCAATGGCCAAACAATTTTTATCGACGGCGGAATGACAACGGTGGTCTGACATGGCAACAGCAACAACCAACGCACTATCCGGGCAGGCCATCGTGGTCCATGGCGTGGGCGACCTCCGGATCGAGGCCATCGAGCAGCCGGCGCCCCAGCCCCACGAAGCCGTAGTGGACATCGCCTATGGCGGCATCTGCGGCTCCGACCTGCACTACTGGCTGCATGGCGCCGCCGGCGAATCCATCCTGCGTGCACCCCTGGTGCTTGGCCACGAAGTAGTGGGCACAGTGGTGCAGGCTGCGGCGGACGGTTCCGGCCCGGCAGTGGGCACCAACGTCGCCGTCCACCCCGCCACCCCAGGCGGAAACGGCGCCCGTTACCCGGAGGACCGGCCCAACCTCTCCCCCGGATGCACGTATCTGGGCAGTGCCGCCCGTTTCCCGCACACCCAGGGCGCGTTCAGCCGCTACTCCGTCCTGCCCGCCAGGATGCTCCGTCCGCTCCCCGAGGGCCTGGAGTTGCGCGCCGCCGCCCTCGCCGAGCCTGCCAGCGTCGCCTGGCACGCCGTCGCCCAGGCCGGCGACCTGGCGGGCAAGCGCGTCCTCGTCATCGGCAGCGGCCCCATCGGCAGCCTCATCGTGGCCGTAGCCAAGCGGGCAGGCGCCGCGGAAATCACCGCCGTCGACATGCACGAAGCTCCGCTGAAGATCGCGACGGCGGTGGGCGCCACTCACACCATCCTCGCCACGGACACCGAGGCCATCGCCGCCGTAGAGGCCGATGTCGTCCTGGAATCCTCGGGCAACCACCGCGGCCTGGCATCGGCATTGCGCGGCGCCATGCGCGGGGGCCGCGTCGTCATGGTGGGCCTGCTGCCCACCGGAGACCAGCCTGTCCCCATCTCCCTGGCCATCACCCGGGAACTGGAACTGGTGGGTTCCTTCCGTTTCAACGACGAAATCGACGAAGTCCTGGCCGCCTTGGCCGACGGGTCCCTCGTCATCGAACCCGTAGTCACCCACGAATTCCCGTCCAGCCAGGCCCTCGAAGCCTTCGACCTCGCCAAGGACCCCACGCAGTCCGGCAAGGTGCTCATCTCCTTCCGCAACGCATAACGCCCCCAGGAGCCCCACGATGATTTCCAGCCTCAGAACATCCACTCTCCGCTGCCGCTCTTCGCGGCCCATGCTGGCGGGCACCGGCACACACTGCCCGGCCAGCGGCTGGTGGAGCCCCGACGGCGATCCGCGGAATGGCCAGCAGTTCTTTGAGGGCAGCCTCATGCCCACCTTCAAGGGCAAGCCGGTCGTCTGGGCGCTCGATCCGGACTCGGACAGGCGCTAGCGTGGCCGGCCACCCGGTGCGCGGCGGCCGGCGGCGCTTCGAACCCATCGACCAGGAGGCGCTTCGAAGCCAATTGTCGCTGAACCGGCAACACCTCGCCCAGGCGGACAGCAGCATCCGCACCGCCATTAGCCGCCGGAACGAAAGCGTTGCGCAGGCACTGGCAGACCGTGTTCCACTCGCTGCCATTGCCGCAGCAGCCGGCGTCAAGAAGGTGGAAGTCCGACGCCGGCTCGGCCTGGGATACCTGGAGCTTCAGCCGGCAGGGTGGCCGGCGGCTTCACACCTCACGGCAATCCGGGCGGCCACCCAGGCGTTGGATGCCGCCATGGGCCGGAAGTCCGAGCTGGAGGCACGCCGCCGGTCACTGACGGTTATGGCTTTGAAGACGGGGCAGCTGGATCTTTTCGAAGTCGCATCCCTGGCCGCAGTGCCCGCGGAACTGATCCGCAGTGAAATGCGCGGGATCACGTTGCGCAGCGTGCGGATGGCTGAGCTCGCCTGAGTGGCCCCGCAGAGGGCCCGGCCGCGGGGCGGCCGGCAGCCAGGGTTCGCCCTGCAGCTGAGTTCAGCGGGCGGCTTTGCTCCCGCCGGCCTTGTCCCCATCCCAGCCCCTGAGCGCCCCGCACAGCGTAGCTACCAGGCGTTCGCTGGCCTGCTGTTTGGTCAGCCCTACGGTATTGATAAGATCCAGGATTTCGCGGGGGTCAAAGAGGATGTTCCAGAGGAACATGGCCTCATCGCCCAGCGGGCTGAGCCCCAGCTCAGCGCAGGCTTCCTCCAGCGGCCGCTGTAATGCCTCAGCCTGGACGGTGAGATAGAAGGCGCCCGTCCGCAGGCGGGCGAGGTAGCCCTCGCCCGACCGCGTATAGAGCATGGCACCGCCGTGCTTGACCACCAGGTCCACCCACTTGCGGCTGACCGCTTCGAGCAGTTCGAGCCCTGTGGTGGTCTGCTTGAGGCTGTAGTCCCGCAGCTTCTGCCCTACGTTGAAGCGGTATTCGGCCAGGACGTCCTCCACTGAGGCGAAATGCCGGTAGGCGGTGGCCGTGGAAATCTCGGCGTGCTTGGCGATGTCCGTCATGTTGATAGGCCCGCGGCGCGCGGCGAACAGGGCACCGGCCGCGTTGACGAGTTCCCTGCGGTTGCGTTGAGTGTCGCTTCGCACTTCCCAGCCCCTTTCTGTTGCATACCAAGCTTATGGCCTGCGCCTGGCCTCCAGGCCGCACCAGCCCTTCAGTGCGCCCACCAGCGTGGCGACGAGGCGGTTGGCGGTACCCTCGGGTGACAACTCCAGCGTTTCGATCAGGTCGAAGATTTCGCGGGGATCGAACAGGATATTCCAGAGGAACATGGCTTCGTCGCCCAGGTCCTCCACGCCGAGCTCCAGGCAGGTGTCCCGCAATGCAGGGCTGAGGGCGTCGGCCTGGACGGTCAGGTGCGTGGCACCGGTGCGCAAGCGGGCCAGGTAGCCTTCCCCGGACCTGGTATGAACCATGGCACGGCCGTGCGTGACGACCAGTTCGACCCATTTGGCGCTCACCAGCCGCAGCAGCTCCAGGCCACTGGCCTGCTGCTGCCGGCTGAAGTCCAGGAGTTCGCTGCCCACGTCAAACCGGAACCGGGCAAGGACCTCGTCCACCGACGCGAAATGGCGGTAGGCGGTGGCCGTGGAGACCTCGGCAGCCCGGGCGATGTCCGCCATGGTGGCCTGGCGGCCCTCGGCGAAGAGCCTGCCGGCCGACCTGACGATGTGCTTCCGGTTGCGCAGCGTATCGCTGCGCAAAGCGGGAGCGGTGCTGGTGGTGGCCATGAGCGGCTTACTTCAGTGCAGCGAGGCCGGCTGCGAGCCGTTCCACACCCTTGGTGATGGCGTCGGCGCTGGCGGCGTAGGAAAGCCGCAGGTGGTGCTCGCCGTTGCGGCCGAACTCGCTGCCGGGACGGACTGCCACGCCGTGGCTGCGAAGATGCGCCACCATTTCCGCTGCCGGCAGATCGGCGTCGTACTTGGGGAAGAGGTAGAACGCACCCTCGGGTGAGCTGACTGCCAGCCCCGGGATGTCCTTCAGCCCGTTGTACATCAGTTCGCGGCGGGCCGCGTACGAGGCGTGCATCCGCTCGATGTCCGGGCCGCAGGTCTGCAAGGCGGTCAGGGCTGCCAGCTGGACGGCCGTGTTCATGGAGCCGTTAAAGGTGTTGTGCACCCGTGCGGCGGCGGCAATGACGTCCGCCGGCCCCCAGAGGTAGCCCACGCGCCAGCCGGTCATGGCGTAGCTCTTGGAGAAGGTCTGGCAGTATATCGTCCGGCCGGCGAGCCCTTCGATTTCGAGGGCGGACGTGAACGGTTCGGGAGTGTAGACCAGGTCGCTGTAGGCCTCGTCGGAAAGCACCAGGATGTTGGTACCGGCCACCAGTTCAGCCAGGGCCTCCAGTTCCGCCCGTGAGTGCACGATGCCCGTGGGGTTGGACGGGTTGCAGAAGACGAACATCTTCGCGCCCTTGAGGGCACCTGCCAGCGCCTCCAGGTCCCAGTGCAGGTCCTCGGCGAGGGGCACCGGAACGATGGTGCCGCCGGCCATGCTCACCAGGTCCGCGTAGAGCGAGTAGGTGGGGTCCGGGATGACCACCTTGTCCCCCGGATTAACGGTGCCGAGGATGGCCGCTGCCAGTCCGGCGGTTCCACCCTGGGTGACCAGGATGTCGCTGGTGCTCACGCCGGAGCCCAGCAGGCCGCCGATCCTGGCGGCGAGGGCGTCCCGCAGCGCCGGCTCGCCCAGCAGCGGCGAGTAGTGGGTGTGGCCGTCCTGGAGCGCCCGTGCTGCGGCGTCCCGGACCTGCTGGGGTGTGTCAAAGTCCGGCTCCCCCATGGCCAGGGACACCAGGTCGCCGCTGGACTGGGGCTGCTGGACGCGCAGGGAAGTGCGCAGGACGCGCTGGACGGCTTCTGACGGCGGGAAGCTAAGCATGCTGGGTGCTGCAGGTGAGGTCACGGGATGTCCTTTCAGACAGGAAGGTTCGAGGGTTCAGGCCAGTGGGCCCGCCCGGATGCTGTGGCCGCGTCTACGCGGTCGTTTTGGGAAGGTCTTCTTCGGGGGCGCCGGTCCAGCGGCTGATTTCAATGTCTCCGGACGTGTCGCGCTGCACGGTGGGGGCAATGACGAGTTCCTGGACAACGGTGCGCTGCGGCAGCGTCGCCACCAGGTGGATGGCGCGTGCAACATCTTCGGGCTGGACCATCGCCTCGCGTTCCTCCTGGTGCGGCGGCCGGGCCCGGTTATCCAGGATGGGTGTGGCAGTCTCGCCGGGGAGGATGGTGACGGCGCGCAGTCCCTCGTTGCGGAAGGTGGTGTGCAGGTAGGTCATGAAATTCCGGACCGCGGCCTTGGCCGCACCGTATGCCGCCCCGCCCAGCAGGTTAGGGTTGACCGCGGCCAGGGAGGAGACGGTGATGATGGTTCCGGTTTTGCGGCCCAGCATGTCCGGCAGGACAGCCTGGGTAAGGAGGAAGACAGCGTTGAGGTTCACGTCCAGGACCTGGTTCCATTCCTCCTCGGCGATCCACCGCACGTTGAGGACCTTACTGGCGCTGCCCGCGTTGTTGACGAGGATGTCCACCGGGCCCAAGGTGTCGCGGGTCCAGGCCACGAGCGCCTCCACCTCATCCTTGCTGGCGATGTCCGCCGTGCGCACGAAGGAGCGGCCGCCGGCGGCGGCGATCTCCGTGGCGAGTTCCTCCAGTACGTCCTGGCGGCGCCCCACGAGGACCACCGCGGCGCCTTCTGCCGCCAGGACCTTGGCGGTTTCGCGGCCCATGCCAGTGCCCGCGCCCGTGATGATGGCGACTTTGCCGTGCAGAAGCTCCATGGTGCTGTCTCTTTCCTTCCGGCGCACTGCGCAGGCAGCGCGGCAGGCGTGGCCGGATAAAACCGGCTAAAACAAGAACAAAATTAGATTTGAGAAGAGTTTCTCATTTGAAACTCGCGGCGTCAACAGTTTCAGGCGGCGCGGGCTCCGGAGAGCGCAGCCGCCGGGCCTTGGGCAAGGGGAAGCCCGACGGCGCCGAACAGGTTCTGCACCCGGTCCTCCAGTGCGCAGAGCAGGCGCTGCTGTTCCCGCCAGCGCTCGACGGCGAAATCCTGGCTGACCCAGCGGAACGTCATCTTCTGCCCGGGGCTTGCCTGGCCCAAGAGGGGCAGCGACGCCTTGGCTGCAACCGCCACAATCGGGTAGCCCGCGGTCAGGGTCCGGGACCGGCCCAGAATGATCAGTTCGTCACCATGCGGGATCTCAAAGGCGCCAATGGGCACGCCGTGCGAGACGATTTCACCAAGCCCCTCCGGGTGGATGACCGGGCCGTCCAGGCGGAGGCCCACGTGGTTGGACTTGCCCCCCACCGTGTAGACGCTGCTGCTGAGAAGTTCCCGGATACCCGGTGTCTTTTCCGTTTCCGGCCCGTCCACCACATCAACTGTCCACACCTTGGCACTGAAGTCCGGCACCGGGACCGGCAACCGGAACAGCGGCTGCCCCAGGTAGGGCTGGCTGAAACCGCGGTAGCGGCTTGCAAGTCCCACTTTCTGCCCGACTGACAGCTGCTGGGGAAAGCCCATCCGTGATTCCGGCGCTGCACTGCCCATGAACCGCGGGGTCTCCAGGTCTCCACTGAAGGCCAGGTAGTTTCGCATACCATCCCTGGCATTGGAGATCACTACCCGGGTTCCGGCCGGGACACAGATTGGCTGCCACATAGGGACCGGAACTCCACCAACCGCGAGATCGGCTGTTGCGCCGGTCACCGAGATGAAGACGTCGCGGGAGGGCGTAACGACGAACCTGCCACCCATAATCTCCATGAGCGCAGCCTGCCGCCTGTTGCCCACCAGGATGTTGGCGGTGGCTGCGGAGAGCTGGTCGGCGGCGCCGCCGCACGGGACGCCAAGGTACTCCGAGGCCTCGCGTCCCAGGTCCTGGAAGGTGGACAACCAGCCGGCCTCGTTTATGGTGAGTGTGACGTCCTGCTCACGCGTCGGTTCCATGCCGGCCGCCTTCCTCTTGGTGCGCGGGTTGGAGGAACCGGCCCGCCAGTTCTGCCCAGCGGCTTTCCGGGATGACTTCGAACCGCACGCGGTCCCCAGGCCGGTAGGACGTGGCAGGGTTTTCCCGGATATCGCAGATGGTCACGGGTGTACGGCCGATGACCTTCCAGCCGCTGGGTCCGGGGAACGGCTGGATGATGGCGCTGGTCCCCGCCACCATGACCGATCCCGGTGGAACGTCCGTTCGGGGCTCCGCGCACCGGCTGACCTGGCCCGGGAATTTTACTCCTGCCATCATGGGGGCCATGGCGGCCGCCAGGAGGTTGATGGTGAGCACCGATGACGTCAGCGCCGTGAGCGTTGCATCCTCGCTGAGCCCGAGCTCCGCGGCAACATCCGGAAGGTCCGGGGAGAACTCCGCGCTGGCCACCATGGGAATGACGAAGTCCCTGGCCCCGGCCGCGGGCCCCCCGTCCTGGAGACCCATTCCAGCCACGGCCAGCCGGACCGTTTGGGCCAGCTGGCCGTGGCTGACAGCCAGGCAGTCAAACTCCACCAGAAGCGATTCGGCTCCGGCCACCAGGTTCAGCACGCCAAAGGGACGCACGTCCAGAAGGATGTCCCTCAGCCTCCGGGCGCCGGCCCGGCGCACCTCGGCGTCGCCGTCGGAAACCCTGAGCATGAGGGCCGAATCCCCGAAAGGTTCGGCTTCCAGCTCTGGCGGACGGCCCAGGTTGGCTGCTGGTGGTGGTGGCGTAGTCATCTGTCCTGCTCGGCGGTGGTGGTGGCGGTCATTGGTTGGGCCCAAGGGTTGGGGCGCGGTTCAGGCCGCGGCCGCTTTAGCCTTCCGGGCAAGGACTTCCTGGAGCCCGGTGGCCGTGATGCCTGCCTTCTCCAGGGCGGCGCGGAGGGCCGTGCCGTTCTCGAGGACCTGTGGATGGTCACCGTGCAGGAGGACCACATCCGCGTCGTGGCCCAGGGGAACCACCTTGCCCGTGACCGCGCGGACGGTTCCTTCCGTAACCACCTGGACCACGCGGCGGCCGATCTCTTCGGGATCGTGCAGCAGGGCGCCCTCGGTGTTGCGGGAAACCGGCATGCCGTCCTCGCCGTAACCGCGGTCGGCCAGGAAGACGTAGCCCACTTCGAGGCCCCGCTTTCGGGATTCGTCGGCCAGCAGGCCGTTCTGGCAGATCACGATGTAGGAAGGGTTATACGCTTTGATCGCGTCGGTGATGGCCCGGGCGTGCTTGGCGTCCGTTTGGGCGATGCTGCCCATCCGGCCGTGCGGTGCCACGTGGCTGATCTTTCCGCCGTGGATCCGCGCGAACGCGTCCAGTGCGCCGATCTGATAGAGGACGTCGGTGCGAATCTCCTCTTCGCTGGCTTCGATGAGGCGGCGGCCGAAGCCCACCAGGTCCGGGTATCCGGGGTGCGCGCCCAGCTCGATGCCGCGCTCCACGCAGGACTTCACAGTAGCGTCCATGACGCGCGGGTCCCCCGCGTGGAAGCCGCAGGCAATATTGGAGGCCGTGACCAGGCCCAGCAGGGCCTCGTCATCGCCGATGCTGTAATTTCCGTAGCTCTCGCCGAGGTCTGCAACGACGGCGACTGAATTGATGCCCAAGGTGACTCCCAACAGTTCTGGTTGTGGTGCTTATGGTCCAACGACGGCGGCCCGGCGGCAAAGGCGGCAGGCCGCCGTCGTGCGTATCTTCCTAGTGGGTGGCGAGCGGCTGGCCCTTGGTTTCCTTCAGGAAGAAGACGGAAACCAGTGTGATGATGGCGGTGCCCACGGAAGCGTAGGCCGGAACCATGCTGTTGCCGGTGGCCTTGATGATCTCCGTCATCACCAGCGGCGCGCTGCCGCCGAAGATGATGGTGCTGATGCTGAAGCCGATGCTGTATGCGCTGTAACGGACGGTGGTGGGGAACATTTCGGTCAATACGGTGTGCACTACGGCGGCGTGGCCGGAGAAGGCGATGGCCATCACCACGGTTGCCACGCAGGCCATCAGCATGTTGCCGGTGGTGATCATGGCGAACATCGGGTAGGAAACCACTGCCATCAGGACGGCGGAAAGTACCATGACCGGCTTGCGGCCGATGCGGTCCGAGAGGAGCGCCATCAGCGGGATGGAGATGATGATGGCCACGAGGCTGAAGGCGGTCACGGTCAAGGCCTGGACCATGGAGAAGTTGTTGCCGGAGCCGAGCTGGGTCTTGAGGTACGTGGGCATGTAGGCGAAGAGCAAGTAGTAGCCGGGGCCGTTCAGGGCGGGCAGGAAGATGGTCAGCGCGATGGCCTTCAGGTGGCGCTTGGAGGTAAAGACGGTGCGCAGCGGGTTCCGTTCGACTACGTTGCGCTCACGCAGCGCGGCGAAGTGCGGGGTGTCCTCCATCCTGGAGCGGATGTAG
Organism: Arthrobacter sp. C152; assembly: GCF_054890965.1. Lineage (NCBI taxonomy): Bacteria > Bacillati > Actinomycetota > Actinomycetes > Micrococcales > Micrococcaceae > Arthrobacter > Arthrobacter sp. C152. The sequence goes on from NZ_JBTZSU010000025.1 coordinate 12,748, forward strand.
TAGCCCACGTAGCCCAGCGGGAGGGCAAACAGGAACGGGATGCGCCATGCCCAGGACTCCATCGTGGAATCACCCAGGGTGGTGATCAAAACCGCTGAGAATGCGCTGCCGAAGAGCAGGGCGCAGAAGGATCCCACGGCAATGAAGCTCATGGCGAAGTTCCGGTGCCGGTTGTGGGCGTATTCGCCCACGAAAGCCATGGCACCCGCCACTTCCCCGCCGGCGGAAAAACCCTGCAGGATGCGGAAGAGGATCAACAGCGCCGGGGCTGCCCAGCCGATCACGGACGAGGAGGGAATGAGGCCGATACAGGCTGTGGCCCCGGAGATGAGCAGCAGCAGGACGGCCAGGAGGTTCTTGCGGCCCAGCTTGTCGCCAAGGACGCCGCAGATCACGCTGCCAAAAGGCCGGGCGAGGAAGCTGACCAGGAAGCCGACGTTGGTCAGGAGCAGGGATCCGAGGTCCTTGGAGCCCATGATGTTGATGGCCAGGTACGTGGTCAGCAACCCGTAGATCCCGTAGTCGTACCACTCCACGAAGGAGCCCATGGTGCCGGCAATGGTTGCCTTTCGCACCACTTTGCCGTCAGCAGTGACGACCTTGATTTGTGCGGTGTTCAGTTCCACTGAGTCCGTCGATGCAGTAGTCATTGGATGTCTTTCAGTCTAGGGCTGGTTCAGGGCGCCGGATAGGTGCGGTCAGCTGTATTCACGGCTGATCTCGGCCGTCATTTCGGCCTCATGGGCCGCTACGGCGATGACACGTTCCAGGATTTCGGCCGCGCGGGCCTGCGGGATGATCACGACGCCGTCATCATCTGCGGCGACGATGTCACCAGCGGCGCAGACAATGCCGCCAATGGCCACGGGTTCGCCGATGACGCCGGGGCCGTTCTTGAAGGGACCGGCGGGGGTGACCCCGCGGGCAAACACCGGGAACTTGATCTCGGTGATCGTGTGCCGGTCCCGGATGTAGCCATCAATGACGGCACCGGTAGCGCCGGCGGCCTCGAAACGCTGGGACAGCTGCTCGCCCACGAGCGCACGGTGCTCATGGCCGAAGCCGTTGATGACCACCACGTCGCCGGGTTCGATGTAGTTCAGGGCCTCGATGACCGCCGCGTTGTCGCCAGCGGCACCGAGGACCGGAAGAGCGGAGCCGACGCAGTGGGCGCCGGACCAGATGGCGCTGATTCCGCCATCGACGATACCAAGGCGTTCCATTGCGTCGCCGATGTTGGCCACCGGGAACGCTTCGAAGGCCTTGACCAGCTCCCTCGGCGGGCGCGTCCAGGTGGCCTTGCGGACAGTGAGTTCGAGTGTTGTTGCCATTGTTGTCACCTTTGTTGGTTCTGCGGACGACGCCGGCCTCGGGATCACATTGATCAAATGAGGCAGCAATCACATATGAGAAAAGTTTCGCGTTTGTTTGCCGATCCGTCAAGGGGGCAACAGGCGGGCGACGTAAATAAGTCGGCTCTTTGTTGCCGGCAGGTAAATTCCCGGGGTCCATGTAACGGGCGTGTGTCAGCTCACAAATATCCGTTGACTTGCCTGGATCGATAAGAGAAACTCTTCTCATTCGCGAACTTACTCGCAGATTTCCCTTGTATCGAGGAGATACCATGCACGGACGAATTACCTCCCTGGCCGCAGCCGGAGCGGCGGCAGCGTTGCTGCTGACCGGTTGCACCACGGGCACCACCGGTACCGGCGGAAACGGTGGCAGCGCCGGCCCGTCGACGGACACCATCAGGACCGCGCTCAACGCCGACCCCACCACGTTCAACGCCGCCAAGGCCAACGCCAAGGACGACTACGAGGTGGCCCGATTCCTCTTCGACACCGTGGTCCGCCGCGATGACAACGGGAAGTTCATCGGTGGCCTTGCCACCGACTGGACGTCGACGGCGACAGATGCCTCCCTGACCATCCGCAAGGACGCAACCTGCGCCGACGGCACTGCCATTACACCCACCATCGTCGCCAAGTCCCTCAGCTACTTCGCCGATCCTGCCACCAAGAACAACTTCTCCAAGCTCGTGTTCGGTCCGGGACAGCCCACCATCACCGCTGATGATGCCGCGGGTACGGTGGCCATCAAGCTTGCCCAGCCCTGGTCTGAGCTGATCGGCGGCCTGACCCTCGCACAAACCGGAATCATCTGCCCCGCAGGTCTCGCTGACCTGGACGGCCTCGCAAAGGGATCCGTCCAGGGCGCCTTCTCCGGCCCCTACACGCTGACCAAGGCCAGCCACGGCGTCAGCTACGACATGACCCTGCGCTCCGACTACAAAGCCTGGCCCAAGTGGTCAAAGGAACCGGCAGGTACGCCGGCCAAGACCGTGCGGTTCTTCCCGGGCGTCAACAAGACCACTGTGGCCAACCAGCTCCTTACCGGTGAAATGGACGTCTCCGACATCGCCCCTGCCGACACGGGCCGGTTTGACGGCAACAAGGACTACACCATCACCACGGTTCCCTTCGCCGGCATCTTCCTGCTCTTCAACCAGCGCCCGGGAAGCCCCTTCACCGACCCGGCCCTGCGCAAGGCCGTGGCCCAGCTGATGAACCAGCAGGCCTTCAACGCCGCGGCCTACGCCAACAAGGGGATCACTTACAACTCCATCGTGGCCCCCACCGTGGCGTGCGCCCTCCAGGACAACTCCCACATCACCAAGGAGGACGCCGCGGCTGCCAAAGCTGTCCTTGCGGGAAAGACCTTCAAAATGGTGGGCACCACCAGTATTGGACCCAACGGTGCCGGCAGCACCTATGTGCAGGAGGCTCTTCGGGCCGCAGGAGCAACCGTGGACCTGAACCTCGTGGACAACGGAACCTGGGCCACCATGACCCAGACCAAGCCGGAAACCTGGGACATGACCGTCCAGGGTGACGCCAACTTCGTCGGAACCGTCGCTGCCTCCCTGACCCGTATCGCCGGCGTCCCCACCGACAAGGGCGGACGCAACATCGGTGGCGGCGAAAACGCCGATATCCTCGCCGACATCTCCACGGCCCAGGCAGCCACCGACGATAACCAGCGCTGCGACGCCTACACGAAGGCACAGATAAGTGCCCTGGAGGACAACGACATCTACCCGTTTGTCGGTGAGCCCCAGATCGTCGCCCAGCGCCCCGGATTCTCCATCCAGGCCCCCTCGGGCATCGTCGACTACGGCACCCTGCGGATCACCAAGTAAGTAAAGGTTCATAGAAGATGACAGAACCCACGATGCTCTCCAAGGAAGCGGTCATCCTTGAAGAGAGCCAAACCCCGGGGGCCACCAAGGGCCCCCGGGGCGGCACCCGGGGCCTCTCCCCCTGGGCCGCCTATGCCCTTCGCCGCGCAGGTGGCGTCCTGCTGTCCGTGGCGCTTCTCGTCGTCGTGACCTTCTTCATGGTGCCGTTGCTCCCCGGCGACCCGGCCGTGGCCGTCGCGGGCGCAGACGCCACCACCGAGCAGATCGAAGCGATCAGGGAAAGCCTGGGCCTGAACCAGCCACTGCCCCTGCAGTTCATCCAGTACGTCGGACACCTGCTCACCGGCAACCTTGGCGAGTCCTTCGCCTACAGCACCTCGGTGTCCTCGATCATTGCCACCAAGCTGCCTTTTACGGCCGAGATCGCCATCCTCGGCATCCTGGTCACCTTACTGGTTTCCGTTCCGGCAGGGATGGGGGTGGGCATCCTGACCCGGGGTGGACGGCGAAAGTGGCTGGACGTATCTTTTGGGATGCTGACGGGCTTCTTCCAGGCTGTGCCGCAGTACGTTATCGCCACGATGCTGGTGGTGGTCTTCGCGATCGTCCTCAAGGTCCTTCCGGCCGCCGGCGCGGCAACGCTGAGCTCCCTGATCCTCCCCGTCGTCGGCCTCTCCATCGCTCCGATCTGTTCCATCTCGCGCGTGGTCCGCCGCGAGACGGCGACAGTCCTGGAACAGGACTACCTGCGGACAGCCCGCGGATGGCGCCTGCCGTCGCTCCGGCTCTATGCACGCCATGCCCTGCCCAACCTGATGACCACCACGCTCACCCTTGCCGGCCTGATCCTGGCCGGCATGCTCGGTGGCGCGATCATCATCGAAAACGTCTTCAACTGGCCAGGACTCGGCAAGGAAATCGTCACGGCCATCATCAACAAAGACTACCCGGTCATCCAAGGCATCATCCTGGTCCTGGGCTTCCTCGCCATCATTCTCAACCTGCTGGTCGACGTCATCCTCGGCATCATCGATCCGCGCACCCTCGGAGGGGGAAAGTCCCATGGCTGAAAACCGCCGCGTGAAACGCCGCTTCCGCTGGAGCACCGGACTCATCCTTGGCATCGTCCTCATGAGTGTTATGGTCCTGGTGGCCGTCCTGGCGCCGATGTTCCTTACCGAGGCAGCCGAAAAGCTCACGCCTGATGCGTCCCAAGGGCCCGGTCCCGCGCACCTGCTCGGAACGGACGACTTCGGGCGGGACGTCCTGGCCCGCTCGCTCGTGGCCAGCCGGCTGACCCTGCTCATGACCGCCGCCACCACGGTGATCGCCGTCGTCGGCGGTGTCCTGATCGGCACCTTCATCTGGCTCGCGCCACCCGGAATCCGCAACGGCGTCCTCCGCGTCATCGACGCCGCAGTCGCCTACCCCAGCCTCATCTTCGCACTGCTGATCGCAGCCATCCTCGGGCAGGGCGCCTGGTCTGCCGTGCTGGCGATTGCCATCGCGAGCATTCCTGCGTTCGCACGGCTCACCGCGAACATGGCGGCCTCCATCTCCCAGCGGAACTACGTGTCCACGGCCCGGCTGCTGGGCGTGCCGGGTCCGCGGATTATCACCCGCCACCTGCTGCCCAACATGGCCGAGCCCTTGCTCGTGCTGACCGCAACCGTCTTTGCAACCACCCTCATTGAGCTTTCCAGTCTGTCCTTCATCGGCCTCGGCGTGCAGAACCCGGATTACGACTTCGGGCGTCTGCTCAATGAGGCCCTGGTCAACATCTACTCCCAGCCCCTCCAGGCGGTGATGCCGTCGATCATGATCACGGTGGCAGGCCTGAGCGCCATGCTCATCGGCGACGGGCTCGCTGCAGCGACCGACCCGCGCGGCGGACGGAAGTTCGGCAGCGTCAAAGCGGCATCCGAGGTGCCGGCCTCACTTCGGGCGGACAACGAAGCCCTGGTGGAGGTCGACAACCTCACCGTCAGCACCCCGCACGGCGTGCCACTGGTCAAGGGCGTCTCCCTCAGCATCCATGCAGGCGAGGTGGTCGGGCTCGTAGGCGAATCCGGCTCCGGCAAGTCGCTCACGGCCATGTCCATCGCCGGGCTCCTTCCCGAAGAACTGGTCGTCAGTGCTCGTTCCATGCGGCTCGGCGAACTGAACCTGCTCAGGAAGAACGACCCACGGACGCTGGCCACCTCAATCGGGTTGGTGTACCAGGACCCAGGCACCAGCTTCAATCCTGCCCTGCGGATCGGCTCCCAACTTACAGAGGTCAGCAGGGTCCACCTCCGCCAGGCCCGGAAGACGGCCTACGCCCGGATGGTCAAAGCACTGGCGGACATCCGCATCACCGAACCGGAAAAGCGGATGAACCAGCACCCGCACGAACTGTCCGGCGGCATGCTGCAGAGGGCCATGATCGCCTCAACCCTGGTCACAGACCCTCGACTGATCATCGCCGACGAACCCACCACCGCCCTGGATGTCACCGTCCAGGCAGACGTGCTGCGGCAGTTCCGCACGATCAACAGGGAAATGGGCACCGCCATGCTGTTCATCTCGCATGACATCGGCGTGGTGCAGGCGCTCTGCGACAAAGTCATCGTGATGAACGGCGGGAAGATCCTCGAACGGCTCACCGGCGAGGAGCTCGCGGCCGGCAACGTCAGGCATCCCTATACGAAGGCATTGCTCGCGGCGACCCCAAGCATCGCCGAACGCAAGGCCGAACTCGTCTCCGTCCGCGCCGAAGACTTCACCTATGACGAGGTCCCCGACGAACCGTCCGGATACACCCAAACGAAGGAAAGGAGGTAAGGGCCATGGCAACCAATCCAACCGCCGCAGTACCTGTCCTGCACGTCCGCGATCTCGAGGTCACCTTCGGCTCGGGCCACTCGGCAGCCAAGGTCCTCAAGGGGGTTTCGACCTCCATCCAACGTGGCAAGACGTTGGGGATCGTCGGCGAATCGGGTTCGGGCAAGTCAACCCTGGCCAAAGCGGTCGTTGGCCTCAATCCGGTCAGCGCAGGCAGCATCGCGATCAACGGGCAGGACGTGGCAAGTATGAGCCGTGCACAGCGCCGGTCCATGTACCGTGAAGTCCAGATGATCCCGCAGGATCCGTACTCGTCCCTGAATCCACGCCGCACCATCGGACAAACGCTTGCCGAGGCGATTGATCCTGTCCGCTCCAATCCAAAGCTCCACCGGGAGAAGATCTCCCATTGGCTGTCCACGATCCGGCTCGACCCGGACGTGGCCGAACGGTACCCGCACGAGTTCTCCGGCGGCCAGCGCCAGCGCATTGCCATCGCCCGTGCCCTGGCCGTGGAACCCAAGCTGATCATCGCCGACGAAATCACATCCGCCCTGGACCTGTCCGTCCAGGCGGAGATCCTGAACCTGATCAGCCGGCTCCGCGCGGAACTGGACCTGACCATGGCCTTCATCTCCCATGACCTGGATGTAGTCCACCACGTCAGCGACGAAATCATGGTTCTCTTCCATGGCGAAGTAGTGGAAATCGGCGACGTGGACAGTGTCTATGGCAATCCGAAGCACCCGTACACGCGCAAGCTCATCGATTCCGTCCCGGGCGGCCCGGGCTTTGACATCGGCGAGCGTCGGAAGGCCGTGGCCTAGCCTCAGGCGAAGACACGAAAGCCGGCCCGGGCACCTTCAATGTGCCCGGGCCGGCTTTCCCGCGTTTACCGCGAAGGCTCCGCCCCGGGCTAGTTCCCCGCCCGGGTCGCTATTGCTGTTGCGGTCCTGCCATGCATGGCGGCGACGGCATCCTCCACCAGTTCGGCCGGTGACTTGCGCACATCCAGGAGCACGTGGGCCTCATCTGCCTCCAGCGGCTCCAGGGCTTCCAGCTGGGACGCCAGCAGAGTCACTGGCATGAACTCATGGTTGCGGCCTGCCATCCTCGCCGCGAGCGTTTCCGCCGAACCTTCCAGGTGTAGGAACAGCACCTCGGGTGCGTGCTCCCGGAGCAGGTCCCGGTAGCGGCGCTTCAGGGCCGAGCAGGCAACGATAACGCCGCTTCCCGCCTTCTGGGAGGACGCCAGCGTCCGCCCGATGGCTCCAAGCCAGGGCCAGCGGTCGTCGTCGTCCAACGGGATGCCCGCCCCCATCTTTTCCTTGTTTTGCGCCGGGTGCAGATCATCGCCGTCGACGAACCGGCTACCCATCCGCCGTCCCAGTAATGCCCCCACGGTCGATTTGCCCGATCCCGACACACCCATGATGACCACGGGCGGAAAGCCATTGTTTTCCATGTGATTTTCCTCCGGAAAGCTCTTGCCTGACACTGCCTGAAGTGCGATGATTGTCACACATGAGAAAAGTTTCTCAGATTGGGGAATGCCTGCGTCAATGGTTTGCAGCGACGGTGCGGCCTGATCTGGGGCAGCTACTACCGATGAGGCGCAGACGATGCAAAAAGTTCGAACAGTCACTTTCCCGGACCGGGACCTGCTGGCCGGGGTCCAGCCGCTGCCAGCAGGCATCGAGGCCTCAATCTGGGATCTCAAGTCCGATCCGGAGGGCATTGACCTCGCTGACGTCGACGGCGTGGTCCTGCCTTACATTGATGCATCGGCCGTCCTTGGATCGCTTTCAAAGGCGCCCAACCTGAAGTTCGTCCAGACCCAGTCCACTGGCTTCGACGGCGTCCGGGAGGCGGCAGGGCCTTCTGCCGCCGTGGCCAGCGCCGCGGGCGTCCATGCCGCCGCAACGGCCGAACTGGCCATTGGCCTCATCATCGCCAAGCTCCGCGGCATCGACGAAGCAGTACGGAACCAGCAGACCGGAAGCTGGCTCCCGCAGCGCCGTTCCTCCCTTGCCGACAGGCGGATCCTCCTGGTGGGCGTCGGTGGCATCGGCACGGAGATCGCCAAACGACTGGCTCCGTTTGAGGTCGAGATCACCCGCGTGGGAAGCTCTGCCCGGGACGACAGTGCCGGCCGCATCCATGCTTCCTCCGAGCTGGCCGCACTGGCAGAAACCCACGACGTCCTCGTTGCCGTCACCCCCCTGAACGAACACACCCACCAGCTCGTGGACGCCGCGGTGCTGGCCGCCTTGCCGGACGGAGCCCTGGTGGTCAATGTGGGACGCGGTCCCGTCGTGGACACCGGGGCCCTGACTGCCGAAGTCCTGTCAGGCCGCCTTCACTGCGCCCTGGATGTCATCGATCCGGAGCCGCTTCCTTCGAACCATCCCCTGTGGGCCTCCCCGAATGCGCTCATCACACCCCACATCGGCGGGAACGCGTCGGCGTTTGAACCACGGATCGTCAAGTTCCTCGCAGCGCAACTCTCTGCCCTGGCCAACGGTGACCGCCCCGCGAACCTTGTCCAGGACGGCCCCTTCTAACCCTTCGCCGGCGCCCGTCCTCCGGCCGGGCGCCGGCGTCCCTGCCTCCCAGAATCCGGTCAGGAGCAAAGTAGCAATGAAAAGCAGAACCCTCATCCATCGGAAATACGAAGACCGCCTTCGCATTGTCCAGAGTCAAGGCCGGTTGACGGCCCAAGGCGCTCAGACACCCGCCATGGCACGCAGTACGCCCACCGGTGGGATAGACAGCACGCATTCAGGACGTCATGGCAGGGGCAGCACGGAGGCTGCTGCGATGGGGGCCTCCGAAACAGGATGACAAGCGCTGGTGGAAGCCAGGATGAAGGCCGGAAACCGCGTCCTCACCATGCTCGACCTGCGCACCTGTACATGGAATCCTGAGTCAAGGCAGCTGAAGCGGCAACGTGCTTCGAGCGTCCGCAACAAGTCAGGCCATCATCGGGATTGAGGTGGAAGTGAAAGCCGACCAGACTGTGACAGTCACGCCCGTTCGGGTCGCTGAACTTGTCCCGGAAGGCCAGCCTATGCCGGTCTACGTGCACCTCATTGACCACCCCGACGCGCGTATCCTCGTTGACACCGGACTCACGCGGCTTCACCCGGCCATCGCCGACATGGACCCGCGCCTTTACCCGCTGAAGGACCAGGACTTCGACATCCACAGCGTCGACCTTATCGTTAACACCCACCTTCACTTCGATCACTGCGGAGGCAACCACCTCTTCGCAGGCAAACCCATCTACGTCCAGCGCCAAGAGCTCGACGACGCCCGGAAGAAGCCGGACTACACCATCCCTGAATGGGTGGACGCGGCCGGGATCCACTACGTACCGGTCGACGGTGAACTCGACCTGCTCACCGGGGTGCGGCTCCTTCCGGCACCAGGCCACACACGCGGCTCACAAATCGTTGTCATCGGCGGGGGTAACTCCTCCGGCCCAACAATCATCGCCGGAGACACCGCCGTCTGGTTTGGCGATCTGGACAACCCGAAGACGGACGGCCAGAACCTGATCCGCTCCCTGCACCCAGGGAAGGTCTGGCTCTCGCACGCACACAAACCATGGACACCCCCGAAGGACCTTGGCTGACCACCCGCACCACAACAGGCGAGGCCAACGCTGACCCGTGTGCTTCGTCGCTACGGCGAATCCGAAGGATTCCACGACGATGTCGTGTACACCTTCGCCGAGTTCAACAGGACATACCGGGGGCCTGTCGAGCGTGAAACCAGCGCAACGGACGACGGCGGGATTCCCGCCGTGACGCGGAGCGCTCGGCCGCTTCTCCAGCACTGGGCGGGGTAATTGTTCGCCGGTTTCGCTGTGTCGGCTGCTGCCGGTTCCTGCCGGTGGGGCAAAATATTTCCCATGGTTTCCGCAGACTTCGAAGATGTCCTCGACCGGCTGCTGAGTGGGAACCGGTTCATTGGTCAACGTCGGGACCTGAACTGCAACTGCAACCAAGACCGTCCTGACGGGTCACTATGGGGAGTATTTTGTTGACCGGGAAAGGAGCATGGCCTTACCAGTTCGGGACGGCTGCACGGGCCCGGATCGCACTGGTCGCTGCCTTCTGCACCGCTGTCCTCCTCTGCGCCGGCGATGGCATCGTTCGGGCACCCCTTTCCTGGCGTGGCTCTCAGGCAACATTGACGGCCAGCGCGCCGCGGACCTCGCCATGGCCCCTGGCACTGTCGGCGGTGTTGGGCCGTCCGGTCATTGTGCCGGGCAGCTACCCAATGTCCCTGACCGCCGTCGTCGGAGGACGCCTGGTGAACGCGTCCTGGACGTACGTGGACGGCTTGCCGGGGTTGAACTCGCAACTGGATGCCTGGCTGCTGGGCGTACTGGACGCCGCAGCGGCCCCTGCCGGCGGTCGATACCGCCCGGCCATGGCATTGAAGGCGGCCGGACCCCCACCCGCCGGCCTCACACTGTCAGCCCAGCCGGTCCAGGCCGCCGGCACAGAGATCGTGGTCCGTGAGGTGGTCAGCGATACCGGTTCTGACGGTACGCGCACTGCGGCTTCCGCTACCTTCTACGCCGACACGGTTTCAGGAGATGTGCACCGTGCTGCCGACCTTTTGCGGCCCGAGGCCTCGGAAGCAGTCCGGTCCCGCGCCGCCGGAGTCCCATCAGCTATTGCCGCGGCATCTGCCCAGCTCCCTGCCCCGTCCGATTTGGTGTTGGACGCATCCGGGGAACTGCACGTCACCGCGGACCCGCCAGCGCGCGGCCACGCACAGCCATCGGAAACAACCATCGCTGCCAGCGACGCCGAGCCCCTGCTGAGCGATGTTGGCCGCAAAATACTGGGACAGCTGCGCGCCGCCCCGGCGCCCCCGCCGGCTGCGCCGCCGTCGCTCAGGCACGTCAACTGCGACCTTGTCCCCTGCACAGCACTGACCTATGACGACGGCCCGGACCCCAGGACAACACCCCAGTTGTTGTCGATTCTGCAGGAGAAGAACGCCCAGGCGACATTCTTCATGACCGGGTCCAACGCCACCACCACCCCCGGGACAGCAAAGCAGGTCGCCGACGCCGGGCATGCCATCGGCAACCACACCTTTAGCCACCCCTACCTGACCAAACTGACTGCGGCGGCAATCAGGAGCGAAATGGACCGGACCGATGCCGCCATCCGCGCCGCTACCGGCTCGTCGCCGACGTTTATGCGGCCGCCCTATGGGGCAGCTGACGCCGCGGTACAGGCCACCGTTGGCAAGCCGTTGATCCTCTGGGCCGTCGATTCGCTGGACTGGCAAAGCCGGAACCCGGCCGCGTTCGTGCCCAAGGTGCTCAAGGAAGTCACGCCCGGCGCCATAGTGCTCATGCACGATGTGGACGCGACCACGATCGCCGGACAGCAGGAACTGATCACCAACCTGCAGGCGCAGGGCTACCAGCTCGTTACTGTGCCTCAGCTCTTCGAAGGGACACCCTTGCTTACCGGTCATGTTTACCGGTCACGTCCGGACCGGAAGTAGCCGAGCCCTGATGTGCCCTCCTCGTTCACGCCGGGTTTGACCCGGTGGGTTCTGCCGGCGCCGAAGGGCGGGCGTCGAAGCGGACCGAGTAACGTGGCTGATGGAGTCCTTCTGCATGAACCCGCCAATGACGGGTACGGAACGAACCTGCGGAATGAGAGGAACAACCATGCCGGATCTCACCTCGTTGCTGTCCGGGTCGGGGCCGTGGCTGATTGTCATCGTGGCGGTCATCATGTTTATCGAGTCCGGCGTGCTGTTTCCCTTCCTGCCCGGGGACACGCTGCTGTTCTCGCTCGGCGTCCTGGGCGCCGACCTTCCCGTTCCATTGCCGCTGCTCATTGCGGTAGCAGCTGGCGGGGCGATCGCCGGCAACCAGGTCGGTTACCTGCTCGGCAGGGTCGTGGGGAGGCGCTGGTTTCGCGAGGATGCCAGGCTACTCAAGCTCAAGCACCTGCAAAGCGCAGAGGCGTTCTTCGAGCGCTACGGGGGCCGTGCCCTTGCCCTCGCCCGTTTCGTCCCGGTAGCCCGGACCTACACACCGCTCGTCGCCGGCGCTGCCCGGTACAGCCGGCGCTGGTTCCTTACCTGGAATGTGGTAGGCGCCGCCCTATGGACCGTATCGTTCGCCCTCGTTGGTATCTGGCTTGGCCACATCGAATTCATCGCCAAAAACATCGACGTTCTTGCCACCCTCTTGGTGCTCGTCTCGGTGATCCCCGTCGGCATCGAAGCACTGCGCCGCCGCGGCCGTGCCCGACGGGACGGTTCCAATGCAGCGAGCGGGACAGACTGACGAGGGGGGAAGACCGGCTCTGTCATGAATAATCGAGCGCCCTAGGTGTAATTCCCGAGGAGTTTGTGAACAGTGTGGCGTGATGTACAGGGCGAGGGCTTCCGGTATGGATTTGGGTTACCTGCCGCCGTTGCTATTCGCGGCCGGGCCAGACCTCTTCGGCAAGTGAGAGGACCGGCGGGAGCGCAGGGTTGTCCGAGTCGCCGCGCCACGCCATCCGGAGGTAGATGGGCAGCGTCTCGTCCAGCACTTTCAGGAACTTCACGTGCGGGTCCGAGACATTCTCAGCGACCGAGGACACCGTCAGTGAACAACCGACCTCGGCCCCCACTAGCGCCATAGCGGTCCACGAATCGGGTGCCCGCTGGACGATGTCGGGGTCGAAACCGCCGCCCATGCTTAGCCGCCGCAGCCGGTCGCTCAGGACGGACCCCTCATGTGGGGGCAGTGCGACGAAGGGCTCCCCCGCCAGGTCTCCCATCCGGACCTCGCCGTGGTCCGCCAGCGGGTGGGCGGCCGGGACGGCCAGCACCAGATGCTCCTCCTCCACGATGATGCGGGACTCCACTCCGGCCGGGACGAAATCCCAGCGGCCCAGGCTGACATCCACATCTCCCCGGAGCACGCGCGCAAGGGCAGGCAGCGCGAAGTCCGGGCTGTTCAGGCGCATTTCGATGCCCGGATGAGCCTTGCGGACCTCCCGGGCCAGGACGCCCACCAACACATGGGTGGAAGCGCCGGCGTAAGCGATCTTCACCACGCCCACCTCACCGCGTCCTGCGGCCAGGGCCGTGGCCTTGGCACGGTCCGCAGCCGCGAGGATTTCCCGTGCCGAGCCCACCAGGGCCGTTCCGGCCGCGGTCAGCTGCACGCTCCGGGTGCTCCGCACAAACAGGTCGGTCCCCACATCGCTTTCCAGCTGCCTGATCATCCGGCTGACCGGCGGCTGGGCCATGTGCAACCGCTGGGCGGCGCGGCCAAAATGCAGCTCCTCGGCCACGGCCAGGAACACCTTCAGCTGCTGAATCTCCATCCAACCATTATTGCAGAGACAGCAATAATCGGGCCATGAATAAGTATTGGACGCGTTGTAATGCCCGGTGGGATAGTCAAAAGGAACCCCCTTCGGAAGAGGACCCATGACACTTCAGAGCAGCGCCGCTCCCCTTGCTCCGGGGGCCGCACGCCACCAACATCACGACGCCGCACCGGCGGACGCACGCCGGGATGCGTTCGGCCGCCAGGCCAGCGGACCGCTGGCCGGGATCGTGGTGGCGGACTTCAGCCGCGTCCTGGCCGGCCCCTACTGCACCATGCTCTTAGCAGACATGGGCGCCACCGTCATCAAAGTGGAGAGCCCGGCCGGCGACGAAACCCGCGCCTGGAAGCCCCCGGTCTACGACGGCCAGCCCACCTACTACCTCTCGATCAACCGCAACAAGCGGTCCATCGCCCTGGACTTCGGAGATCCCGACGACGTCGCTACAGCCCGCAGGATTGCTGCGGGCGCCGACGTGGTGCTGGAGAATTTCAAGCCCGGCAGCCTGGACCGCTTCGGCCTGGACTACGCCACCATCTCCGAAGACAATCCCGCAGTGGTGTACGCGTCCATCACGGGCTTCGGCACCGCAGGCGGGGCCACCCTGCCAGGCTACGACCTGCTGGTCCAGGCCATGTCCGGGCTGATGAGCCTCACCGGCGACCCGCAGACCTGCGCCTACCGGTCCGGCGTGGCAGTCTTCGACGTCATCACCGGACTGCACGCCGCCGTCGGCGTCCTCTCGGCCCTGCACGAACGCAGCCAGAGCGGACGCGGACAGCGCATCGAGGTGAACCTCATGACCTCCGCCCTCTCCGGCATGGTCAACCAGACCGGCGGGTTCCTGCTCAGCGGCAACGTACCCACCCGCATGGGTAACGAGCACCCCAGCATCTACCCCTACGAGCCGCTTCCCACCGCCGATGGGGACATCGTGCTGGCCATCGGCAACGACCGGCAGTTCCACACCCTCTGCAGCGTTCTCGGCGCACCCGCGCTGGCCACAGACCCCCGCTTCGCCACCCCGCCGGACCGCAGCCACAACCGCACCGAGCTGCGACCCATCCTGCAGGAGCTGCTGGCCGCCAAACCCGCTAGGGAATGGTTCGACATCTTCACCGAAGCCCGGCTCCCCTGCGCCCCGATCAACGATGTCCGCGGCGGCATCGACTTCGCCCGGCGCCTTGGGCTGGAACCGGTGGTGGACGTGGGCCACGGCGAACAGTCAATCCCCGGCGTCCGCAACCCCATCACCTTCTCAGCGACGCCCGCCAGCTACGACCTCGTGCCCCCGGGCATCGACGCCGACCGCGACGACATCCTCCAGTGGCTCCGCACTGACGGACCACATTCCTGACCCCCAGCTACAGAAGGACCAGCCATGACCGCCACCACCGAAACCCGGGCCGCCGCCCTTTCCGACTACTTCCTGCTCGACGACGGCCTGGCCGCGGAGGAAATCTCCATCCGGGACAAAGTCCGCGACTTCGCCGAAAACAAGGTTCTTCCCGTCATCAATGGGTACTGGGAGCGGGCGGAGTTCCCGGAGGAGCTGATCCCCGGCCTGGCCGAACTGGGCATCATCGGCACCTTCATCCAAGGCTACGGCTGCCCCGGCATGAGCCGGAAGGCCGCGGGCATGGTGGCCCGCGAAATGGCCCGGGCAGACGGCAGCATCAACACGTTCCTGGGGGTGCACTCCAACCTCTGCATGGGCGCCCTGAACATGCTGGGCAGCGACGAACAGAAGCAGCGCTGGCTCCCGGACATGGCCAAGCTCACCAAGACCGGCGCCTTCGCCCTCACCGAACCGAACCACGGCTCCGACTCAGTCGCCTTGGAAACCAAGGCAACGCGCGACGGCGACACCTGGGTGATCAACGGGCACAAGCGCTGGATCGGCAACGGCCACGCCGCGGACGTGATCGTGCTCTTCGCCCGCAACACCGGGGACGGCAAGGTCAACGCATTCGTGGTGGAAAAAGACGCAAACGGCAACCATCCGGCCGGCTACAATCCCACGGTCATCACCGGCAAGATCGGCAAGCGCGCCATCCTCCAGGCGGACATCGTGATCGAGGGCATGCGGATCCCGGAGGCCAACCGGCTGGAGAACTGCCGGTCCTTCGCCGACGTCTCCCGGGTGCTGCAGGCTACCCGCGGCGGCGCGGCCTGGGAGGCAGTGGGCCACGCCATGGCCTGCTTCGAGATCGCCGCCGACTACGCCGCGACGCGTGAACAGTTCGGCAACCCGATCGCCGGGTACCAGCTGGTCCAGCACCGCCTTGCCAACATGCTCAGCGAGCTCACCACCATGCAGCTGATGTGCAGCCGGATGGCCGAACTGGCAGACCAAGGCAAGCTGACCAACGCCATGGCCTCCATGGTGAAGATGTCCACCTCCCAGAAGGGCAAGTGGATCTGCAACGAGGCCCGTGAACTCCTGGCCGGCAACGGCCTGCTGCTCGAAAACCACGTGGCCCGGCACCTGACGGACATGGAAGTGGTGTCCACCTACGAGGGCACCGACTCCATCCAGGCCCTCCTGGTGGGCCGCGACATCACCGGCATCTCGGCCTTCCGCTAAACATCCGGCTTTCGGCTAATCAGCAGGCCTTCCCCAAACCCAAGGAGCTTTCCCATGACCGACGCTTTCCTGATCGGCGGTGCCCGCACGCCCGTCGGCCGCTACGGCGGCGCCCTGTCCTCCGTCCGCCCGGACGACCTCGCCGCACTCACGGTGCGTGCCGCCGTCGAACGCGCCGGCATCGACCCCGCCGCCGTGGACGAGGTGATCCTGGGCAACGCCAACGGCGCGGGCGAGGAGAACCGCAACGTGGCCCGGATGGCGTGGCTGCTGGCCGGCTTCCCGGATACCGTCCCCGGCGTCACGGTCAACCGCCTCTGCGCCTCGGGCCTGTCCGCCATCATCATGGCCAGCCACATGGTCAAGGCCGGCGCCGCGGACATCGTGGTGGCCGGCGGCGTGGAGTCCATGTCCCGCGCACCGTGGGTGATGGAAAAACCGGCGACGGCGTTCGCCAAGCCGGGAGCGGTGGTGGACACCTCCATCGGCTGGCGCTTCCCCAACCCGGCCTTCGAGTCCGGCGAGCTGTCGCGGGACGGCAAGGCCACCTTCTCGATGCCGGAAACAGCCGAGGAAGTGGCCCATGTGTACGGCATCTCCCGGGACGACGCGGATGCGTTCGCGGTCCGCTCGCACGAGCGCGCCCTCGCCGCCATTGCCTTGGGGCATTTCGACCACGAGATCGTCCCCGTGACCGTCAGGGGCCGCAAAGGCACCGAAACCATCGTGGACACCGACGAAGGCCCCCGCCCGGGCACCACGCGCGAGGTCCTCGCCGGGCTGCGCCCCGTGGTGAAGGGCGGCAGCGTGGTCACCGCCGGCAACGCCTCCACGCTCAACGACGGCGCCTCCGCGATCATCGTCGCGTCAGCGGCAGCGGTGGAAAAGCACGGACTCACCCCGCGCGCCCGCATCCTCGACGGCGCCTCCACCGGCGTCGCCCAGGAAATCATGGGCATCGGCCCCGTCCCGGCCACCCGCAAAGTCCTTGAGCGGACGGGCCTCGCCGTCGGTGACCTGGCCGCCGTCGAACTTAACGAAGCCTTCGCCTCGCAGGCCCTGGCGTGCATGCGCGAGCTGAAGCTCGAACCCGACGTCGTGAACAACTCCGGCGGCGCGATCGCGCTCGGCCACCCGCTGGGCTCCTCGGGCTCACGGCTGGTGATCACCCTGCTGGGCCGGCTCGAGCGTGAAACCGC
Source organism: Arthrobacter sp. C152 (assembly GCF_054890965.1). NCBI lineage: Bacteria > Bacillati > Actinomycetota > Actinomycetes > Micrococcales > Micrococcaceae > Arthrobacter > Arthrobacter sp. C152. The sequence continues at coordinate 29,932 of NZ_JBTZSU010000025.1, forward strand.
CCCCGGCGCGCGGAAACTCGGGCTCGCCACCATGTGCGTCGGCGTTGGCCAGGGCACCGCACTGCTCCTGGAAGGCATCTGATGACGGAGTTGATGTACGACGCCGGCACGCACCTTGACGCCTCGGCGTTCGCCACGCTCCTGGTTGAGGAAAGCGCCGACCGGCTCAGGGTCCAGCTCCACCGGCCCGAGACACGGAACGCCATCGACCAGGCCATGGTGGACGAACTCCACCAGGTCTGCGCCCACCTCGAACAGGCCCCGAAAATCCTCATCCTCTCCGGCACCCCGGCCAACCCCGAAACCGGTGCGAAGGCCGTGTTCGCCTCCGGCGCCGACATCGGCCAGCTCCGCGAACGGCGCCGCGACGATGCCCTGGCAGGGATCAACTCCGGAATCTTCGACCGGATCGCCAAACTTCCCATGCCCGTCATCGCAGCCCTGGACGGATTCGCCCTCGGCGGCGGCGCCGAGCTGGCCTACGCCGCCGACTTCCGCATCGGCACCCCGGACCTGCGGATGGGCAACCCCGAAACCGGGCTCGGGATCCTGGCCGCGGCAGGCGCCACCTGGCGGCTCAAGGAACTCGTCGGGGAGCCCCTGGCCAAGGACATCCTGCTGGCAGGGCGCGTGCTCACCGGGCAGGCGTGCCTGGAGGCGGGACTGATCACCGAGCTCGCCGAGCCGGACCGGCTCCACGCAGCAGCCCAAGCCCTCGCGGACCGGATCGCGGCGCAGGACCCCCTGGCCGTCCGGATCACCAAAACCGTGTTCCGCACACCCCGGGAAGCCCACCCCGTCATCGACACCCTGGCCCAGGGCATCCTCTTCGAGTCCCAGGCCAAGTTCGACCGCATGCAGGCATTCCTCGATAGGAAGAAGAAGTAAATGACCAGCCCTTTGATAGATTCCGCACCCGGCGCACAGCCCTCGGGTGTTCCGTCAGGCCTCCCGCAGTTTGTAGGCGTCCTCGGCGGTGGCCGGATGGGGGCCGGCATCGCGCACGCGTTCCTGGTCAAGGGCGCCGAGGTGCTGGTGGTGGAGCGTGACGAGCAGTCGACCGAGGCCGCAAGGGAGCGGGTGGAGTCCGCCGCGGCCACGAGCATCGAGCGTGGCGTGGTGGACGCGAACCTCGATGAGATGGCGTCCCGGCTGACCGTCGGCGTGGATTACGACGCGTTCAAGGACCGGCAGCTGGTGGTCGAAGCCGTACCCGAGGACTGGGGTTTGAAGGTGGCTTCGCTGCGCGGGATCGAGGAGCGGCTGGCACAGGACGCTTTCCTGGCGTCGAACACGTCGTCGCTGTCGGTGAACGGGCTGGCGCGCGAGCTGCAGCGGCCGGGCAACTTCCTGGGGCTGCACTTCTTCAACCCCGTCCCCGCATCCACCCTGATCGAAGTGGTCCTCGGCGAACACACCGCACCCGGACTCGCCGACGCGGCCAAAAGGTGGGTGGCGGCACTCGGGAAGACCGCCGTCGTCGTCAACGATGCACCGGGCTTCGCCTCGTCCCGGCTGGGCGTGGCAATCGCCCTGGAGGCGATGCGCATGGTCGAGGAAGGCGTGGCGTCGGCAGAGGACATCGATAACGCCATGGTCCTGGGCTACAAACACCCCACCGGACCCCTTCGCACTACCGACATCGTGGGGCTGGACGTGCGGCTGGGCATCGCGGAATACCTGCAGTCCACCCTCGGCGACCGGTTCGCCCCGCCCCAGACCCTCCGCGACAAGGTGTCCCGTGGCGAACTCGGCCGCAAAACCGGCAGGGGCTTCTTCGACTGGAGCTGAGCGGCTGGGCCTTAATGAGAACGAAACTGAAAAGCCGGCCGGGGTGTGTCCCGGTCGGCTGTTCGGCGTTGCACTTTGTTAGGTCTGCGGTTTCTTGCCCATGGAATCGAACAGCTGGGTGGAGGACAGTGCGTTGAAGGGCATGGCCACATTGTGCTCAAGGCCCTTGAGGTGGGCGGCCTTGAGGTCCTTCAGAAGGACGGCGAGCGCAGTGTCCGCGGTCCATTCCGAGACGGAATCCCAGTTCCTGGCCACCCAACTGTCTCCGGTGCTGGCCTGGAACAGGTTCAGCAGTTCGTCCTCCGGCAGGTTGTACTGTGCGCCGAACTTGAGCCCCTCGGCCACGGCGTTCATGGTGATTCCGAGGATGAGGTTGTTGACCAGCTTCGCTGCCTGGCTGTTGCCCGGATCGCTGCCGTAGTAGAAAACGTGGGAGCCGACGGCGTCGAAGTAGGGACGCGCGGCACTCACCTGTTCTTCGGGACCGGAGGCCATGATCGAGAGAGTGCCGGCCTCGGCGCCAGTGGCACCTCCGCTGACGGCGGCGGCGATGAGCTTCGCGTAGCCGTTTTCCTCCACCTGCCGGCCCAGGTCATTCATGGTGTCCGGGTCCAGCGTGCTCATAACAATGATGGTGACGTTCTTGGGTCCGGCGGACAGCAGCCCGCCCTCACCGAGGATGACGTCAACGTTCTGGGCGTAGTCGCGGACCATGGACACGATCGTGTCGTCGGCCTTTTCGGCCACTTCCTTCAGGGACCCGGCAACGGTGATTCCCGCGGCCGCGGCCTTCTGCCGGGAACCCTCGAACGCGTCGTAGCCGATCACTTCGAAGCCGGCTTTGTTCAGGTTGACCGCCATGGGAAGGCCCATGGTTCCGAGTCCCACGAATCCGATTTTCTTGCTCATGATGAGTTCCCTTCGCGGTTACTTGGCTGCGGTTGCGGTGGTCATGCCGCGCTCGGCCATGACCTCCTTGACCAGGGTCAGGCCGTTGAGGACGCGAGGGAAGCCGATGTAGGGGATGCACTGGATCAATGCGCCCACAATCTTTTCCTTGGTCAGTCCCACGTTGAAGCCCACGTTGATGTGCAGCTTCAGCTGGACCTCGGTGCCCAGTGCGGCCAGCGTGGAGATGGTCACCATGGTCTGTTCCTGCTGGGTGAGGCTGTCCCGCGAGTAGATGTCGCCGAACGCGAAGGACACGATGTAGTCCGAGAGATCGGCATCGAGGGCCGCATAGGACTCCACCAGCTTGGCGTGGTCGAACGTGTTGGTGTGTTCGCTGGAGACGAGTTCCATCATCCGGTCGAGTCCGCGCTGGTAACGGTCAGTGCTCATGGTGCTGCCCTTCTAGGCTGTGGTGTGGAATAGTGGTTGGGTAGCGTTTACAAAACGCTACGTTGCGTTTCAATATTAGCAGTCACCCTGTGGGGACGGAAGGGTCCATTTCTTGAAGAACGTCGAAGACACGGCCGACGGCGGCCCGGCCGGGGGCGCAGCCTCGGGTCACCAGAAGCGCCGCGCGCGTACGGAACGCCTGGTCCTGGACACCACGCGCGAACTGCTGGCCGGATCCGGTTTCGGCAGCCTCACGATCGAACGCGTCGCCGAACGGTCCGGCGTCGCGAAATCCACCATTTACCGGCGGTACCGGTCCCGTAACGACCTGGCCCTCGCCGTCCTCCTGGACATGCTGGGTGATGTCAGCACGCTGCCCTACGCCAAGGACACCCGCGCTGAACTGACCCGCCTGGTCAACCGGACCGTGGAGCTTATGTCGAACTCCCTTTTGGGACGGATCATGCAGGGCCTGGTCTCGGAAGTGGCCGCCGACGTCGAGCTGGCCAAAACCTACCGGGAAACGGTGGTGGCCAAGCGCGTGCGGGAAGTCACCGAGCTGGTGGAACGCGGCGTCGAACGCGGCGAACTGCGTGAAGGACTGGATCCGGAGCTTGTCACAGACCTCCTGCTGGGGCCCATCTACTACCGGCTGTTCCTCAGCGGTGAGCGCCTGGACGAGGAGTTCTCCGAGCAGCTGGTCGCGGCCGTTTACCCGGCCTTCGCCAAGGACACGCAAGGCTAGAAGCGATTAACTGGCAGCACCGGGTTGCGGGCAATCGGCCCGCAACCCGGCGCTGCTGTCCATCCGGCTGCCTCCGGGATTATTTGGCTCCCGGGCTGCGGACCAGCTTCTTGTTGGCGAACTCGTTGAAGCCGAACCGGGCAAGCTCCCGCCCGAATCCGGAGCCCTTCACGCCGCCGAACGGCAGATCCGGGGAGCTCTTGCTGGTGCTGTTGATCCACACCATCCCCACCTCAAGCCCCTCCGCCAGCCGCTCCGCCTTGGCGGGATCGGAGGTGAAGATGCTTGAAGACAGGCCGAACGGCGAATTGTTGGCCAGTTCGATGGCCTCTTCCTCGGAGCCGACGCGGTAGGCGACGGCGGCCGGCCCGAACAGTTCCTCGCTGAACGCGCGCATGTCCGGGGTAACGCCTGCGAGGACCGTGGCCGGGTAGTAGGCCCCGGGCCCATCCGGGCGCTGCCCGCCGAGCAGGACGGATGCCCCCTTGGCCACGGCGTCCTGGACCAGCTCGTCGAGTTCTTCCACGCCGGCGTCCGAGGACAGCGGTCCGAGCTTGGTTGCCGGGTTGGTGGGGTCCCCCAATTGCCACCCCGCCATCGCGTCAACGAACTTCGGCAGGAACTCGTCGTACACGCTGTCCGCCACGATGAACCGCTTCGATGCCGTGCAGGCCTGGCCGCCGTTGCTGAGCCGGCCCACTGCTGCCGCGCCGGCCGCCGCATCCACATCGGCGTCGTCGAGCACGATGAACGGATCCGAACCGCCCAGTTCCAGGACGCACTTCTTCAGGTGCCGGCCCGCCACCTCGCCAACAGCCGCTCCTGCCTTCTCGGAACCCGTCAGGGACACACCCTGCACGCGCCGGTCAGCTACGGCTGCGGCCACCTGGGCCGAGGAAATGAACGCGTTCACGTAGACGCCATCCGGCAGTCCGGCCTCGCCCAGGACCCGCTCAATGGCGAGGGCTGACTGCGGGCAGTTGCGGGCGTGCTTGAGGATGATCGTGTTTCCGAGCGCGATGTTTGGGGCGGCGAACCGTGCCACCTGGTAGTAGGGGTAGTTCCACGGCATGACGCCCACCAGGGGACCGATGGGTTCGGTGCGCACCACCGCGGTTCCCGGGCCCTTGATGGTCAGCTCCTCATCCGCGAGGTACTCCTCCAGGTGGTCCGCATAGTGCTGGTAGATGGAGGCCACCAGTTCCACTTCTCCCCTGGCCTGGGCGATCGGCTTGCCCATTTCCAGGGTGAGCAGCTTGGCCAGTTCCTCGGCCTGCTCGAGGTGGATTTCCGCGGCCCGGGTGAGGACGGACCGGCGCTGCCCCAGGGTGGTGGTGCGCCAGGACCGGTAGGCCGCGGCGCTCTGCCCGATCAGGGTGTCCAGATCGGCGTCGGAGATCTCCGGGTATTCTGCGGTAGCGTCCCCGGTGGCCGGATCTGTGGTGGTGTACACGCCCATGGTGTGTTCTCCTTCGTGGTAGAAGCTGGTGGAACGTGCCGTTTTCAGGCGGCGACGGCGGCGGCCGGCTTCAGCGCGAAACCGCGGTAGCCGTTGGCGGCCACGTCCTCAAGGACGCCGCGGTAGTTGCCCAGGCCGCCGAGGTAGAACAGCACGCTGGGCTTCTTGCCCGGGACGTTCGCGCCGAAGATCCAGGACTCAACCTTGGTGAACACGGTCATGTTGGCGATGGTGGTGCACAGATCGGTCCATTCGGCCTCTGCTTCCGGCGTCGGTTCGATGGCCTGGATGCCGGTGCGCTCGGCGTATTCGATGGTCTCGCTGATCCATTCCACCTGGGTCTCGATGCTGGGCGGCAGGTTGGTGAACGGGCCGTTGGGTCCCAGCACCATGAACCAGTTGGGGAAGTTGGCTGTTGAAATGCCCAGGTAGCTGGTGGGCTGGCCGTCCCAGTGGTCGTTGATGTTCAGTCCGCCGCGGCCCACGATGTCCATGCGGCGGTAGTTGCCGTCCACGGCGTCGAATCCGGTGGCGAAGACGATGACGTCCAGTTCGTGCAGCACGCCGTCCTCGGTCACCACGCCGTTGGCAGTCACTTCGCGGATGGGGTTTTCCTTGATGGCCACGGCCTCGACGTTGGGCCGGTTGAACACCTGGAAGTAGCCGTCGTCGCAGAGCGGGCGCCGGGCGAACAGGCCGGTGGGCGTCAGCTTGCGGGCAGTTTCAGGATCCTTGATGGTTTCGGCGATCTTGTTCCGGATGAAGGAGGCGGCAGTTTCGTTGGCTTCCTCGTCCGTGGCGATGTCGCTGAAGGTTTCGAACATGAAGCGGAAGCCGCCGCCGTACTCCCAGGCCTTCTCGTAGACCCGGCGGCGCTCTTCCTCGGAGACGCTCAGCGCCGGGACGGTGCTTTCCTCGAAGCCGAAGGCCACACCGGACCGCTTCACCTGCGCCCAGATGTTGTCGTAATCGGACTTGATCTCGGCGATCTGTTCCGCGGTTACGGGGCGCTTACCCACCGGCACGGAGTACTGCGGGGTGCGGACGAAGACCGTTAGGTGGTCCACCTCGGGAGCCAATGCGGTGATGACCTGCTGCCCGGTGGAGCCGGTGCCGATCACGCCCACCCGGCGGCCGGCCAGCGATTTGCCCTCCGGCCAGGCTGCCGTGTGGATGGTTTCGCCCTCGAACGTGTCGATGCCGGGGAGGTTGGGGAAGTTGATGGCCGAGAGCAGTCCCACGGCGTTGACCACGTAGGTGGCGCGGTAGATGGCGCCGCCGCCGGTGGTGACCTCCCACAGCCCATCGTCTTCACGGTAGACGGCGGACTTCACCTCGGTGCCGAAGCGGAAGTGGCGGCGGAGGTCGAAACGGTCCACCACGCCTTCGAGGTATTCCAGGATCTCCGGCTGGGTGACGTAGCTGTGCTTCCAGGTGCCGTCCTGCAGCAGGTCCTTGTCGAACGAGAAGCGGTAAACGTGGCTTTCGGTGTCCGAGAGCGCGCCCGGGTAGCGGTTCCAGTACCAGGTGCCGCCGGGGCCGTCGGCTTTGTCGAAACCGACCACGGTGAGGCCTTGTTCGTTGGCGAGCTTATGGACGGCGTAGATGCCGCCGAAGCCGGCACCGATGACCACGGCGTCAACGGTCTGGATGGTCCCGGCGGAGTGGTTGGTGCGGGCAGTTTGGTTAATGCTTTGTGCAGTCATGGCGAACTCCTTTGATCGTTCCGATGCAGGGGGTGAATGGTGTGGATCCGCGTTATTTCGCGTACCAGGCGGCGAGCTGCTCGAACTCCCGGTCCACCAGGGCGGAGCGTCCGGCCAGGAACGGGTACACGTGCTGCTGGCCTTCGCCGATGGACAGGGTGACATCCACGCCGGCTGCCGTGGCACGTTCTTCGAGCCGGGTGGCGTTGTCCAGAAGCGATTCCACGCTGCCGGCGGTGACGTAGAGGGGCGGGAAGCCGGTGAAGTCCGCATGCAGGGGGTTGGCCAGCGGAGTCCGCGGGTCCACGGTTCCGCCGAGGACGCCGGCGATCATGCCTTCCAGCAGCGCGGGCGTGATCAGGGCGTCGGTGTCGTTGTTGGTCACGAGGGTCTCACCCTTGTTCTCCATGTCCAGCCACGGGGAGAAGGCAATGACCCGGCCCGGTGTTGCCTTGCCCTGTTCCTTGAGGGCCAGAGCGGTGGCGATGGCGAGGTTGCCGCCGGCCGAGTCGCCGATGGTGGTGATGTTCTCCGGCGCGATACCCGAGGCGACGAGCGCGTCGAAGGCGGCGACGCCGTCGTCCACCTGCGCCGGGTGCTGGAACTCAGGTGCACGGCGGTAATCCAGGACGAAACTTACGGACCCCAGCGCCTTGGCGACGTGGGCCGCCAGCTTCCGATGGCTGGAGGCGGAGCCGACGGCGAACCCGCCGCCGTGGGTGTACAGGAGGACTTTGGTGCTGTCCGCGCCCTGCGGGAGGCACCAGATGCCGGGAACGCCGCCCACGGTGTCCTCGCGGTACGTGACCCCCTCGGGTTCGACGGTTGGCTGGTGCCACTCATCGAAAATGGAACGGAACAGGCGCATGGTGAGGTCCGGCGTCGTCTCCATGATCTGCGCCCAGTCGGCGTAAAGGGCACGCAGGACGTCCTGGGATTCGGCGCCTGCCGATGCGGCGGGCTGGTCAACGACGTTTGCGGTCATGGCTGTCTCCTTTGACTGTGGTGTGGGTGCCGGCGGTCCGCTGCTGCAGCGTCCGCCCCGGCGTTGGTTCAAAGGTAGGGGTGTGTTTCATGCCACAGGTGTTCCAATGTGAAACACCCTCCGGCGCAGTGGATTGATACTGCGAATCGGCCCAATCGCCCCCGGAATAGGTATTGGAACCCGCAGCAATAGTTGGCGATGATTGATGGAACCCATTGCCCCCAATGAAGAGGTGCTCCGCCATGCACGCATTCGCCGTCCAGCCGGACGATGCCACCATCCATGACCTGGAATTGCCTACGCCACGGCCCGAGGGACGGCAGGTCCTCCTGAAAGTGATGCGCGCCGGGGTATGCCACACGGATACCCACCTGCGCGACGGCGGCTACGACCTGGGCAGCCGCGGGCAGATGAGCCTGAAGGACCGCGGCATCCAGTACCCCATGGTCCTGGGCCACGAGGTAGTGGGCGTTGTGGAGCGGGCGGGTGACGATGCCACGTCGGTCCGCGCGGGCGACGTCCGGCTGGTCTACCCGTGGATCGGGTGCGGTACTTGCCGCCAGTGCCGGGGCGGCCACGACAACCGCTGCGCCGCCGGGCAGAACCTTGGCGTTGCCCGGCACGGCGGGTACGCCGAGTACATCATGGTCCCGGACGAGAAGTACCTCGTTGATATCGACGGCCTCGACCCCAGCTGGGCCGCGACGCTGGCCTGTTCCGGCCTCACTGCGCACAGTGCCGTGGACAAGGTCCTTCCCCTGGAGCCGGACGAACCGGTGGTTATTTTCGGCGCCGGAGGTTTGGGACTGACGGCCATCGCCATCCTGCGGGCCCGCGGCCACCGGAACATCTGTGCCGTGGACGTATCCGAACGGAACCTCTCCCTGGCCCGCGACATGGGAGCCAGCAGCACCGCCCTGTCCGGGCCCGGCCGGGACCCCGGCGACATCGGCCGCGCCGCCGGCGGTCCGGCCAGCGCCGTCATCGACTTCGTCAACAACGGTGCCACGGCCACCGCCGCCTTCGACGTCCTGGCCAAGGCCGGAACCATGATCCAGGTGGGCTTGTTCGGCGGGGAGGTCACGCTTCCCACCGCAATGCTGGCGCTGCGCATGATCCGGATCGAGGGCAGCTTCGTGGGGACGCTGGCGCAGCTGCGTGACCTGGTCGACATCGCCAAGACGGACAAACTTCCCAGCATTCCCGTTGCCGAAAGGAAGCTGTCCGCTGCTGAGGTATCCCGCGCTCTGGACGACCTGACCTCCGGCGGGATTGCTGGACGCATTGTCCTGACTGCCTGAGAATGGGAAAGTGATCGAGAAATCACGCCGCGAAGACGCGGTCCGGAACGCCCGGGAGCGGCTGATCACAGAAGGCCTCGTCCGGGCGTCCGTTCCGGCGCAGCTGGTGCCCGAGGAAATCGAGCAAAGCTGGCGGCGCTCGGTCTCCCACCACGTGAACCCCGCCAGCGGCCCGCACGTGCTCGGCGAAATCGATCCGGACAGTGCCATCCTGCGTGCCGCAGGCAGGGTCCTGGACCAGTGGCAGGACAACCTCACCGACACCCGCCTGGCCCTGTTCCTGGCGGATGAGGACGGGCGGATCGTCTCCCGCCGCATCATCGACGCCCAGGACACCAGGACCCTGGACAACGCCTCCGCCGCCGAAGGCTTCGTCTTTTCCGAGAAGGCCCTGGGAACCAACGGCCTGGGCACCCCCATCGAAGGCCGCGGGGTGGTGTTTGTCCGCGGCACCGAGCACTTCAACGACGCCCTGGCCCGGCTGGCCTGCGCCGGCGCGCCCATCAAGCACCCCATCACGGGCCGGATCGTGGGCTCGCTGTCCATCGCGTCCCACATCGACTCCGCCAGCCCGCTGATGGTGTCCATGGCACGGCAGGCCGGCCACCAGATCGCCGAAGCCCTTGAACTGATGGCCGACTCCCGCCACCTGGAACTCGCCCGCACCTACCGGCGCTTCCAGTCGTCCAGGCATCCAGTGCTCGTCATGAATTCCGAAACCGTCATGACCGATCTCCCCGCGCTGGCCCACTTCGACGCCGAGTCGCACGCCTACCTGTGGGAAATGCTGCGCCTGCACCAGTGGGACCAGGACCGGCTGCAGCTGGAACTCCCCCTGCTCGGCACCGAAGCGGTGGTCCGGCGCCTGGGCCGTCCAGGCCAGGACGCCATCTTCGCGCTGGAGTTCATGGAACCGGCGGGCAGCGAAGGCGCCGAGGGGGCAGGCGCCGGTAGCGCCGGTACCGACGGTGCTGGCTTCCCTGGCCCCGACGCCAAGGCCGGGGCGATGACCACCACCTTTGCAGCGGCAGGCGCCCCCGCCCTCCGGGAGGTGCTCAACGGGCTGCCCTCCCGGCAGGCACGGACCGCCACGTCCTACAGCGCCATCCAGCGCACCCTCTCCGCAGCAGCCGCGGCCGACGGCGTCATCCGCGTCTCCGGAGCGCCCGGCGTCGGGAAGCGCCACCAGGCCGCAAAATGGCTGCGCCAGCACACCGGCCGGGAACCCGCGGCGTTCACCGCAGAGGAACTTACGGGCGCATCGCCGGCCTGGCAGCGCATGGAAGCCGCGCTCCGAGAGGGGCGTGGCGTGATCGTCACCGGGGATGGGGCAGCGGACGGGCTGCTGGTGCGGCTTGCTGACTTTGCCGGGACTCACCGCCCCGGCGTGCACCCCGGTGCCCGCATCGTCCTGACTGAACGGGCCGCCGTCGGACGCGGACCCCACGACCACGTGCCGGGAATGCCGCAACCAGTGCAGGTCCCCGCGCTCGCCGACGTGCGCGGGGAACTGCCGGACATCGTTCGCGAAGTTTCCGCAGAACTGTTCCCGGGCGCTCCGGCGCCGCGGTTCTCCCCCGCAGCTCTCCAGGCCGTGCTCGCATGGCACTGGCCCGGGAACGTCGGGGAACTGGTCCGGCTTTTGTCCGGCCTCCGCCGCGCGGCCGGCGCCGGCCTGATCCAGACCAGGGACCTGCCGGACGGGATGCGCAGCCGTCCCTGTCGTCCCTCAGCCGCTACGAGCGGTCCGAGCGTGATGTCATCGTCGCCGCGCTCGCGGAGGCCGACGGCAACAAATCCCGCGCTGCCGAAATCCTGGGCATTGGCCGCACCACGATGTACCGCAAGATGCGGTCCCTGAAGATCGACGCCGGCGAACGGATGACCTCCTCCGGGTGACGGGGACCGGGGCGCGCACCTCCAGCCCCGGGTTCAGCTCTGTGTTCAGCGCCGGGGCATGCCGACGGCGCGGCTGATCAGGGCATCGAACTGGCGGTCGCCCAGCAGCCTCCGGGCAGAAATCAGCGGGCGCGCGCCGAACCCCACGACGTAGCGGGTCTTCGGCTTGGATGCGGTGACGGCCTTGGCAATGGCGTCAGCAATGACCGACGGCGAAGAGTTCCGGCTGGCGCTCGTTTCAGCTTTCAGCGACTTGGCCATGGCCTGAGCCTGCGCCGCGTAGGGCCCTTGTCCGGAGGTCTTCAGGAGGAGGTCGGCCGCGATCCCGCCCCACTCGGTGGCAATTCCGCCGGGTTCAATGACCACCACGTCGACTCCGAACGGCTTGACCTCGAGCCGCAGGCAGTCGCTGAGCGCCTCGAGGGCGAATTTTGTGCCGTGGTACCAGCCGCCCAGCGGGGTGTGGATCTTCCCGCCCATGGAACTGATGTTGACGATGGTTCCCGAACGGCGGGACCGCATGTGCGGCAGCACCAGCTGGGCCAGCCGGATCGCCCCGAAGACGTTGACGTCAAACTGGCGGCGGCCTTCGTCGATGTCAACGTCTTCAAGCGCCCCGTACGACCCGTAGCCGGCGTTGTTGACCAGGACATCGATCTGCCCGGCCTCGGCGATGATCCGGTCAATACCTGACTGCATGGAGGCATCGTTGGTGACATCCATGGCGAGGGCACGGACGCCGTGGGCCGCAAGATCCTCGAGCCGGTCGGTCCGCCGCGCGGCACCGTAGACAGTAAAGCCAAGGGATTGGAGCTTCCTGGCCGTGGCCTCGCCGATTCCGGACGACGCTCCCGTGACAAGGGCAGTTTTGGTGGGCATGTGCAGGCTCCCGGCGATAATATGAATAGTGGTTCACTTAAATCATGAACCTACATTCACTTTTTTACAAGCCATCGTAGGAGAAGAATTCCGTGACTTCCCCCTCACGCCCCCTTCGCGCCGACGCGGTCCGCAACCGCGCCCGGATCCTCGACGCCGCCCGCGCGGAGATCGCCGAACACGGCGCCGAAGTGGGGATGGAGGTCATTGCCGCGACTGCAGGGGTGGCCGTGGGCACCCTGTATCGGCATTTTCCAACGAAGACGGATCTGGTGGCGGCCGTGCTGTCCGAATACGTCGAGCAGATCACCGCCGAGGCCGAGTCAGCCCTCGCCTACGCCCGGACCGGCGAAGAGACGCCGCTGGCGGTCATCGTCTCGTTCCTGCGTGAGGTTGTCCGGATCTCCGCGCTCAATGCCGCCGCCAAGTCGGCGGCCCCGGGGCTGGGCGCTGCCGCGGGCACCGATGAATCGCGGGCGGCCGCGGCACTGTCCGACCTTATCGGGATGGGGATCGCGGCCGGGCAGGTCCGGGAGGACCTCACCGTTGCGGATATCTACCTGATTATTTCAGCAGCGCCGCTGGATCAGCCCGCGCCGGTTCGTGACCGGTGGGCCGCCCTGGTCCTGCCCTGCCTTACCGCCGATGCCGAGCGGCACTTCTCGGCGGCCGCCGCAGGTGCCCCGCCCCGCAGGGGGACGGGGCACTCCCGCGGGAAGGATTGAGGCCTCCGCATCTCCCGCGAGGGGATTCAGTCCACCAGCGCCCCGGCGTCGCGGACAGGCTCGTCCTCTTCCCGCGCGGCCTGTCCGGCAGTCCCCCGGGGCGCGCCCAGCAGCTCAGTGGGGGTCTTGGAGGTTTCGCGCATTCCCAGCACGGCAACGGCGGCGATAGCTGCGGCAAGGGCGCCGAAGACTGCCACGGGCACCCAGCCGGACGGACTCTTGACCAGGAGCATTGCCGCCACCATGGGGGCGAAGCCGGCCAGCAGGTTGCCCAGCTGGTTGCTGACGGCCATGCCGGTGAAGCGCACGGGCGCCGGGAACTGCTCGGCGAAGAAGGACGTCCACACACCGTTGTAGCAGCTGAAGAACAGGGTCATGTTGGCGAAGGCGAAGACCGCGATCAGGAGGATATCCGTCGTCGAAATGGCCCAGAGGTAGCCGAAGAGAGTCAGGGCGCAGCCGATTGAGGAGATCAACATGGTGCGCTTCCTGCCAATGGCATCGGAGAGGTAGCCGGCGGCCGGGAGCGTGACGATGGACAGGGCGATGGCGCCGGAGATGATGCCGAGCATGACGCTGCGGTCCACGCCTGCAGAGGTTGCGTAGGACAGGCTGAATACGGCGAAGAGCGTCTGCATCGCGGCCATCAGTGAAGCTCCGGCCACGCAGATCACGCTGCGCCAGTGGTACTTGAACACGTCGCCCAGCGGCAGTTTCCGCACCGCACTGTCTTCCTTCGCCTCGGCGAAGACCGGGGTCTCGTCCAGGTGGCTGCGGACATAGTAGGCAATGACGACGACCACGGCGCTCAGCCAGAAGGGCACGCGCCAGCCCCAGCCGTAGAGGTGCTCGGCGGGCAGCAGCGCCACCGGGAGGAACACGATAGTGGCCAGGGAGCAGCCGACCGCGTAGCCCACCATGACGAAGCTGGTGAAGAAGCCGCGGCGTCCGGCCGGCGAGTGCTCCACGGTCAGGGTTGATGCACCGGCGGATTCGGCGCCTGCGGAGAAGCCCTGGGCCACGCGGAGCACCACCAGCAATGCGGGGGCGAGGAGGCCCACCTGGTCATAGGTGGGGAGGCAGCCGATGGCGAAGGACGCAACGCCCATGAGGACGACGGTGGCGAGCATGACCCGCTTGCGGCCCAGGCGGTCACCGAAGTGGCCCATGACCACGGCGCCCACGGGCCGGGCAACGTAGCCGACGGCGAAAGTTGCGAAGGAGCCGATCAGTGCCACCGCGGGGTCCCCCGACGGGAAGAACAGGACGTTGAAGACAAGGGCGGCTGCCGCGCCGTACACGAAGAAGTCGTAGTACTCCAGGGCGCTGCCGAGGAGCGCGGCGGTGGCCGCACGGCGGGGTGTCATCGCCGGCGGCGATGTCTTACTCATTGTCATATGTTTCTCCTTCGAAACAGCAATGTTCAGCGGGTTTGCTATGAAATGCCTCCGCCACCTGCTCCGGAACCCCGAACAGTGCCGCAGTTCCACGCCTGTGATGGCCATCACGGCATCTGGATTAAAGCTAGAGGTGGCTCAAACCGAGCAGTGTTCCAATGTGAAACAGGAGTGGTCTCCGGACGGCTTGAGCGTCAATTCCAGGGCCGGGACATGAGCGGTAGCGCATCAGTCAAGTCCAAGACGTTGAAGGCCAACGGCGACGCGCGTGATAGCCAACCAGAGACTCGCTTGAGCACGCCCCACCGCGAATCCAGGCCGGGTATAAGAGCGTCAGGCTCGGCTCAGGTACGTTCTGCTTGGCAGCGACTCCGAGACTAAGACTTCGAATCATTCCGGTGCTGACTTGCACCAAGCGCCAGGCTGTCATGGCGGGCCCCGGCGTTGCAGCCTGCCGCACGCCGTCCCTAGCCTGAGATTCTGTGAGCGCTGGAGAATCACGGGACGCGGAGCACCCTGCCCCAACCCGGCACGGACGGATTGAAGCAGGATAAGTGTCGACAGTGTCAACACCCTCTTTGGCAGGACAAAGACCGGCGCCGGCCTCTCACGCGCGGGCGCTAATCCAGCCTCTCGGATCTACTGCACAGCAATCGCTCGAATTCATGCCGTTCCGGCTCCCAAGGCACATGATTAGGTGCAGGCCTCCAGGGCCCACCCAACACACCCGGAACGAAGAACATATAACCCCCAGCTCAGCGGGCGGAGCGCCCACCTTTCCAGCACACTGACCCCGCCGTCAGAACGACGCGAACCCTGTTTTGTACGCACGTCAAAGCAAAATTGCCCCCTGACGAGGGGATACGTCGTGCGGGAGGAGGGACTCGAACGACATTCCAGCCCTTGAAAACACTGGGACGCCACTGAAACATAAGGAATCCGGGCCAGTCCGGACCCTGTAGGAGCCGGTCCGAAGCAAAAACTGTGGACAATGTCCACAGGCTCAATACGGCGCAGGACCGCCCCGTTTCGAAAGCGCTGGCGGATGATTGAAACGGCAGGAAGCGGGAAAGGACTGCGAAAGCCTAGCTGCCCGCCAATGTCAACCTGCCTCTCGACGGAATGCAGTCGTAGCGACTCCGCCCGACGCGCTTAATCAGGCCTTTACGGACAAAGCCTTCCAGAAGATCCATGAGTTCAGCGCGATTGAGATTCGCGGAAACTCGTTCGTCGTGCGCTCTCCGAAGCTTGTGCATCGCCGGCAGATCATCCAAGGAAAGCGCGGCTTCTCCGTCTAGAGATCCGTGCAGAGCGAGCAAGTGCTGGACGTCGTGCCGGTTGAGCCCCGGTGTACGGCCCGTGTGGTTGCGGTGGTTCAGTTTATCGAATACATCCTCGAGTGTTGGCTCGGAACGATTCTCCGGGTAGCGACAGCCTCGGCAGACCCACGGGTTTTGAGTGGAACGGCGGGACTTTGGCAACTTGAAGATTTTGTCCCCGGGGGTCCAGGAAGCTCCGCAAACACCGCAGGCACCGGAGTACTTGGCAAGGATGCCAAATCGCTCCTCATAGTTTCCTCGCGGCTGATTCCTAGCCGAGTTGAGTCGGGAACCAGGCAACGGATCAGAGGTTGTCATGTCTCTAAACCTACTGTGTCAGTTGCCGGAAACTGCCATCCATGGTGCACTCAGGAGGAGTCCTCAGACATCCTCAAGCCGCTTGAGCAGGTCGGTGTGATGACTCATCACGAACTCCAGACCCGAGCTGATCTCCTGCCCGCGCCGGTGACCTTGGACGTCCGAACCGGGAACTTGGCCATAAAGTTCGAACTCGGGTGTTGTCGCCTTGGCAGAAGGCACACCCGGACGCGAGTCACCGTCTACCGAAACATGGAGGTGCGTGTCCATAGTTCGATGATACTTAGCGGTCTCAGATAGTTCATTGGCGTGAGACATATTCGGCCACCCGAAGGTGCCCTCTCTTCAAACAGTTCAGAGCGGCTGTGGCAAGGCAGACGCAACAGCGTACGGTTCTGAGTACGATGTCATTTGCTCATGAGCTTGCGCGGATCAGGGAACCCGAGCGAGACATACCCCGGAGCCCGCTTGTTCAGGGACGCGGCCAGTACGGGTGTTGATTCGTCATAGTAGTCATGAACTGTCGCCACAGTCTTCCCCGGGTACGGCCGGATTACCCGGCCGACGTACTGGACCAATCTGCCCTGAACGACACAGGCGCTGCAAGGAACAGGGTATCCAGTTTGGGGCAGTCAAAGCCTTCTCCAATGTAGGAGCCGGTGCCTAAGACCAGCAAAGGCTGCGAATCGTCCGTGCTGGTAAGGATGTCTACGGCGGTCTGTCGTTCCTTGGCCTTCATCGCTCCAGTGAAAACCACCGGCTCCAAGCCAGCCGCCTCGAACCGTGACCTCAGGGACTCAAGATGGGCCTTCCACGTCGTCAGTACAAGGATTCGGGAGTTCCGTTCGTAGGCTTCAATGACGTCATCGTAAATTTGCTGCTGGCGTTCCTCGTTGGTTATCAAGTCCTTGTAGATGGCAGAGATCCCACCCGGTTCGCTGGGGCTTGCGGCGCCGTCATACGCATAAGAGGTCCGGTGCAGTTCCAAAGTCAGCGCCGGTTCGGCAATCTTGTGTGCGTGCGTTGGCAGCTGCTGAGGCACAGACGGGGAAATCGTGTGTGAGATTTGGCCGAGCTGGTGGTAGATCAACGAGTCCAATTTGTCCCGCCTGTACGGTGTTGCCGTCAGCCCCAGCCAGTACCGGGCCTGGATCTGGTTCATGATGTGGGTGAACGCTGCCGCCGGGACGTGGTGACATTCGTCCACGATGACGAAACCGTAGCCTGCTGTCAGCTCGGCAACATTTTGCCGCCGGGCCAGCGTAGGCAAGAGCGAAACATCAACCCGACCCGTCGTCTTGGCACGGCCGCCTCCGATTTGGCCGCACTTCTCGTCCAGGAACTCACGGATGCGGCTGCGCCATTGTTCCGCCAAGGCTTTACGATCAACCAGAATGAGCGTTGACACGCCACGAAGTGCCATCGCAGCACACGCCATAACAGTCTTTCCGGTACCGGGCGGGGCCACCAGAACTCCGTGCTCGGCGGCAGTGGCGGCGTCCACGGCATCTTGCTGTTCCCCACGCAGGCGGGCCGAGCACTCGAAGCTATGGGCCGCGCCTTCCACCCGTTGATCATCAATGCGCAGCGAGCTGCCAGTCGATTCGACCAGTTGCTCCAAGAGGGACAACAACCCACGCGGCAGGATTAGGTCGCCTTCAAGCGTTTCGTCGTAGTTGCGCAGGTATCTGGGAATGTTCCAGGTGGACCGCCTCTGGCGTTGGCGTTCATAGAACTCAGGATTCGGCATGGACGCGGCATGCTTGACGGCTGAGATCATTGCTGGTCCGAGGTCTGCGGCTTTGATTGTCAGACGGGACGCGAAACCTGCGCGGACAATCAGCGCGGGGCGCGGAATAATTTTGGACGATTGGGGCAATTCCAGCCGGCGAACTTCCGTTCCCAGCCTGACTGCCGGAAGTTTGCGGATATGGGCGCGAACTTCACGCTCCGAAAGCCGATCCAGACTGGAAAGATACGCCCACTGGTCCCCATATGGTTCGAGGGTCGTGGTGTCGAGGAACAAGGTGGTGCCGTGCTGGCGGCGTTTGCCGTTCAGCGGTGCGGCTATCAGGTTTCCCATACCTGTGCCTGTATGAACGTCTTGGGCGGGAAAAAGCCTGTCGTAGCTGGCCAGGTTCATGCTGCCTCGCAGCGCCATCGCCTCATGAATGAGGCCAGTGCCAAGCTGGCGTGCTGCAGGCGCCGGGACTGCCGCGCTGAAGAAGATCCACACATGGGCACCACGACCGGATTGGGATACCTCCAGGGCGCCGGGTATACCTCGAAAGCGGGCAGCCTTCACGTACGCCAATGCATCCAGCATTGCGGCGCCCCCGTCAAAGTCCGCTGCGACCCACCAGCAGGTGCCCTGTTCTGTCAAGGGATAGAGGCCAATGTGCTGCTCTCCGCGCAAATGATCGGCAACAACCACTGGAGTAAGCGGCAGGAACCTGGCGCCTGCGATGTTCGCGCCTTTACGCCAGCCACCGGCGACGGCAGGAATCCAGCCGGAGCGCCCGTCCCGCGAGTTTTCCCACCGCACTGCATACACATCATTGCGCGCCCTGAACAGATCTTGGAACAGCCGGACTTTGGCTTCCGGAGACGAATCCATGGTGACCGGACCATGGTGCACCACTGAAGGAATTACAGCCTGAGCCAGGTGGGCTGCCTTTGACTCCGCTTCCGTGAGTTCCAAGAGCTTCCTCAGTCTGGCATTGTCCAGCCGCAACTCCTCGAGCTCGCGTCTGAGGGCCTGGCTTGCTAGATCGGAAAGGCCCGGTAATGCAGTTTGGCCACCCGGTTCAGGAGCGTGTTCAATCACGGTTCCATTTTGCTCGGCTGAGGCCAACATGCCGAAATCAAAATTTGTCGTACAGCGGGCAAGGGCCCGCGCGGAGCATGTGCAATCCGGGAAATTCAGGGAATCGCGGGACAGTCCGGGACGAAAAGTCCAGACGTCGTCTACGTTCCTTTGCGCCGATCCCCGCACCAGAGCATTCAACAAGGCCCTGCAGATTGAGGACTGCCAGTCTTACAAAGCGGTGGAATCCTTGTTATTCGCGTTTGCTGCGTCTCCACGCTGAAGGTCGTGAACTGTCCGTATTCTGCTATGGCTTTGTTTCGTTTGGATGACTTGTATGAACTTGCTCTAAAAAGACAACCTGGTCCACGACGTAAAACCAGATGCGCGCATCACCTTTCAAGGTGGGCTTGTGCTGCCATCTGTCGTGGGTAACACCGCCTCGCGACACGCTGCCCAGATCACCACGCAGCCTGTAGTTCGTAGGTGTCGTCACCTGCGGAGTTCGGGTGAGAAAGTCCCACGAATCCACCAGTGAGTTTCTGATCGTGGCTTTGAGGTCCGTCCAACCGCGCTTAGCCTGCACCGATGCAAAACGCAGCTCGTATTCACTCTTCTTGGTCGGCCGCTCGACCTTTTCGCTCTTCGCCATACCTTAGGGACGCTCGACGGTTTCGGCGTCATCAAGCCATTCGAGGGCTTCCTTGCCGAGGCCGGCGGCGATGGCAGTTGCAGTCTCTCGCCAAGCATTGAGCTCCGCAATGGCCAGATGGGGCTGGTTGGTGGCGAAAGAAGCTCGCGCTGCCGCCACGATCTCCGAGGCGCATGCTTCTCGATCGCTTTGGCTCAGGGCAAGCATCCAGGGAAATCGATCACTCATGCGGTCCGCAAGCGTCCCCTCAGTACTCGTTGTGACCGCGATTAGCTGCGCGGCCAGTTCCAGCAGCGACGCCCGTGCCCGATCTGCGCTCTCTGACATGAGCACCAGAGACTCGCCGTCGCGCCGAGTAATTTGAATCGGGTGATCCACTGCAGCGGCAAAGGCCTCAGCGGAGGCGCGGCTTAGTTCAGAAGACTGAAACGTCGTTCGGGAAGTGGCTAATGCGCTCATGCACCTACACTACTTCAGATCGTATTCTGAAGTACAGGCGTAGCGCTCGGATGGCGCGCCGAAGAAGGCATCTCTTGCACGAACGGGCCTGATGGCGGCCGGTAGCGTTCCGTTGCGCGGTCAACAGCTTTTGCCCTTGCCTGCTTGCCAGGATGAGCCTAGTCGTGAGGCACGCAAAAAACGCACTAAGTGTGGACACAGTACACACCGCCTTTGGCAGGACGAACACTGGCGCCGGGCTCCAAAGGTCGGCGCCCCGATACATCTGCTTGGCTCCCGTGCGCAGACATCGCCACAGTCATGTCGTTCCCGCTCAACCGGCACATGAATAGGTATAGGCCACCCCGAGCCCACCCCACACAACCGGAACGCGGAATCACATAAGACCAGCTCAGCGGGCGGGGCGCCCACGAGCCAGGACACTGACCCCGCCACCCCACACACCTGCATAGGCTCCGCGGCAGCCAGGCCAACGCCCGCACCCCCAGCGTCAGAAGCGCCCCAGCGCAAGCTTTGTCCACACGTCAAAGCAAAATCGCCCCTGACGAGGCAAAACGTCGTGCCCGATGTGTGACTCGAACTGCATTCCAACCCCTGCAAACACTGGACTCCCCGGAAACATGCGGAATCCGGGACAATCCGGGCGCTGTAACAGCCAATCCAAAGCCGAGGGTGTGGACAGTTGCCCACACCCTCTTTTGAGCTTCCTTCGACGCGTTACGTGCCGCTCGTTGCTCGTGTCCAACCTCTGCCTGAGCAGCTGACGGGGAGTCAGCATGACACCAGTTCATGCAGTAGACCTGCGCTCTTGGTGTCGACATCCTGTTGCCCCCGACACCAAGAGTGAAGAAGTTTTTCTATTCGTGTTGTTGACGGGTCAGGCCGAAGGGAACGGCTGGGTGGGCCCGGACAATGTACCGGCCCGTCGCCACCCTCGTGACCATGATCCCGGTTTGGTGACGGGTGGCTGCGTCCTTGATCGCCTCTATAGCCTCGCTCAAAGCGGGGTCGACTTCGGAGCTGTCGTTTACGTTGACCTCGACCATGCCGGGAGAGGTCTCCCGCCTTACCGCCGTTGTCATGGCTTCAGTGCGATGGTCGTCGCGGACGGCAGGTCCGTGACGGAGAAGCCAACCCGGATCTGGTAGTTTCCGGGTTCGTAGTTCCACCCGTTGTTCCAGTAAGCAAGGAGGCGGGTGGGGATCTGCAGGGTCATTGAGACGCTTTCGCCTGGCTTTGCCCACACGGGTGCCGAGCCAACCAGCCAACGGACAGGCCGCTCCACAGCTGAGTCCTTCTTTTCCGCGTAAACCTGGACGACCTGCTTGCCGGCTCGTTCGCCGGTGTTGGTCAGAGAGACCACCAGAGGCACGCTGTCGCCGGCGGCAACGAGGCCGGCAGGGCCTTCGACACTGTCGAGGGACCAGGTGGTGTAGCCGAGGCCGTAGCCAAAGTCGTAGGCGGGGGTGGCGCCGGTTTTGAGCCAGGCGCGGTATCCGATATGGATGCCCTCGTCATAGCGGAGCTTGCCGTCCGAATCCGGGGTCGTGTTGATGACCGGGACGCTGCCCTGCGTTGCCGGCCACGTAGTGGGCAGGCGGCCGCCGGGCTCCGTGGCGCCGGCGAGGATGTCGGCTAAGGCGTTGCCGAATTCCTGGCCTCCGAAGTAGCCGATCAAGATCCCGGCGACCTCGTGGCGCCACGGCATGATGACGGGCGAGCCGGCGTTGACGACCACGACAGTGCGGGGGTTCGCCGCGGCGACGGCGTGAACGAGCCGGTCCTGGTAACCGGGAAGGTTCAAGGTGCCACGGTCGTAGCCTTCGGACTCGACCCGGGAGTTTGTGCCCACGACGACGACGGCGACGTCCGCTTCCCGCGCGGCCTTCGCAGCTTCGATGATCAGCACTTCGGGGTCGATATCGGTCGGTTCGGTGCCGATCGTGACGCTCAGGGCGTTATCCAGCGGGCCCATCCGCCCCGACGTGTCCAGTTCCACCAGGACGTCCAAAGCAACCCCTGCGGTGACCGCGATTTCCACGGTTGATGACGGCGGCGCGAGGAAGGATTCCGCGATGTCCTTGCCGTGCACCTCGATGTTGGCTTCGTGGACAAGAGCTCCATCGACGTGGATCCGTGCCCTGCCAACAGTAGCCGCGCCCAGGCGAATTGAGCCTGATTCCTCTGGGGTGTAGATCGTGTGCAACCGGACAGCGGCGGATTCCCGGATGGGGGCGTCTCCGCCGAACCATACAAGAGCCGTGGACCGGCGGTCCTCCGTGAACAGCTCCTTGCCGTCAGCGTCGAGGAACGCAACCCGCAGACCGGGTGTGCCGGTGGCGGGGTTGGTCATCTGCGCCAGGGGCAGTTCGGCCACGCCTTCCTGGACGATGGCGCCGGTGCTGAAAGTGACGTTCTCTGCACCGAAAGCGGCGCGAATCCCATCGAGCGGGGTGACGACCTTTTCCGGCAGCACGGTCGCTGACCCGCCACCTTGGGTACGCGCGTACTTGGCATTATGTCCGGTGACCGCGATCGTGCCCGCGGCGGCTGGGTCCAGCGGCAGCACGCCGTCGTTCTTCACCATCACCGTCCCCGCAGCGGAAGCTTCCCGGGTAAAGGCCACCAGGTCCTCCCGGTCCACGGGTTCGGCGCTGACGGGTTCGAAGCCTTCAAGGGCGCCGATCCGGGCGGCGAGCTGCAGGATCCGAAGGACCTTCCGGTCGATGCTGGCTTCTGCTACCTCTCCGGAGCGCACCGCTGCGACGAGGGCGTCGCCCCATGGACCGTCGGGGCCGGGCATGACGAGGTCCTGGGATGCGTTGGCGGAGTCGACGCTGCGCACGGCGGTCCAGTCGCTGATCACGACGCCGTCGAAACCCCATTCACTGTTCAAAGGGGTTTCGAGCAGGTCGTTCTCGGTGGCGGTGGTGCCGTTGATCGAGTTGTAAGCGCTCATGACCAGCCAGGCGCGGGATTCAACGACGGCCTTTTCGAACGCCAGCAGGTACAGTTCCCGCAAAGGGCGCTCATCCACGATGGCATCAACGGTGAAGCGGTCGGTCTCGGAATCGTTGGCGACGTAGTGTTTCGGCGTCGCCCCGACACCGTTGCGCTGGACACCTGCCACGTAGGCTGCTGCCAGTTCGGCGGTGAGGACGGGGTCTTCGCTGAAGGCTTCGAAGTGCCGGCCGCCCAGGGGTGACCGGTGCAGGTTAATGGTGGGGCCGAGGACGACGTCGACGCCCTTGCGCCGGGCCTCGACGGCGGATGCTGCGCCGAGACGGTCGGCGATGGCGGGGTCCCAGCTGGAGCTGATGGCCGTGGCGGAGGGGAAGTTCATGGAGGGCTGGCGTTCATCCCAGACTTCGCCGCGGACCCCGGTGGGGCCGTCGGAGACCAGGATGCGGCGCAGCCCAATCTTTTCCATCGGCCAGGTGGTCCAGAAGTCGCGGCCGGTCAGCAGCTGGACCTTTTCCTCAAGCGTCAGTTGGGGCAGGAGGGCTTGGAGGCGGTCGTCGGTGGCTTTGTTGGAGGTCTTCTGTGCGCTGAGGGTTTCCATGGGCTGGTGGTTCCTATGCGTGGGTTGGAAAGGGTGGGTGCGGGGGCGGTCAGCCGTGCAGGAGTGCTTCCTGGCGGCGGGTTTCGAGGATGTCACGGACCTTGGCGACGTCCCGCGGGTAGCAGCCGTAGAGGGCGGTGAGGACCACTGCATTGACGAGCATCAGGATGACGAGGGTCCAGAGGAACACGGCCTGGATGCCAAGTGACGCTGCGAGTGCGCCGGCGCCAAGGGAGAAGACAGCCCATCCGATGGTTTCGAAGACGGTCAGGAAGATCGCGAACGCCTGGTTGCGGAGTTCGGGCAGGACGACGGCGGCGACGATGGGGCGGTTCGCGGGCGGGTTGGCGCCCTGGGCGAAGCCCATCAGTGCCCAGAAGATGCCGTAGATGCCGATGTTGTCGTAGTTGAACTGGGTGGCGAAGAACGCGACGACGGCGAAGAGGACCTGCGCACCTTGCAGGTAGGCGACGCGGCCGCGGTCCGGCAGGACGCGGTCGAGTAGTGCCATGAGCCAGCCGCCGCCTGCGGTGCCGGCGAAGTAGCCCAGCCCGAAGGGCAGGAGCACGATGGCGGCAACGGCGTTGGTGAAGTGGCGTTCGGCGACGAGGAACTGGATGCCGAAGATCACGATCAGCAGGTGGCCGGACAGCAGCCGGGAGAGCATCATGACGGAGAAGGTGGGGATGCGGAACAGGGAGAGCACGGTGCCGAGGGTGACTTTCGGGGCCAGCGTTTCGCGTCCTGTCAGGTCGGCGAGTTGCTGTTCGGAGGCGCCAACTCCGGGGTCCTTGAGGAAGAACATGACGAGCAGGCCGGCCGCGATGCAGATGGCGCCGATGGCCCACATGCCGTACCGCCAGCCATCGGTCAGTCCGGTGAAGAGCGCGATGAGGGGGCCGATGAATGAGCTGATGAGGCTGATGAAGCCGTAGAAGTAGCCTGCGGCCTTGCCGCGCTGGCTGTCATCAAAGGAGTCGGCGATGATGGCGTTCGCGATCGGGCTGCCGCCGATGATGGCTGCGGACATCAGGGTGTTGAAGACCAGCAGCTGGACGAAGTCCTGGGAGAAGCCGGCGGCGATTCCGAAGGCGCCGCCGACAAAGGTTGTGGCGACCAGGGCTTTGCGGCGTCCGATTCTTCCTGCCAGCCAGGCCCAGGCGGGACCGGCGGGGACAGCGACGAGTTTGCCCAGGGCTGCCAGCAGCCCGAGGTGGCTGCTTTGCAGCTTAAGCGCCGCTGCGATGGTCGGGAACAGGGTGGTGCTCAGGCCTGCTTCGGTGTTGTCGACGACGGTGACACCGGTCAGGACGGCAAGGTTGCGCCACCGGTGCGGGACGTGGCGGGCCTGGGCTGAGCCTTCCACCGGGGTGGCTGAGCTCGTGTTTTGGACGGGGGTTGTGGGGCTGTGGTGGGTGCTCATTGAAGGGATCCTGTCTTCGTTGCCAGGTGATGGACTGGTTTGAGTGGTGTCAGGCCGTGGGTACGGCGGTGAGTGCTTCGGCAATGGGACCGAGGACGGCTGCCGGGACAGCGGCGACTGCTGCGAGCTGGTGGAGGGTGAGCTGTGCCGGAAGGTTGACCAGCTCGGTGCTGACGAGGTCCGGCAGGTGCGTTTGCAGCACCTCACGCCCCTTGGGATCCTGGAGGAGTTCCAGGACCGGGACTGTCAGTGCCGCTCCGCCGCCGGGAAGGGATTCCAGCGCGGGCAGCGGTTCCAGGGCCAGGCGTGCGCGATCGGCCTGCTTCCGGACCAGCAGGTGCTCCCCTGCGGGTTCGCCGACGGCGGGCAGTCCGAGGCGTTCGAACTGGCTTGCAGGAGCGTCGTTGGCGTGCATGAGTTCCACGAGCAGCCGCAGCATGCGCAGTTCGGTCTCATCGTCTGTGAGCGGGTTCTTCTGCTGGGGATCGTTTTCGAGATCAAACAGCAGCGTTCCGTGGGTCCATGGGTTCATGAAGGACCGGGCCTGCACGCACATGGTCCTCAAGCCCTTGGTGAAACCGAACGGTTTGGCGGGTTGCCAATCGGTCAGTTCCGGGACGGCGAAGCGGCTGCGCATGTGGGTGGGCATCAGGGTGTAGTCCTCCAGCGGGGCGTTGCCGGGGTCGGCTGCAGCGCGCATGTAGACGTACCGGCCGTCGGTGACGTTGACGTGGCCACCATGGATCCCGAACAGCGCAGCGTCGCGGACTTCAGCGGAATCGTCTTCCATAACCAGGGCTAGGTCCTGGCCCTGCATGTCCGGGGTGGGTTCGAGGCCGAAGTAGCGGAGCATGGTGGGTGCGATGTCAATCGTCTGCGCCAGGGCCGCCCTGCGGGTGTCGCGGCCGCCGGTGCGGGGGTCCCAAAGGAACATCGGCAGGTGCACCAGTTCGTTGAACCAGGGCTGGACGGATTTGGCCCACCAGCCGTGTTCACCCAGCAGGAAACCGTGGTCGGTGTTGACGAGCAGGAGGGTATCCTCCCAGAGGTTGTGCTTGTCCATGGCGTCGAGGACCCGGCCGAGGGACTTGTCGCACATGGACACCAGCGCCGCGTACTCGTAGCGGGCGTGCTCCACCTGGTCCTGTGATTCGCTGACCTTCTGGTAGCCGGGCCAGTCGAACTCCGGTCCGTCGTACTGGTGCGGGTACATCGCCTTGTAGGCCTCGTGGGTGAAGAACGGCTCATGGGGGTCGAACAGCTCAATCTGGAGCATCCACTTATCCGCGTCCTTGTTCACGTCGAGAAAGTGAAGCCCGGCGTCAACGGTCCTGGTCTGTGAGTGTTCCTCTTCCATTGCCATGTAGGAACGGTTGATCAGGTCCTGCCGCTTCATCTGCGACCGCCAGTCCCCGCCCTCGATTGCCGGCTCAACGACGCCCTTCCAGGGATCGCCTTCCTGGCCGCGGAAGAATTCCCACGTGCTGTAGCGGGGGTGGTAGGTGGCGCCGCCGTCCTCCCAGTAGTGCGGATGGTCGGACACCAGGTGGGTGTGGACGCCGGCCTGCTTCAGAAGCTCGGGCATGGAGTCGTCAAAAGGCTCGAGCGGTCCCCAGGAGCGGTGCAGGAAGTTGTACCGGCCCGTGTGCATTTCCCGTCGAGCGGGCATGCACGGCATGGACCCGGCGTAGAAGTTGTCGAAGGTCGTCGCCTTGGCCGCGAGCCGGGCGAAGTTGGGTGCCTGCACGATGGTGTCGGCTGCGTAGGGGGAAAGCATGTGCCGGTTGAGGCTGTCGAACATCAGGATGATGGCCCGCATGGGGAATCCTTTCAAAGACAAAAAGTCAGGCGTGTGTGAAGGAGGCGGGCGAACAAGCCGCGGTTAGGTTGAGGGAACCGGGTGCTGTGGAAAGACCCGCGCGTGGTGTCAGTGGGGTTCTGCTGGGAGTTCATCCCCAGGCAGTGCTGTCAGGGATCGGGAAGACAGCTTTCCGTCAAGCAGATCGCGGCGCAGCTCGATCATGGCGGCGACGTGCGCGTCGATGGCCGCAGCACCCATCAGGTGCATGCGCTCCCCCACGGAATCGGCAAGTTCGGCGTCAAACGGGATAGTTGGCGCCCAGATCTGCCTCCGGTCGCGGTTGCGGTACCGGGCGATCTCGGACTGACGGGTTTCGATTTCCGTATCAAGGATGCGGAGCAGCTGTTCGGCACTCATGAACCCCGAGAACGTCAAACGTACGCCCAGTTCGGGATCCTGAAAGCGCGACGGCGGCTGGTACGGCCCCGTGAGCCAGTCAAGGAAGACGGTGGCCCCTTCCTGCGTCACCCGGTAGGTCTTCGCATCCTGGGCGCCGGGACGGGGATCGAGCTCATGCGTGACCCAGCCCTGTTTTTCCATGCTGTTCAGCGAACGGTACACCTGGCTCATCTGGGTGTTGGAGCGCAGAAACCGGCCGTGGGTGTCGAGGTACTTTTTGAGGTCGTACCCGGTGCTGGGGTGCTCGAGGAGCACTCCGAGGAGGATGCTCTCCATCTTCATTGATGCCTCCGAAGATCTGATGGGTCGTGAGGTGGATCACCTCGCCTTCATCGAGGATGACACAAGTGGAATCATCCGTCAATAGCACTTGTGGAATGGTTACTCGCGGCCGCATAGTAGAGAAGGCTCCAAGGGAGTACCCGACGGGGGACCCCGCCTAACTGCAGGAGGACCATGGACTGCCACACCCCGGGGGCCAGCCCCAGTTGCTGCGCACCAGGCAGCGGAACAAACGCCCAGCCGCCCGCACAGGAAGACAGGCGATCACCAATATCGGCCTCCCCCACCGCCGTCTGGACAGCAGCACCTGCGCATCAGGACGTGGCAGTCCCGGCAGGTGTATTCCTCATGGGCGACGCATTCGGGGAAGGCTACCCGAGCGACGGGGAAGGCCCTGTCCACGAAGTGGAGCTGGACGCATTCAGGATCGACGCGACGGCGGTGACGAACCGAATGTTCGCGGTGTTCGTGGGCGCCACGGGTTACCGCACGGAGGCGGAGCAGTACGGCAGCTCGGCAGTCTTCCACCTCCTCGTCGCAGCGCCGGAGGCCGACATTCTCGGACGCGCGGCCGGGGCGCCGTGGTGGATCAACGTCCGAGGCGCGGACTGGGCCCACCCAGGGGGGCTGTCCTCGTCCTGGCAGAGCATCCCCGATCATCCGGTCGTCCATGTCTCCTGGCACGACGCGCAGGCGTACTGCCAGTGGGCCGCCCGGCGGCTGCCGACTGAGGCGGAATGGGAATACGCCGCTCGCGGTGGGCTCGAGGGGAAGCGCTACGCGTGGGGTGACGAGCTCACGCCCGGTGGAGAGCATCGCTGCAACAAATGGCAGGGAACATTCCCGACTGCGAACACGCAGGATGACGGCTTCCTTGGTACCGCTCCCGTGAAGTCTTTCCCCGCCAACGGCCACGGGCTCTACGAGGTCGCGGGAAACGTCTGGGAGTGGTGCAACGACTGGTTCCTTCCGAAGTACTACCGAACGTCGCCCCGGCAAGACCCCCAAGGTCCAACAATCGGCGCGGGGCGGGTCATGCGGGGCGGTTCCTACCTGTGCCACGAGTCGTACTGCAACAGGTACCGCGTCGCCGCCCGCACCTCCAACACGCCTGAATCCTCCAGTGGAAACTGCGGATTCCGAACGGTGGCACTCTAATGGTGAAGCTTAAAGAACCCCAATGGCGGCGTCAGGGTGAGATGCCCGATTACCGCTTCTCACTCGCCAACGAGCGCACCTTTCTCGCCTGGATCCGCACTGCGATGGCCATCCTCGCCGGCGCCATCGCCGTCGACCAGCTCACCCCGCAGATCGCCCCACCCCCGGTCCGGATCTTCCTGTGCCTCGTGCTCGCTGTCATCGGCTCAACCCTGGCCTGGGAAGCCTACCGGCGCTGGTCGCTGCAGGAACAAGCCATGCGCCAAAAACAGGAACTCCCCCACGCCTGGCTGCTCGTGGCGATGACGACCGTCGTCGCACTGGCCGGCACCGTCGTCGCTGTTCTCATCCTCCTCCGGTGACACCACGCGACCCAGGGCTGCAGCCAGAACGGACCGCACTCGCCTGGCGACGCACCTTCCTGGCGATGATCGTCTCCGACTCCCTTATCTGGCGAGCCTGGACAACCTCCCTCGCCTACCACGGCGGTCACATCGCAGGCTCCTCCGTCGGCCTCGGCATCGCGGCAGCCGTCGCGGCGTGCGCCACCGCCGTCCTCGGAGCCTGCATCCTTAAACGCAACGCCAGCCTCCGCGACCAAAAGGCACCCAGGGCCGCCGTCCTCCGCACAGCTACCGCTGCCATCATCACCGTGGGGGCCGCCACCATCGCTTCGATCCTCCTGGGCATATAAGAGGCATAGCCACAGCCCCTGCCCGGCCTCGTGGATCCTGGATCCCTTTTGGAAAAGGCCTCTTGCCCTGCCTCCTTCTGACGGTCTGTGCAACCCCTCCGCACGGGGAATCGGAAGCTCGCCGCAGCGGGTTCATTGGCCCCATGTACAGCACTCCTTACGCGTCGCCCATCCGGCAACATCCGCCGTTCCCCACGGCGGTTGAATACTGAACTGCATATTGTATTGAAAGCTAAACTGGGTTTAGTATGTGATCGACGGCACGCCGTTCTTGCCGGCACCCCGACACGACGAAGTGGATTAGAACGTCCTCCTGATTGCAGCCAAAGCGAACAGCCAGGCCAAGATCAGCCGGGACGATCAACAATGAGAAACAGGTAGTTGCAATTGATGCCACCAAACGTGCTTTGGATCTCGACGCATGACATCAACCCGGATTTAGGCTGCTACGAAGGCGTCTGGCCTGGAGCCGAGTATGCAGTGACGCCGAATCTCGACCGGCTCGCCGCCGAGGGCGCACGTTATGACAACGCCTTCGCATCCGCCCCAGTATGCGCCCCAGCGCGCTCGGCGATCATGACCGGCTGCTTTCCAACGGCCATCGGCACGATGCACATGCGCACCAAAGCTGTCCTGCCGCCCGAGGTCCACCTCTTGCCCGAATATTTCCGGCAGGCCGGGTACTACTGCACCAATAACGCCTTCACAGACTTCCAGGTCGTCACACCACCGACGGTCTTTGATGACTGCAGCAGCACCGCGCACTGGCGAAACCGGCCAACCCCGGAGACCCCGTTCTTCGCTGCCTTCCACGGGATGGCGACCCATGAATCCAGGATCTACCTGGACGAGGAAGCATTCGCCGACACCACCCGGAACGTCAAGAAAGAAGACCGTCACGACCCTGGGCAAGCCCCGCTCCCCCCGTGCTACCCGGACACCCTGGTATTCCGCCGGGCCTGGGCGAGATACGCGGACCTCATCACAGAGATGGACCACTGGGTGGGCAACCTCCTGGAGCAGCTGGACGAGGACGGACTGGCCGAAAATACCATCGTGGTGTTCTGGAGCGACCATGGCGTCGGTATGCCGCGGGCCAAACGCTGGCCCAACGAAGCTGGCCTCCGCGAACCGCTGATTGTCCGCTGGCCCGGCACGATTCCTCCCGGCACGGTCCGCACAGAGCTCGTCCATACCATGGACCTTGCTCCTACCATGCTTACTGCAAGTCGCCTGACTGTGCCTGCACACATGCACGGCGTCCCCCTGTTCGACCACGAAGGAACATTCGTCGAGGAACCGAACAGGTTTGTTTTCGCTGGCAGGGACCGCATGGATGAAGCGGAGGACACCTCCCGTACCGTGCGGGACCCCCGCTACCGGTACATCCGGCACTACCACCCAGAGCGCTCTGCAATGGAGCATCTGAAGTACACGGACCACTTGGCGACTTGGGAGGAATTCCGCAACCTGGCCTCGCAAGAGGCCGAAGAACTGGAGCACGGGCTGACCCCGGACTTGTTGACGGATTTACAGCGCAGTGTCGTCGCGCCCAACCGCCCATCCGAGGAACTTTACGACGTGATTGCTGATCCGTACGAAACGACCAACCTGGCCGCAGACCCCGCGCACTCGCACGCTCGGGAGCATCTGCGCTCAGCACTCACCCACTGGCAGGAACAATACGGAGATCTGGGACTGCTGCCCGAACGCCAACTGATGAACCAGTGGAAACCAGAAGGCCGGCCGCGCCAAACTGATGCCCCTGAAGTGGTGCTCACCACGGACGGGCTTCAGGCTGTCTGCGCAACGGAAGGGGCATCCATCGGGTGGACGCTCGACCATCCCGGCAACCAGATAACCCCCCTTGCCCCACTGGAGGAAATAACCGGAGCCCCACAAAGGGATGGCCGGCGCTGGCAACTCTATATAGGACCAATCCGACTGCCGGAAGGAACCAAATTGTGGGTCCGCGCCTGGCGTCTGGGCTTCGAACCAAGCGTCGAAGTCCCGGTGCTCTTCACCGGGCAAGCTGCACCTGCTACCCACACCACACCTGCGAGCTAAACCAAAGGAATTCCCATGACCGAAAACGCCACGCACGAGTCCGTGGCGCAGGAACACCACGTTCCCGGGCCCACCCCGGAGGAGGCTGCCCAGCTGGAGCAGCTGTACCGGGACTTTGACAAGGAAAACCTGATTCCGCTGTGGACGGAGATCGCGGACCTGATGCCCATGGTCCCCTCGCCCAAGGCGGTTCCGCATGTGTGGCGGTGGGATGACCTGTACCCGCTGGCCGCCCGCGCCGGGGACCTGGTGCCCGTGGGCCGCGGCGGGGAACGCCGCGCCATCGCGCTGGCCAACCCCGGCCTGGCCGGCACCCCGTACGCCACCCCCACGCTCTGGGCCGCCATCCAGTACCTGGGCGGCCGCGAAACCGCCCCGGAGCACCGGCACTCCCAGAACGCCTTCCGCTTCGTCGTCGAAGGCG
>NZ_JBTZSU010000026.1:0-59488 GCF_054890965.1 Arthrobacter sp. C152
GGGCTCGGCGAAGCCGTCGTCGTCGACGTGGCAGTAGGCGTCGGGCTCGGCGAAGTTGTGGCCGTTAACGTTGGCGTGGGACTGGTGGTTGCAGTGGGTGTTGGCGACGCTGCCGGAGTGTAGGTGATAACGAGTTGAGGCGGATTGGAGGTTTCCCGGGAGGAAAGGGAACCCTGGGCGTCGGAGGACGTATTGAGCTCGAAACTCACAGGTCCTATGCCCGGAATGGAGGAGGTTGGCAAGCTGGTCGCCACGTATTTGTTGGCCCGCAATGATGCCGTGCGGGCAAGTTCCTCGGGATGCCACGTGGGCCGCGTGGCATACGTAACTGTTGATTCATCCCACATCGTTTCCGCCGGGTGGATAACAAGGCTGCTGTTTGCGGTCCGTTTGGAATAGACACGCAAATTGACGCCAGTGACGGTGGCACCTGTTGGAATCGAGACATTGAAGCGCAACAACACATGGTACTGGGCGCCGGAAACTGCCAGTGTGGTGGCAGCACCGTAATTGCTGTCTGGGGATGCAGTGGAAATGTAAGTGTCAGCCACGGCAGCCAGGGTCAGCGTGTTGCTGACAGCAACGGCTGACAGGAAACCTCCGACCCCCAGCAACGACACCAGGACGAGGAGCGAAAAGACAATTATCGAGGCCGCTAAAGCCCTGATCTGTGACATCCTAACTTCTCCCCGGACGGCTGTTTGAAAGCTGATGGGATGAATTCCGCAGCAGTTGTTTTGCCGCTCTTTCCGGAATATTTCTCCGCTTCAGAATTCGGGTCAAGCGGAATTACGCCGCCACCCCCCCATTTTCAAATAGGGTAGGAAGCGGGTCAGTTGCCCTTGACGTTGACCAGCTGCCGCAGCTTGTGCCGCACGGTGACGAGGTCCGCGGCGTCCTGCATGACCTGGTCGATCGGCTTGTACGCGGCCGGGATTTCGTCAATGAAAGCCTCTGACGCGCGGAACTCGATGCCGCGCATGGCCCGCTTCAGTTCCTCCAGCGTGAACGTCTTCCGGGCGGCGTTGCGTGAGTATTCGCGCCCAGCCCCGTGCGGGGAGGAGTTCAGGGATTCCGGGTTGCCGCGCCCCACAACAACGTACGACGCCGTCCCCATGGATCCGGGGATCAGTCCGGGATCGCCGAGGCCGGCTTTGATGGCCCCCTTGCGGGACACCCAGACTTTCTTGCCGTAATGCGTCTCCTGCTCGGTGAAGTTGTGATGGCAGTTGATCCGCTCAAGTTCCCGGACGGCCCCGCCCACCCAGTGCGAGAACTGCGCGCTGACGCGGTCCATCATTTCCTCGCGGTTCAGCAACGCGAAGTGCTGGGCCCACCGCAGCTCCGCGATATAGCGGTCGAACTGCGGGGTGCCTTCGTCCAGGTACGCCAGGTCCGGGTGCGGCAGATGGACCTGGTGCTTCCGGCCAACGTGCTGGGCGACGCCGATGTGGTGCTGGGCAATCCTGTTGCCGACGCCCCGCGAGCCCGAATGCAGGAAGAGCCACACGCCGTCGTGCTCATCTGCCGAGACCTCGATGAAATGGTTCCCCGACCCCAGGGAGCCCAGCTGCAGCTCCCATTTGGCGACGTACTGGGCAGGGTTGAATCCTGCCTTGGCGGCCCGCCGCTTCAGCTCCGCGACCCGGGGCTCCGCCGTGGCCATGACCTGCTTGTTGTTGTGCCCGGCGGACAGCGGAATGACGCGCTCAATCTCCTCGCGGAGGCGCTTGCGGTCCTTCGGCAGGTCCTTCACGGAGTACTGCGTCCGCACGGCGATCATGCCGCAGCCGATGTCCACGCCCACGGCCGCCGGGATGATGGCCCGCAGCGTGGGGATGACGGAACCCACGGTGGCGCCCTTGCCCAGGTGCGCGTCGGGCATCAGGGCCAGGTGCGGGTAGATGAACGGCAGCTGCGCGGTCATCACGGCCTGCTCGCGGGTCTGCGGGTCCAGGATGGACGCCCAGTTGAGGAGCTTCGGGCTGATCGTTTCCAAGGCTTCGCCTCCCGCTGGTGCCGACGAGGACTAACGTGGAGTCCAGGCTAGTCCCGCACTTTACCGAGGAGACGCCCCATGGTGAACGTCCACACCGAAGTTGTCATCCACAGGCCGCGCCCGGACGTGGCGGAGTTCGCGGCCGACCCGGACAACGCGCCGCGGTGGTATGTGAACATCCATAAGTCGCAGCGGCTGACGGACGGGCCCCTCGGGGTCGGTTCCAAGGCGGCCTTCACCGCGA
Source organism: Arthrobacter sp. C152 (assembly GCF_054890965.1). Taxonomy (NCBI): domain Bacteria; kingdom Bacillati; phylum Actinomycetota; class Actinomycetes; order Micrococcales; family Micrococcaceae; genus Arthrobacter; species Arthrobacter sp. C152. The sequence goes on from NZ_JBTZSU010000026.1 coordinate 2,244, forward strand.
AGTTCCTCGGCCGGGAGCTGAACTACACCTACGAGTTCGTCGACTACGTGCCGGGCGAGAAGCTGGTGATGCGGACCGCGCAGGGCCCCTTCCCCATGCAGACCACCTACACGTGGGCGGACGACGGCGGCGGGACCCTGATGACCCTGCGCAACAGCGGGAGCCCCTCGGGTTTTTCGAAGCTGGCCGGGCTGGTCATGGAACCGATGATCCGCCGCGAGAACCGCAAGGACCTGCACCGGCTCAAGGCGCTCCTCGAAGGCAGGCACCCCTAGACGCAGAGCACCTACTGGGTGCGGGGCACCCGGTGCCGGACCGCGCGGACGGCGGGCCGTGCCTCCAGCAGGCGCCGCACGTTGAACCAGCTGAACATCGCGAGCCCAAAGTAGAGGGTCAACTCCAGCACTTCCCCGTACTCGGAGATCACGAACGTGGGCTCCTGCCAGATCAGCAGGCGGAAGAGCCGGTATGCGGCGGCCAGCAGGAACGACGGCACCAGGCACAGCGGCGGAACAAGCAGCCGCCGGGACGCAACACTCTTCCACCGCTCCCCCAGCCACACCGCCACCAGCGGAACGCAGGCGCCGTAGAGGCTGGCCAGGAGCATGGCCGCGGGGACGAACTCCTGCACACCCCGGATGTTGTGCAGGTTGGTTTCATCCTGGCGGTTGATGGACTCCATGCCAGCCGGTGTCTGCCAGCCGAAGATGCGCTGGCCCCAGGAGATCTCCTCACCCGCCAGGAACACGACGCCGACGGCGATCACCGCATACAGCACCGCCATCCCCTTCTGCCCCCTCCGGTACAGCCGGAACGCGAGGAAGGCCAGGAAGAAGATGGCGGCCACGAGGCAGGCGAACTGCGTCCATTCGATCGGGTGGTCCTCGTCCACCAGCCAGAGATAGAACTCCTTGAACGGGACAGTGGCCGCCACAACTGCGGCGAGGCCCACGGGCAGGAGCGCGAGCAGTTTCGCCTGGCCCTGGGCGATTCCCCACTCCTGGGAATCACGCCTGAAAATGTCAGCCGCCCGCGTGGACCAGCGCTGGACCGTTTCCATCCTGCCTCCTCAACGGCACCTGCCAGGGCATGCAGACCCGGGCATCGACAAAGCAATGCCTGAGCTTTTCACGCCGCCAATGGCCAGGGAACACCCCGCGGAAACGTTTGTGGTTAACGTGCGGGATGCCGCAGAAACGCGAAATCGCCGGAACGCTGCCGGGGTAGCCGTAGCGTTACGGCGACCTTGCAGCGTTCCGGCGATCCGGACGAAAACTAGATGCTGTAGCGCTCGTCCTCGTGGTCGCCCGGGTGGTCCTTGACCAGGCCGGCGGCCAGCGTGTTGCCGTCCAGCGGGTCGATCACCAGGAAGGCGCCGGTGCGGCGGTGGTGCAGGTAGTTCTCCAGAGGCAGCGGGGCGGCGAGCCGGAGCTGCGCGTGGCCGATGTCGTTGAGTTCCAGGCTGGAGGCACCTTCAAGCTTGAAGGTGGCCAGGTCCAGCTTTCCGGAGACGCTGCGGATCATGGCCTGGACGGTGCGGGTGCCGTGCTTGACCAGGACCTTCTGGCCCTCGCGCAGCGGCTTCGGGGACAGCCAGCACAGGGCCGCGTACAGGTCGGCCGAGGCTTCGCGGACGGTGCCGGCGGCGGCGATGGTGTCACCACGGGCGACGTCGAACTCGTCCGCCAGGCGGATGGCCACCGACTGGGGCGCGGCGGCTTCCTCCAGCGAGGATCCGGCGAAGTCGATGCCCACCACGGTGGTGGTGCGCGGGGCCTGGCCCGGCGTCAGTACGGAGACCTTGTCCCCCACCTTCACGGAGCCTTCGGTGATCTGACCGGCGTAGGCGCGGTAGTCGCGGTAGGCCTCCACATCCAGGCCGGCGGCGACGGCGTCGGGGGCCAGGGCGCCCTGCGGCCGGATCACCAGCTGGACCGGGAAGCGGAAGCTCTCCAGGTGGCTCTCGAGTTCGTCGGCGGCGGGCAGGGTCTCGAGGACCTCCAGCAGGGCCGGGCCGGTGTACCAGGGGGTCCGCTCGGAGCGTTCCACCACGTTGTCGCCGTCGAGCGCGGAGACCGGGATGACCAGCAGGTCGCTGATGCCGTCCGAGCCGAGGCCCAGTTCGCGGCCCACCTGCTGCACGTCGGCTTCGATGTCGCGGAACACGGACTCGCTGAAGTCCACCAGGTCGATCTTGTTCACGGCCACGATCACGTGCGCCACGCGCAGCAGCTGCAGCACGGACAGGTGGCGGCGGGTCTGCTCCAGCACACCCTTGCGGGCGTCAATGAGTACGACGACGGCATCCGCGGTGGACGCGCCCGTCACCGTGTTCTTGGTGTACTGCACGTGCCCGGGGCAGTCGGCCAGGATGAAGCTGCGGCGGTCGGTGGCGAAGTAGCGGTAGGCCACGTCGATGGTGATGCCCTGTTCCCGCTCGGCACGCAGGCCGTCGGTCAGGAGGGCCAGGTCGATGCCGCCCTTCTCGCCGCCGAAGCCGCGGTCCGCGGAGGTGCGGGCAACGGCGTCGAGCTGGTCGGCGAGGATCGCCTTGGAATCGTGAAGGAGGCGGCCCACCAAAGTGGACTTGCCGTCGTCGACCGATCCTGCGGTGGCGAAGCGGAAGAGTGTGGTGGGCAGGCTTTCGTTGATTGAGCCTGTCGAAATCTCGGAAATCGTGCTCATTAGAAGTACCCGTCCTTCTTGCGGTCTTCCATGGCTGCCTCGGAGATGCGGTCATCTGCTCGGGTGGCGCCACGTTCGGTCAGGGTGGAGGCGGCGACTTCGACCACGACGTCGGACACCGTGAAGGCGTTCGACTCCACGGCGCCGGTGCAGGACATGTCGCCCACCGTGCGGTAGCGGACGGTCTTGGTGATGACGTCCTCGCCCTCGCGGGGCTGGGACACTTCGCCGACCGCGCGCCACATGCCGTCGCGGGCAAAGACCTCGCGCTCGTGGGCGTAGTACAGGCCGGGCAGCTCGATGTTCTCGCGCTCGATGTAGCGCCAGATGTCCAGCTCGGTCCAGTTGCTGATGGGGAACGCGCGGACGTGCTGGCCCACGGTGTGGCGGCCGTTGTAGAGGTTCCACAGCTCGGGGCGCTGGTTGCGCGGGTCCCACTGGCCGAACTCGTCGCGCAGGCTCAGGATGCGCTCCTTGGCGCGGGCCTTGTCCTCGTCGCGGCGGCCGCCGCCGAACACGGCGTCGAACTTGTTCTGCTGGATGGCGTCCAGCAGCGGGACGGTCTGCAGCGGGTTGCGGGTGCCGTCGGCACGCTCTGCCAGCTCGCCGCGGTCGATGAACTCCTGCACGGAGCCGACCACGAGCTTCAGGCCCAGCCGCTCCACGGTGCGGTCGCGGAACTCGATGACCTCGGGGAAGTTGTGGCCGGTGTCCACGTGCAGCACGGGGAACGGCACCTTGCCCGGCCAGAACGCCTTGGTGGCCAGGTGGAGCATCACCACGGAGTCCTTGCCGCCGGAGAACAGCAGCGCGGGCTTCTCGAACTCGGCGACGACCTCGCGGATGATATGGATCGCTTCGGATTCGAGGGTGTCCAGGCTGGAGAGGCGCGTGGATACGGCGGCGTCAGTCACCTGGGTCTCCTCGGATAGGTAAGTGCTCATACGTGTAGTCCGCATTCTGTCTTGTCGGTACCTGCCCAGCGGCCGGCGCGGGGGTCTTCGCCGGGCGCCACCTTGCGGGTGCAGGGCTGGCAGCCAATGGAGGGGTAACCCTGGGCAAGGAGCGGGTTGACGGGCAGGAGGTTGTCCTCCGAGTACTGGACCAGCTGGTCGAACGTCCAGGCGGCCATCGGGTTGACCTTAACCAGGCCGTTCTTGTCGTCCCAGCTGACCAGCGGGGTGTTGGTGCGGGTGGGGGCCTCGTCGCGGCGTACGCCGGTGAACCAGAGTTCGTAGCCGGCCAGGGTCCTTTGCAGCGGCGCCACCTTGCGCAGGGCGCAGCACTGGGCGGCGTCGCGGGCGAAGAGGTCCTTGCCGAGCAGCCGGTCCTGCTGCTCCACGGTGTTCTCCGGCAGCACGTCCACCACGTTGACGCGGAGGTTCGCGGCCACCTCATCACGCGTGGCGTAGGTTTCCGGGAAGTGGTAGCCGGTCTCCAGGAACAGGACGTCGACGCCGGGCATCTGGTCCGCCACGAGGGCCGGGAGGACGGCGTCGGCCATGGAGCAGGCGACGGCGACCGCGGGCAGGTCGAAGTTGCGTTCCACCCAGGCGATCACGTCGCGCGCGGGGGCATCCCAGCCGAGCTCGGCGGCGCCGGCTTCGGCCAGGGCCTTCAGTTCCTCTTTACTACGGAGTGCAACGGTCACTGGAGTGCCTCCTCATCTGCTGCGTGGGCCCATTCGGCGAAGGTCTGGCCCTCGGCCCGGTCGGCGACGAACCGGCGGACGACGCGCTCCACGTACTCGGGCAGGTCGTCGACGTATACCTTCAGGCCGCGGACGGTGCGTCCCAGGCCGGCTTCCTCGCGGTTGTTGTTGGCCAGCCCGCCGCCCAGGTGGACCTGGAAACCCGGGGAGGGGTCGCCGTCGGGCGTTGGCAGCATCATGCCCTTCAGGCCGATGTCCGCCGTCTGGATGCGGGCGCAGGAGTTGGGGCAGCCGTTGATGTGCAGGGACAGCGCCTGCGGCAGCTCGCCGGAGGTGGCAAGGTCGCCCAGGCGGCGTTCCAGCTCGGCCACGGCGGTGGCGGCGGTGTGCTTGGTCTCCACGATGGCCAGCTTGCAGTACTCGATGCCGGTGCAGGCGATGGTGCCGCGGCGGAACACCGACGGCCGGGCGGACAGGCCCAGGGTGTCCAGTTCGGCCACCAGCGGTTCCACCTGGTCCTTCTCGACGTCCAGGACGACGATCTTCTGGTGCGGCGTCGTGCGCAGCCGGTAGGAGCCGCGGGCCTCGAGGGTGTCGGCGAGCTTGACCAGCGAAGAACCGGAGAGGCGGCCCGCGATCGGGGTGGCGCCGATGAAGAACTTGCCGTCCTTCTGCTCGTGCACGCCCACATGGTCGCCGGGAGTGGCGGGCTTGGGCGCGGCAGGGCCGTCGGCCAGCTTGTAGCCCAGGTATTCGTCCTCCAGGATCTGGCGGAACTTCTCCGGACCCCAGTCGGCGAGGAGGAACTTCAGGCGGGCCTTGGTGCGCATGCGCCGGTAGCCGTAGTCACGGAAGATGCTGGTGACGCCGAGCCAGACGTCGGCGGCTTCCTCGGGCCGCACGAACGCGCCGAGGCGCTTGCCGAGCATCGGGTTGGTGGACAGTGCGCCGCCCACCCAGAGGTCGTAACCGACGCCGAGTTCAGGGTGGCGGACGCCCACCAGCGCGCAGTCGTTGATCTCGTGGACCACGTCCTGGCTGGGGTGGCCGGTGATGGCGGTCTTGTACTTGCGCGGCAGGTTGGACAGCAGCGGGTTGCCGATGAACCGCTCCCCCAGCTCGGCGATGAGCGGGGTGGGGTCGATGATTTCGTCCTTGGCGATGCCGGCCACGGGCGAGCCCAGGATGACGCGGGGCACGTCGCCGCAGGCTTCGGTGGTGGACAGGCCAACACCTTCGAGCCGCCGCCAGATCTCGGGGATGTCCTCCACCTGGATCCAGTGCAGCTGGATGTTCTGCCGGTCGGTGAGGTCAGCCGAGTCGCGGGCGAAGTCCACGGAGATCTGGCCGATGACGCGCAGCTGCTCGGTGGTGAGGGCGCCGCCGTCGATGCGGACGCGGAGCATGAAGTACTTGTCCTCGAGCTCATGCGGCTCGAGCGTGGCGGTCTTGCCGCCGTCGATGCCCTGCTTGCGCTGGGTGTACAGGCCCCACCAGCGGAAGCGGCCGTGCAGGTCCTGGCCGGGGATGGCGTCGAAGCCTTCCTTGGCGTAAATGGTCTCGATACGCTCGCGCACGTTGAGGCCGTCGTCTTCCTGTTTCCAGGTTTCGTTGGCGTTCAGCGGCGTCTTGCCATCAACCTTCCACTGCCCGTGCGGCTTTGCGGCAGGGCGGGAGGGGCGGGCGGGGCGCTTGGGGGCAGCGGAGTCCGCGGACGCTCCGGCTAGAGCTGTATCAGTCATGCATCGACTGTAGGGCGCCCCCGAATTGCGTCACAAAGACCCGGAAACGCTAAGTCACCTAGGGAAATATTTCGTCACGAAACGCCGGACGGCCTTGAAGAACCCACCCTCCTGTGCATCCGGGGAGGGCTGCGGGGAGGCTGCCTCGCCCGGCTTGGCGGGCGCCTGGGATTCGGCCGCGGGCGGCGTTTCGTTCATCTTGACGACGGCGGCGTCGTACCTTTCCAAAGCGATCTCGGCGAGCGTCCGGGACGGCAGCAGGGGTTCGGTGACGACGTCGGCCCCGGCCTTGGCGAGCTGGTCGTGGAAGTAGCCCGGCGCCAGGAGGTATGAGGCAATCACCACGCGTCCGCCGACGTCGACCGCTCCTGCCGACTCCCCCGCCCCGGCACCCCCGGCGAGCTCCTCGCGAAGCATGGCGACGGCGTCGGGCACTGACGGCTGGGCCGAGGCACCGTAGGCGGCCACCATCCGGTTGGAGCGCAGCCGCTGCAGCTGGCCCAGCAGTTCCTCGACGCTGACGGCGGCGTTGGGGTTGGACGAGCCGGCGGCGGCGAGCACGATCACGTCGTTGTCCGTGGTCCCGGCCTCGCGCAGGCGCTGGTCCAGCAGTTGCGCAAGGCGCGCGTCCGGACCCAGCGGCGCGGCCGCGGCGCTCCCCGGGCGGCTCTTCACGGCCCGGGCGATGTCCACCTTCACGTGGTAGCCCACGCTCAATAGCAACGGCACCACGACGGCGGGCTCCCCCTCCGGCAGGCCCGCCACCACATCCACCAGGTCCGGCTGCTGGACGTCCACGTAGGCTTCCCGGACGTCCAGGCCCGGGCGCAGTGCGGCGATGGCGTCCCGCAGTGCGTTGACTTCCGCGGCCCCCTGAGCGTTGGACGTGCCATGGGCGCAGGCGATCATGATGGGGCTGTTCATAGGGGCTAGCGTAACGTTGGAGCCGCCCTGTCCGCCCTCTTTGAAAATGCCGGGACGCTCCATGACATTCGCCTTTGACAACTCCCCGGTGTGGCTGGACCTGCTGGGCGTGTTCTTCTTCGCGGTGTCGGGCTCGCTGCTGGCCGCACGGAAGCAGATCGACATTGTCGGGTCCCTGCTGCTGGCGTCCCTGGTGGGGCTGGGCGGCGGCGTGATCCGCGACATCATCCTGGCGGTGGTGCCAGCGGCCTTCACCAACCCCGCCTACCTGGCGCCCCCGCTGCTGGCCACGGTGCTGGTGTATTTCCTGTTCTCCAGCGTCCAGCGCTACACCTCCCTGCTGACGCTCTTCGATGCCGCCGGGTTGGCGCTGTTCTGCATGACCGGCACGCTAAAGGCGCTTGCCACCGGCCTGAACCCGGTGGCATCGGTGCTGTTGGGCGTGACGACGGCGGTGGGCGGCGGCCTGCTGCGTGACATCACCGCCAACGAAGTGCCGGAACTGTTCAACCCCAGGGACATCTACGCGCTGCCGGCATTCGTGGGCTCCTCGCTGACCGCGGTGCTGTGGGTACTGGGGGTGTTCAACGTGCTGACCGCCGCGGTGATCGCCGCCCTCGTCTTCACGTTCCGGGTCCTGGCGTGGCGGCGCTCCTGGCAGGCTCCGCTGGCCGTCCGCGGGTGGCACCGCAGGCCCGGCGGCCCGGGTGTGTGAGGGCATCCGGCATGTCATTTTGGGGGTGCCCGGATTAGCTAGGATATGAGCATGACTGACATGTTCCTCGAGAAGTTCAAAGCGCTTGTTCCGAAGTATCTCGAGGATGAATGGCAGGAAGAGGACGGCCTGGCGCCCGCGGAACTCGATGCCGCGCTGGCCGAGCACCAGTTCCAGATTCCCCTGGTCCTGCGCGAGTTCTACCTGGCACTGGGCGGCTGCGAGGACCTGATGGAGGCTTACCACTTCTTCTGGGACCCGGACGAGCTCGAGGTGGATGACGAGGGCTTCCTGATGTTCCTCGAGGACGAGGACGAGGAGTACACCTGGGGCTTCCGGGTGGGCGACCTCAGCATCCCGGACCCCATCGTGTACCGCAGGAACAACGCCCGCGGCCAGTGGAAGTCCGAGGAAGGCACCTTCTCTGAGTTCGTCTTCGACATGTTCGAGTGGGCCTTCGAAGAGGAAGCGGAAGAGTAGGGTCTTCCCTCCCTTCAGTGCCGCCCGCTGGATTTCCCCACCTTTGAGGGCTCCCGACGGCGTGTCCCCGGATTTGACGGTGCGTCCCGGGCTTCCTGGTCCATACCTGGGGAATTTCAGCGGATGACCCGGCCCCTGAGGACCTGCCAGACCTCGGAAATGATCTTTTGCGGGTTGTACACGACCTCGGCGTAACCGTAACGCAGCACGGCGTAGCCGCTAAGGGCGCTGGCGTTGTTCCGCAACCGGTCCTTCTTGACCTGTCTAGGCTCCAAATGGCTGCTCCCATCTATCTCGACAATCAGAAAGCCCTCCAGCAGGAAGTCGACAAACCCAATCTCCGGCAGGTCCACCTGGGTCTGGGTATGGATACCCTCGGCACGGAACAGGATGCGCGCCACCACTTCGATGGGCGAATCGGCTGTTCCGTCGACCAGTTCCAGTACTTTACGGGCGGTCCCGTTCCGGTTTCCCGGCAACCGTTGGCGCAGATACGGCAGCGTCGTGACACCCAGCCGGACGGCGCTTTCAACAATGACGGCGGCCTCGACCTCCGGAAGGCAGCGCAGGCTGTGCACCAGGATGTCGGTGGTGCTGGCAACCGGCTCTGCGGTCCTGTGCGGGACCAGCGACTCCCGGTGCACCACCGTATCCGGCGGCCCGCCGTGCCGGCACAGCAGGTGAATCCTTTCCGGCTGGTGCAGCAGCCACAGTCCGCGGTGTCTGGCCCCGGAGGCACAGGTGAGGAGTCCGTTGCCCATGACCGCGGCCACGAGGTCCGGGGCGGCGCCGGGAAGGGCCACTACGCCGTGCCGGAGGCGGCGAACAGCACCGGACGCCACGGCGTTGCGGACGTCCCGGTCCGAGAACCCGGCGCGCAGGACTGTCGCCGTACGGGCAACAGAGCCGGCGTCGCTGAGGAAACGGCAGAGGTCCATGTAGCCAGCAGAGCCGATGACCGGCCACTTTCGGCAGCGTCCGGTGGTGCTATGTGCATAACCATGCTGCTGGAATTCCCCAGGTTTGCGGGGTTCCCCCGGCGCGCCGCGCGAACCCGCCGGCACAATGGGCCACCGCCCGCTGAAACATGGGGAGACTCAGCAGAAAAGCCCATGACACTACTCGTAAACCAGGGCTTGCATATTGTGACAAAGCTGTCATAAGCTATTCACGGATCCGCTAAACGCCTCCGGCGGATCTGATGCGAACGGAGAGATAGCCCCGGTTCACGGCAACTTAGTTGCTGCGGACCGGGGCTATCCCGTTAAACAAGAAGTCCGGCCAAAGAAGAAGCCCGGCACCTCCAGAAGAGGCACCGGGCTCCGGGAAACTTCCCAGGGTCAGCTGGCGCGGTCCACCACGGCCAGCGCGAAGTTGGACAACGAGTCCTTGACCACGCCTTCGGGCAGCGGGGCCAGCGCGGCGATGGCTTCATCGGCCCAGCGGCGCGCCACAACCCAGGACTCGGCGGTCACCGGGTGCTCGCGCAGCCCGGCCACGGCGGCCGCAAGGGCTTCGTCGGAGGTCAGGTCGCCGTCAATCAGCGTCAGGAGTTCGACGGCGGACTGGTCGCCATCGGCGGCAGCCTTCCGCAGGAGCAGCACCGGCAGGGTCGGTACGCCTTCGCGCAGGTCCGTTCCGGGGGACTTGCCGGACTTCACCTTCACGCCGGTGACGTCGATGACGTCGTCGGCGAGCTGGAAGGCCACGCCCACCTTCTCACCGTATTCCACCAGCACGTCCTCGTAGGCTTCGTCGGCGCCGGAGAAGATGGCTCCGAACTGGCCGGAGGCTGCCACCAGGGAGCCCGTCTTGTCCGCGATCACCGACAGGTAGTGCTCGATCGGGTCCTCGTCCGGGCGCGGCCCCACGGTCTCGTGCAGCTGGCCCAGGCACAGCCGCTCGAAGGTGCGCGCCTGGATGCCGAGGGCCCGGCCGCCGAGTTCGGAGACCAGGATGGAGGCGCGCGCGAAGATCAGGTCGCCGGTGAGGACGGCCACGGAGTTGCCCCACACCTCGTGGGCTGTGGGGGCGCCGCGGCGGAACGGGGCGGAGTCCATGACGTCGTCGTGGTACAGGGTGGCCAGGTGGGTCAGCTCAACCACGACGGCGGCGTGCACCACGGCGGGCAGGGACGCGTCGCCGAGGTGTGCGCAGAGCAGGGTCAGCAGCGGCCGGATGCGCTTGCCGCCGGCTTCCACCAGATGCCGCGACGTTGCGTCAGCCAGGGGATCGGAGTTGGCGATGGCTTCGCGGAGCTTCTTCTCCACCTTGGCCAGGTTGGTGGTGATGGCGGGGCCCAGTTCGGCGTCCCCCGCGATGGCCGCGAAGCCTGCCGGCAGCTGCAGTCCCGTGGCAATGGCGGTGGTGTTGAGGCTGGGTTCGGAGTCCGGCAGGCCGTGCCCGGCGTGCGTCCAGCTGTGGTCTGCGGAGTTTGTCACGGGTTAACCCTAACTTTTTGTTGCGGATACCGCTGATTCGTAGCTGGCGATGTATTGGTTGTGCCCGGGACCAGCGATTCCAGGACGCGGATCACCCGGACCTCGAAGCCTTTCGCGGAGGGGTCCGTGAGGTTGGCCAGGAGCCGGACCACGAACCGCATCAAAACCGGGATGGGCATGCCGGTCCGCAGGGCGAGCTTCATGACGGCGGGCTTGCCGATCAACGCGGCGAAGGCCCGGCCGAGGGTGAAGTGCGAGCCCCACTGGCCGCGCACGTAGTCCGCGTACCGCGACAGGTGCGCATCGGCGTCGTACGTTCCGCCCAAGGCAGCCGAACGGGAGGAGGCGTCGATGATGAACTCGGCCGCAAACCGCGCCGACTCCATCGCGTAGGAGATGCCCTCACCGTTGAACGGGGACACCATGCCACCGGCGTCGCCCAGCAGGAGCAGGCCCGGAGCGTAGTGGGGTGTTCGGTTGAAGCCCATGGGCAGCGCGGCGCCGCGGATCTCGCCCACTTGGTTCTCCGGTGTGAAGCCCCAGTCGGCGGGCATCCCGGCGGTCCATTCGCGCAGTACCTGCTTGTAGTCCAGCTTGCCGAATTCCTTGGAGGAGTTCAGGATGCCCAGGCCCACGTTGGAAGTGCCGTCGCCCACGCCGAACACCCAGCCGTAGCCGGGCAGCAGTTTTCCGTCGCGGCCGGGGAGCTCCAGCCAGCCTTCCATCCAGTCGTCGTCGGTGCGCGGCGAGGTGAAATAGGTGCGGACGGCAACGCCCAAGGGCCGGTCGTCACGCTTTTCGATTCCGAGGGACACGGCCGTGCGGGTGGAGTTGCCGTCGGCAGCGAGGACGACGTCGGCAGCAAAGTCGCGCGTCTCCCCCGTCTTGCGTCCGGCACCGTCGAGGAGCGCTGCGCGGACGCCGGTGACGCGGCCGGCGTCGTTCCGGAGGGCATCGGTGACGCTGTGCCGCTCCAGGATCGTGGCGCCGGCGGCCTGGGCGTGCCGGGCCAGTTCCTCGTCGAAGCCCAGGCGCGTCCGGATCAGCCCGTACTGCGGAAAGTCGGACACCTCGGGCCAGGGCAGTTCAATGGTCCGGCCCCCGGCGATCAGGCGCAGGCCCTTGTTCCGGCGCCAGCCCTCGTTTTCAGGGTGCGGCAGGCCGAGCTTCTGGATTTCGCGGACCGCGCGCGGGGTGAGGCCGTCGCCACAGACCTTCTCCCGCGGGAACGCAGTTTTCTCCAGGGCGGTGACGTCGATGCCCGCCTTGGCGAGGTAGTACGCGGCAGTGGACCCGGCCGGGCCTGCGCCGACAATCAGTACCTTCACAGGTCAGCGGGCGATGTTGCGGCGCAGCTTGGCCACCGGGCCTTTGTGCGCGGCGATGGCCGCAGCGGCGCTTTCCTGGGAGTCCGCCGGCTTGAAGGCGCGGTGGACGGCCACGATGCCGCCGGTGAGGTTGCGGTAGGTGACCTTCTCCCAGCCGCTTTCCTGCAGCCACGCGGCCAGGTGGTCCTGGTCCGGCCAGGCGCGGATGGACTCGGCCAGGTAGACGTAGGCGTCCGGGTTGGAGGCCACCTTGACGGCGATGGCCGGCAGCGCGCGCATCAAATATTCGGTGTACATGGTGCGCCAGAGCGGGACCACGGGCTGGGAGAACTCCGCGATGACCAGCCGGCCGCCGGGCTTGGTGACGCGCAGCATTTCCTGCAGCGCCTTCCTGGGCTCGTTCACGTTGCGCAGGCCGAAGGAGATGGTGGTGGCGTCGAACGTGTTGTCCGCGAACGGCAGGTTGGTGGCGTCACCGGCGACGAAGTTGATGTCCGGGCGGCGGCGCTTGCCAACCTTGAGCATGCCCAGGGAGAAGTCGCAGGCCACTACATCTATGCCGGCGTCGGCATAGGGCTCGCTGGAGGTACCCGTTCCGGCCGCGAGATCCAGGACCCGCTGGCCCTTGGAGACTTCCATCGCGTCCACCACGATCTTCCGCCAGCGGCGGGTCTGCCCCATCGACAGGACATCGTTGACGACGTCGTATTTAGGTGCGACGTCGTCAAACATCGTGGCTACTTCGTCCGGACGCTTATCCAAGGATGCTCGGTTCACCATGACATTGTCTCAAATGTTCGCGAACGTCCTGACCAGCACCTCCCGCCCTTCGCGGCGGGGGCGACGGGAGGGCCGCCGTTCGCGCGGGAGTAGTGTTGTCTCATCATGACGAGCACGTTCCGCACCTTGACAGTCCCCCTGGATGGCAAAGCGTTCCCCGGGGGACTGCCTTCGTTTCTGGTACGGGACGACGCCCTCTGCTGGACCCGCCGCGAGGCCGGCCTGGCGGGCTTCGGCGAGATCGCGCGTTTCACCGCCACCGGGCCGGAGCGGTTCCTTGAGGCGGACATCTGGTGGCGGCACCTGGTCCTGGAGGCCGATGCCACGGACGCCGTGGAGCTGCCGGGCACCGGTCCCGTCGCTTTCGGTTCCTTCGCTTTCTCCAAGACATCCACGTATGAGTCGCGGCTGATCGTGCCGGAGATCGTGGTGGGCGTGCGGGACAACCAGGCGTGGCTCACCCAATTGACCTTCGACGAGGGCCCGCTCACCGAAGGGACGGCCCTCGCCGCTTTGGACCGCTGGCTGGGCACAGCGGGGCCGGCCGCCGGCAGCGCGTCAGGCAGTGACGGCACGACGGCGGCAGCGGACTCCGCCGGGGACGGAACCTTCGGCGCCGTGCCCGGCCGGGCGGGGGGCGCCGTCGTACGCCCGCTCCCCCTGGCGGCCGGCGCAACCCTGCACACAGGCTCCCTGAGCGAGGAAGCGTGGATGGATGCCGTGGCCGCGGGCGTGGCCGAAATCCGCACCGGCGCGCTGGAAAAGCTGGTGCTGGCGCGCGACGTGGTGGCAACTATTCCTTCCGGCGTACATGCCGCGGATGTCCTGCGCGAGCTCGCCGCCCGGTACCGCGAATGCTGGACGTACGGGGTGGACGGGCTGGTCGGGGCAACACCGGAGATGCTGATCCAGGTGGAGGGCCGCACCGCCCAGGCCCGGGTGCTGGCCGGCACCCTGGACCGCCGCGACGCGCATGGCGAGGACGGCCCACCGATGGATTACGCCACGCGGGTGCTGGCCGGGTCCGAGAAGCAGCGGCATGAGCATGAGATCGCCATCCAGTCCCTGACGTCGCAGCTGGCGCCGTTCTCGGAAGCCATGAACGCCCACGACGAACCCTTTATCCTGGAGCTGCCCAACGTCTGGCACCTGGCCTCGGACGTCAAGGCCGAGCTCACCGAGGTGGAGGGCCATGTGCCCACATGCCTGGCGCTGATCAACGCCCTGCACCCGACGGCGGCTGTCTGCGGCACGCCCACGCTGGTGGCCGGCGAGCTGATCCGCAAGCTGGAACACCTGGACCGCGGCCCCTATGCAGGGCCGGTGGGGTGGTTGGACGCAGCGGGCAACGGCGAATGGGGCATCGCGCTGCGTGGCGCCGTCATCGAATCATCGGAGACCGTCCGGTTGTATGCCGGATGCGGAATAGTGGACGGCTCGCAGCCGGAGGCTGAACTGGCTGAAACCTGGGCCAAGTTCCGCCCCATGCTGGAGTCCCTGGGCATCAGCAGCTGAGCCTCTGCCGCGGCCCGTGAGGGTGCGGAGTCTGGAATAACAGACAACTCCACCGCGGAAAGGCTTGATTTTAGCCCCGCTACAGTTATCCAATAGTGAAACTTAGTTGCGTGTGACGTACCTCTCTTGTCGGGCGTTACACTATAAGCCGCGTTAGTACCTCATAGCCCCTGCAACAAAAGGTAAGAAATGCAGACTCCCCGTACCCTCCTGGGCAATTCCAAGCTGGCAGCCGCCACCATGATCGCCATCAGCGCCCTGGCCCTCTCAGCATGCACCAACGCCTCGGAAACGGGTCCCTCCAGCGCGGCCACCTCATCCGGCAGTGCCAGCGCCAGCTTTGACCCCACCACCGTCAAGAAGGACGACGCCCTCGCTGCCATGGTCCCGGACGCCATCAAGTCCAAGGGCACCATCACCGTAGGCTCCGACACCAGCTACGCCCCTGCCGAGTTCCTCGGTCCGGACGGCCAGACTCCCGTGGGCTACGACGTCGACATCGCAAAGGCCATTGGCGCCACCCTCGGCCTCAAGGTCCAGGTCCAGACCGCCGAGTTCACGGGCATCCTCCCGGCCCTCGGCCCCAAGTACGACCTCGGCATCTCCTCGTTCACCATCAACCCGGAGCGGCTGGGCGCCGTCAACATGGTCAGCTACTTCAACGCCGGCACCGCCTGGGCTGTTAAGAAGGGCAACCCCAACAAGTTCTCCCTGGACGACGTCTGCGGCAAGTCCATTGGCGTGCAGACCGGCACCGTGCAGGAAGACCCTGACCTGGCCGAGCGCAACAAGAAGTGCGTGGCCGACGGCAAGAAGCCCATCGACATCGTCACCCTGAAGAACCAGACGGACGTCACCACCCGCCTGGTTAACGGCAGCATCGACGCCATGGCCGCCGACTCCCCCATCATCGGCTACGCCCTGACCCAGACCAACGGCCAGCTGGAGAAGCTCGGCGACGTCTACGACTCCGCTCCGCAGGGCATCGCCGTGGCCAAGGCCGACACCGCGTGGGCCGACGTCATCCAGAAGACCGTCACCAAGCTGATGGAAGACGGCTCCTACAAGAAGATCCTGGACGGCTGGGGCAACTCCGAGGGCGCCATCACCAAGTCCGAGGTCAACCCGGCGGTTAAGTCTTGAGTTCTCGCCTTACCGACGACAAGTCAGGTGTGCACATGGAACACCAACACAAGGATGCACCGGTACTGAACAAATCAGTGCCGGTGCGCCACCCCGGCCGCTGGATCAGCGCCGTCATCATCCTCGCCCTGATGGTGGTGTTCCTGCAGAGCCTGTTCACCAACCCCAATTTCCGCTGGGACATTGTGGGCACCTACATCCTGGACGTGAAGGTTGTCCAGGGTGTGGGCTGGACCCTCCTGCTGACAGTGACCTCCATGGCCCTCGCCATTGTGCTGGCGATCCTGCTGGCGTTCATGCGGCAGTCCGACAACCCGGTGTTCCGCTGGTCCAGCTGGGTGTGGGTGTGGTTCTTCCGGGGCACTCCTGTGTATACCCAGCTGGTGTTCTGGGGCCTGATCGCGGTGCTGTACCCGAAGATCAGCGCCGGCGTCCCGTTCGGACCTGAGCTTTTCAGCCTGGACACGGCCTCCATCGTCAACGCCACAGTTGCGGCGATCCTGGGACTGGGCCTCAACGAGTCCGCTTACCTGGCGGAGATCTTCCGCGCTGGCCTGAAGTCCGTGGACAAGGGGCAGATGGAAGCCGCCGAGGCCCTCGGCATGGCCAAGGGCAAGATCATGTGGCGGATCATCCTGCCGCAGGCGATGCGGGTGATTGTCCCGCCGACCGGCAACGAAACCATCGGCATGCTGAAGACCACCTCACTGGTCCTCGCCGTCCCGTTCACCCTTGACCTGACGTTCGCCACGAACGCGCTGGCCAACCGCACGTACCTGCCGGTTCCGCTGCTGATCGTGGCAGCCATCTGGTACCTGGTGATTACCAGCATCCTGATGGTGGGCCAGCACTTCATCGAGGCCTACTACGGCAAGGGCGTGGACAACGCGGCTCCGGCAGCGGTGAATCCGGCTGCGGCCAAGGCGGCCGGCGCCGGTGCGGATGCGCACCACTCAATGAAGACGGACTTCCCCGAGGAGAGTGCACGATGACGGTCACAGCAGAAAAGCCGCTGGTCAAGATCGAAGGCCTCCACAAGTACTACGGGCACCACCATGTCCTCCGGGGCATCGACATGACCGTCAAGCAAGGTGAGGTATCGGTGGTGATCGGGCCTTCGGGTTCCGGCAAGTCCACCATGCTGCGCTGTGTAAACCTGCTCGAATCCATCAGCGCGGGGCGGATTTCCGTGGGCGGCCAGCTCATCGGTTACCGCGAGGTCAATGGCAGGCTCCACGACCTGAAGACCAAGGAAATCGCAGCCCAGCGCCGCGAGATCGGCATGGTCTTCCAGCGGTTCAACCTGTTCCCGCACAAGACCGCGCTCCAGAACGTCATGGAAGCACCGGTCCACGTGAAGGGGCAGTCCAAGGCTGCCGCCCAGAAGCGGGCGCTTGAGCTGCTGGACCGGGTGGGGCTCGGCGACCGTGCCGGCCACTACCCCTCCCAGCTTTCCGGCGGCCAGCAGCAGCGCGTGGCCATCGCCCGGGCCCTGGCCATGGAGCCCGAGCTCATGCTCTTCGACGAGCCCACCTCGGCACTCGACCCCGAACTGGTGGGCGATGTGCTGAACGTGATGAAGGACCTCGCGAAGTCGGGCATGACGATGATCGTGGTGACCCACGAGATCGGCTTCGCCCGCGAAGTCGGGGACACCCTGACGTTCATGGACGGCGGCGTGGTGGTGGAATCGGGCGACCCCCGCGAAATCATCGCCAACCCGCAGCACGCACGGACCAAGGAATTCCTGGGCCGCGTGCTCTGAGGAACCTCCTGCCAGAACGGCGGCCGCTGCGTGAATCCCACGCGGCGGCCGTCGTTTTTGCCCTACTGCCCGGCGAGCACTCCCTCGACGGCGGCAGCCACCGCTTCCTTGATGCGCGCATGGAGCTGCCGCAGCGACCCACGGTCGGTGCGGACCTCCACGATGCTGCGCCCCCGTACAGGCCGGGCCAGCGCTTCGGCGAGTCCCGCCGTCGTACTCACCATTGAATGCCCGACGCCGTACGCTGTGGCAAGTGCCGCGATGTCCACGGAGTGCGGGGTGCCGAAGAGGCGCTCGACGGCGTCTCCGTAGCGGCCGGACTCCTCGACGCCGCCGTGTTCGAGCAGCCCGAAGATGGCGCCGCCGGAGTCGTTCAGGACCACGATCCGCAGGTCGGGCTGCTCCTCCCCCGCGCCCAGGAGGAGGCCGCCGGCGTCGTGCAGGAACGTGATGTCGCCCAGCAGGACGGTGGTCTCCTGTCCGCCGCCCAGGGCGATGCCGGTGGCGGTGGAGATGGTCCCGTCGATGCCGGCCAGCCCGCGGTTCGCGTACACGGTGGCTGCCGGTTCCGGTGCGGGCAGCCCTGCGAGGTCCACGTCACGGATCCCGTTGGAGGAGCCGAGCAGCAGCTGCCCGCGCGCAGTCTTCCACACCAGCGAAGCGACGGACGGCCCGGTGGCGGCGGCCTTCGCAGACAGCACCTGGTCCAGCGCGTGCTGCGCCGCCGACCCAGCCAACAGCCAGGTGTCCAGCCACGAAGAGGCCCCGCGGCCGACAAAGTCTGCGAGATCGGCGAGGTTCTCCAGAGGCAGTTCGGTGCGCCGTCCCGGCTCGTACCAGGCCACGGGAACCGGCTGGTACAGGGCGGATTCGACGTCGGCACGGGCCAGGAGTGCGGCGACCGGACGGGACAGCGTGGGCCGGCCGAACAGCACCACCCGCTCGATCGGCTGCGCCGAACCGGGCCCGAAATGTTCCAGCAGCAGCCGGTACGGGCCCACCGCGTTGGGCCCGAACCGGGAGTTGGAGGAGGGTTCGGCGAGCAGCGGCAGGTTGTGGGAGCGGGCGAACGCCTCGGCGACGGGCCCGGCGTCGTGCCCTGCGAGTACAACCGTGCGGCGCTCCGGCAGGGTGTCCGGGGCCGGCGGCAGGTTCATGACCAGCGGCTCGGTTCCCACCCGGTAGCGCTGGTGCTCCACGGTGGCCGGCAGCCCCTCTCCAGGCGACGGAACCAGCGGATCCCGGAACGCGAGGTTCAGCTGCACCGGCCCCGGCGGCAGGTCCGGGAACGCGCCGGTCGCGGCGGAGAGGCCGGTCTGGATGGCCCGCTCGGGACTCGTGCCGGCGGGGACGTCGGCGGCGAAACGGACCTGCTCGCCGAACAGGTCCGGCTGGACGGTGGTCTGGTTGGCACCGGTTCCCCGCAGTTCCTCGGGCCGGTCGGCGGAGAGGACAATCAGCGGGACGGCGGCATGGTTGGCCTCCATCACAGCAGGCATGAGGTTCCCGACGGCGGTCCCGGACGTGGTGAGCACGGCTGCGGGCGAGCCGGTGGCCAGGGCCACGCCCAGGGCCGTGAACCCGGCGGACCGCTCGTCGATCCGGACCAGCAGGTCCACCCGTCCCGCGGCCGAGGCCTCGGCCAGCGCGTACGCCATGGGGGCCGACCGCGAACCCGGCGACACCACCACGTGCCGCACGCCGCCGTCGAGCAGGACGTCGACGGCGATCCGCGCCGCAGCAAGCGAGCCCAGCCCGGCGTCAGCCGTGTCGGCGTTGGTGCTGTCAGCGTTGCTTCTGTCGGGCGTGGATGCGGCGGAGGTGTCCGGGGCAGATTCGTTGGGCGAAGTCACCAAACAAGTCTGCCACCCCGCCCGTCTCCCGTGGTCCCGCGTTGCTGAGGACAGCGGAGCGGAAGCTGACACGAGTTAGGTAAACTTCAGCCAAGCACACTGATTACGCACATTGAGGACCCGTCACATGAAGCGCAAGGCCACTGCACTCGACGTTGCCAAGCTGGCAGGCGTCTCGCGGAGCGCCGTATCACTGGTGCTGAACGGACGCGGCGACGGCAACGTGGCGCTCGAAAGCCAGCAGCGGATCCGCGAGGCGGCCGCGGCGCTCAACTACTCCCCCAACAAGATCGCCCTGAGCCTGCGCAACCAGCAGTCGCGGGTCATCGGCATCGTCTCCGACCAGGTTGTCACCAGCCCGTTCGACGGCAACATCATCGCCGGGGCGGATGCGGTGGCCCGGGAACACGGGTTCGTGACCGTGGTGATGGACACCGAACTGGATGAGTCCCGCGACGAAAGCGCTGTGGAAACCCTGCTGGACCGCCAGGTGGACGGCCTGATGTACGTGACGGTCGGCCTGCGTCCGCTGCACGTCCCCCCGAACATGGACCGGGTGCCGTCGATCCTGGCCAACTGTTTCGACGACCGGCCCGATGCAGGGCTCCCCGCGGTCCTTCCGGATGAGGTCCGCGGCGGCCGGGAAGCGGCTGAGCACGTCATGTCCCTGGGCCACCGCGACATCGCCTTCCTCGCCGGCGACTCCCTGACCCCCGCGGCACCACTCCGGATCGAGGGCTACCGCGAAGCGTTCGCCGCTGCGAAGATACCCGTCAACGAGGACCGGGTGATCCAGGTGGGCTGGGACATCGATGCCGGATTCCACGGCACCTTGAAACTCCTGGAGGGCGTGGACCCCGCCGCCCGGCCCACCGCCATCCTGTGCGCCAACGACCGCCTGGCCATCGGCGTCGTCCTGGCCTGCTACCGCCTGGGCCTGAGCGTCCCGCAGGACGTCTCGGTGATGGGCTACGACGACGAGTTCCGCGTGGCCAAGGCCATGGTCCCGGCGCTCAGCACCATGGCCCTGCCGCTCCGGGAAATGGGGGCCGCCGCCATGACGTCGCTGCTCGCCGACGTTGCGTCGGCACCAGGAACGGCCGACGACGGCGGGCCGGGTACCGGCGCCGGCGCCCCGGCCGAAACCCTGGTTCCCTGCCGCCTGGTGGTCAGGGATTCCACCGGCCCGGTCCCGGCCGGGCGCTGAACAGCTGACCGGCCGCTAAGCGGGCCGCGCGAGTTCCCAGACGTCGGCATCGGCTCCTGCCGGAAGGCGCAGCTGCCACTCCTCCCCCGCGGCCGGGTAGGCGCGGAGCGTCGTTGCGACGGACGCGGCCCGGTACACCTCCACCAGCGAAGCATCCACGAACACGCGCAGTTCCTCCCCCGGCTGGACGGTACCGCTGAAGACAACCTGGCTGCCGCCGTCCCCGACCAGCACCAGCTCCACCGCGCCTCCCTCCGCGCCCGCCCTGACCACGGCCTCGGCGAACTCCGGCACCGGCACCGTCCCGGATGCCCGGCTGGCCCGGAGCTCCCCGCGGTAGGCCGAGATTTCGGGGGCGGGGCTGACCGCCAGGGCACCATCCACCACCGTGAGCTCGCGCGGGAACGTCAGCACCCCCGCCCAGCCGGCCGCATCGATCTGGTCCTGGCTGCGGCCGCGGCGCCCGTCCCGGCCCGGGCCTTCGTTCGCCCAGCCCCACAACAGTGCCCGGTCCTCCAGCGACACCACCTGCGGAGCGTAGAAATCGCGGCCGAGATCCGATTTCCCCCCGCTCCGGGGCGTGAATACGGGCAGGCCGGTGGCGGGATCCTCGGCCATCGAGCCGATCAGATGGCCTACGCCGTTGGCGTGCTCGTGTGCGTCCCCGGACAGCCACAGCGAGAACATCATCAGCCAGGTTCCGCTGCCGTCGCGTTCTCCCGCGGCGCCGTCGTCGGGTACCTGCACCAGCTGGGGGCACTCCCAGATCTCGGCCGGGGTGAACCCGGCTGCCACCGGGTTCTCCGTGCTCAGCCAGATGCCCTGGTACTTCCAGTCGGCCAGATCGTCCACGGTGTACAGGAGCAGCGCGGCGTGGCCGGTGGCCAGCCCGGCGCCCTGCATGGCGTACCTCCTGCCTTTGAACCGGAAGATGAACGGATCCCGTACGGCGGTGACCAGCCCGTCGTCGGGCATCCTGGCCGCCACGTGGCCGGTCTGCTCCCAGTGGACCAAATCGTCCGAGCCGCGGGCGATCACCACCTGCGAGTGGCCCCCGTCGCCGCGGACGCCGGAATACGCCGCGGTGGGAACACCGCCGTCGTCCGTCACCACACCCGTCCAGCAGCCGTACTCATCCGGGCCGCCGTCCTGCGGGCGAAGAGCCACGGGATGCTCTTCCCAGCGGACCAGGTCGGCCGAACTCACGTGGCCCCAGGCGATCTTGTGGTGGCGGGCCGAGTCCGGGTTGTACTGGAAGAACACGTGGTACCGGCCGTTGATGAAGCTGATGCCGTTGGGGTCGTTGATCCAGCCGTGCGCAGGACGCGGGTGGAACCGCGGAAATGCGGGGTCGGGGTGGGCGGCAGCGACGTCGTCGAAGTGGACGGCAGCGAGATCCGGGGAGGTCATGATGGCCTTTCGGGCTTGAAGGAAGAGGGATTATTTGCCGGTGCCGGCCGTCAGGCCGTCCTGCAGTGCGCGCTGGCCGAACATGAAGACCACGAGCGCGGGAATCATGGACAGGACCACCCCGGCGAGCACCACCGAGATGCTGCCGGTGCCGAGGTTGCCCTGCAGGGACACGAGCCCCAGCGGGAGGGTGAAGTTCTGTTCCGAAATGGTGAGGATGAGCGGGCGGAAGAACTCGTTCCAGTGGAAGTTGAACGCGAGGATTCCCACGATCGCCATGCCGGGCATCGCCAGCGGCGCATAGACCGAACGGAAGGTCCGCCAGGGGCTGGCGCCGTCAATCGACGCAGCTTCGGCGAGCTCGGCCGGCAGCCCCATGAAGTACTGGCGCATCAGGAAGGTGCCGAACGCCGTCGGGATGGCCGGCAGGATCAGCGCGAGCAGCGTGTCGGAAAGGCCCATGCCGCGGATCAGCATGAAGACGGGCACGATCGTCACCTGGACCGGCACCATCATGGTGGCCAGCACGATCGAGAACAGCGCGCCGCGGCCGCGGAATTTCAGGTGTGCGAAGGCGTAGCCTGCCAGTGCGGCGGAGATCATCTGGCCCACCGCGATCAGGCCGGTCACCAGGGCGCTGTTGAGCACCAGCAGGAAGATGTTCAGCTGCTTGAACACGTCCCCGTAGGAGGTGAAATCCGGGTTCCAGGGGAAGAACGACGGCGGCAGCTTGAACGATTCCGACGGCGACCGCAGCGACGTGGACAGGGTCCAGAGCACCGGACCGAGCGTCAGTGCGGCCGCGAGCAGCAGCAAGAGGGTCCGGACGGCGAAGGCCCAGTTGAACTTCCTGCGGTTGGGCGTGGTGACGGGAAGGCCTTCGGACAGGCGGGGGGAATGCCCGGCCAGGCCGTGGTCGGTTGTGGTTGTCATGGCTGGCCTTACTGGTAGAAGACGAATCGCTTGCTGAGGCGGAACTGCGCGGCCGTGATGGCCATGATGATCAGCGTGAGCAGCACGCCGATCGCGGACGCCTGGCCGAACTCGAGCCGCTGGAATGCCGATTCGAAGATCACCATGACGGCGGTGCGGGTGGAGTCGCCGGGGCCGCCGCGGGTCAGGACGTAGGGCTGGTCGAAGACCTGGAGGGCGCTGATGATGGCCATCACCGAGGCGACCAGCGTGGTGGGACTGAGCAGCGGCAGCGTCACGTGGAGGTGCTTGCGCCAGCCGGTGGCGCCGTCGATCGCGGCTGCCTCGTAGGTCTCCACCGGGATGGAGGCCAGCCCGCCGATGAACAGCAGGAACGAGAAGCCGAAGTTCTGCCAGACATACACAAGGATCACGACGGCGGCGGACCCGCCCGGGGTGGTCAGCCACGGCACCGCGGGGATGCCCACGAGGGACAGGAACCAGTTGACCACGCCGAACTGTTCGTTGAAGAGGTACCGCATGAAGATGGACACCGAGGCGGCCGAGAGGATCAGCGGGAAGAAGAACGCCGAACGGAAGAATACGCGCAGCCACGCGGGCATCTTCTCCTGCACCATGATGGCCAGCGCCAGGGCGAGCCCGAGTTGCAGGGCCACGGCCACCACCACGAACACGATGGTGTTCAGGAAGGACACCCGGACGGTGGGGTCCTGGACAACCTCGGAGAAGTTGTCGAAGCCCACGAAGGTGGGCGGCGAGATGATGTCCCAGCGGAAGAAGGCCAGCACCACCGATGCCACGATGGGGATCAGGGTGAACAGCCCCATGCCCAGGATGGTGGGGGCCAGGAAGATCCAGGCCAGCCAGCGCTGGTTGTGCCTGGATCCGGTGCCGCCGCGCCCGGCGCTTGTGGCACCGCCGGTGCCGCCGGCACCGTTGGTGCGTTCCGCCGTCGTACTTGCCCTGCCGCCAACCCGCTTGGGCCGCTGCCGGGGCGGAGTGGTGGTGCTCATGGCTGCCTCCTCAGGGCCAGTTCAAGGTCGCGCTGCATGGATGCGAGGGCCTGCTTGAGCTGCTGCTCGTCGCCGCTTACTGCGAGGGATACGTTCTTCATCAGGGCCGTTTCGACGGCGGCCTGCTGGGGTGGTGCCGGGATGGGGCCCGTGGTGGGGAACCGGTCCAGCGTGTCGTAGAAGACCTTCCAGTGGGCGGGCCCCTTGCCGGCATAGAGCTGTTCGTTGACCATCGAGCGCCGCGCCGGGGTGGTGACCGGGTTGGGGAAGATCAGTTCCATGGCCTCGCGGCTGGAGCTGAACTTGATCCATTCCCAGGCGGCGTCCTTGTCCTTGGCGGTCTTCATGATCGCGTAGCCGGCGGTGCCGAACTGGTGCCGCTGGGTCTTCCACCGGGGGAAGAACTGGACGTCAAAACCGTTGGCGCCCATGCCGGCTTCATGCAGGCCCTGGACCCAGTAGCCGCCGGCGGGTGTGGTGCCGATCCGGTTGGAGGCGAACAGTCCCACCAGGGAGCTGCCGCCGCCTTCCTCCGGCCGGACACCCAGGCCGTCCTTGACCAGGCCGCGGAGGTAGTCGAAGGATTCGAACACGCGGTCGTCAGTGGCGTTGGGTTCCAGCCACTGGTAGCCGCCGGAGCGGAGGCTGCGGGAAGGATCGTTGGCGTAGAAGCCGTCCCAGAGCCAGTCGCCGCCCGTGGACCTGGTCTCCTTGAGGAAGCTGGTGTCGTTGGCGTAGAGCCACGGCACCACCCCGCCGAAGAGCCGGTTGGTCCAGTAGTAGGGCGTGAAGTCCGAGGGCCGGGCCTTGCGCAAGGCGGCGAGGCTGTTGCGGAAGTCGGTGTGCGTCCAGTCGTCGGCCGGCCGGTCCAGGCCTGCCTGCGCGAACGCGGCGGTGTTGTAGTACATGTTGGCCGCGTTCCAGTCCATGGGGAGCTGGTACAGGCTGCCCTTGTACATGAAGGCTTCCACCAGGCTGGGGTGGACGTCCTCGAAGAACTCGCGCATGTCCGCGGCGTCGCGGCGGATGTACTCGTCCAGCGGGTGGGCGAGCTTGTCCGCAAACAGCTGGGCGCCCTCGGTGGCCACGTACACCACGTCCGGCGGGGTGCCGGCGGCCACCATGGTGAGGATCTTGGTGAAGAAGTCTTTCCAGTCCACGGCCTGGATGGCCTGGACTTTGACCCTGATCTCCGGGTGGAGCCGGGTGAAGGCATCGATGGCGCGCTGGCGGGCGGCGGCGTCCGCGGCGGTGCCCATGATGGCGATACTGAGGCTGTTGTCCCCGCGGCCCGGAATGTCCGTTCCGGAGAGCCGCGGCCACGACGCCACGGTTGCTCCGATGATTCCCGCACCGAGGGCGCCAAGGGCGGTCCGGCGGCTGATGTCCCGCAGGTGCCCGTTTATGGCTCCGGTCATGTCGTATTCCTTCCTAACACGTGTTAGGAACTGTAGAGGACGGACCTAACACGTGTCAAGCGTCACATTCAGCGGCTCGCCGTCGCGCCTCTCCCGCCTGCGGGGACGCCCGGCCGAACCCGGCAATAAACAACAACGCCCTCCCGCCGCCCACGAAACCGTGGGGGCGGGAGGGCGTTGCCGGCTGTGTGCGGAGGCCTTAGCCGCGGAACACCTGCACCACGGCGGGACGGGGCGCGCGCACCTGGCCGGGGGCCGGCGTCGTACCCGCAGGGACGTAGTCCGGGAAGAAGGAGTTGGGCGCCTCGAAGGTGCCTTCCTCGCCCGGGTGCTGCACGGCAACGAAGACCGTGCGCTCCTCGTCGTGGATGACCGGGCCGCAGGTTTCGGCGTCGCGCGGAACGGCGAGGAACTGCTCCACCTTGCCGCGTTCGGCGCCGTCCAGGGTGACCTTGAAGAGGCCGTCGTTGTAGCCGATGCCCGAGGGGGCGCCGTCGGTGGAGATCCAGAGGTTGCCCACGGAGTCGAAGGCGACGTTGTCCGGGCAGGAGATGGGCGAGACCTTGTCCACGGGGTAGCCGGAGAAGTAGGTGACGTCGCCCTGGGCCGGATCGCCGCAGACCATCAGGAGGGTCCAGTTGAACTTCGTGGAGGTCTGGTCGCCGGTTTCGGTGATTTCCACGATGTGCCCGTCGCGGTTCTGGTTGCGCGGGTTGACCTCCGTAGCGGCCTCGTTGGACCCGACGCCGCGGTTGGAGTTGTTGGTGCAGACCACGTAGACCTTGCCGGTGTGCAGGCTGGGCTGGACGTCCTCGCAGCGGTCCATCTTGGTGGGGCCCACCTTGTCGGCGGCCAGGCGGGTGTAGACCAGGACCTCCTCGACGGACATGCCGGGGACGGCGGACTTGCCGCCGACCACCAGGGGCAGCCATTCGCCGGTGCCGTCGAAGGCGCCGTCGGCGGGCAGGACGCCGGTGCCGGTGATTTCGGTGGCAGGCGAGTTGCCGGTGAACTTGGCGACGTAGAGGTCGCCCTCGGAGAGCAGGTCCATGTTGTTGCGGCGGTCGCCCTCAACGTATTTGCCCTTGGACACGAACTTGTAGAGGTAGTCGAAGCGCTCGTCGTCGCCCATGTACGCCACGACATGCCCGGATTCGGCCACGATCACGTTGGCGCCCTCGTGCTTGAAGCGGCCCATCGCGGAGCGCTTCTTGGGGGTGGAGGTGGGGTCGAACGGGTCGACCTCAACCACCCAGCCGAAGCGGTTGGCCTCGTTCCCGTAGCCCGGGTTGCGGGTGTCGAAACGCGGATCGTCGAGTTCCCACTGGCGGGCGGTGGGCTTGGAGGTCAGGCCGTAGCGCTTGTCGCCGGCGGAGGTGCCGGCCGCTACGAAGTACCCGTTGAAGTTCTCCTCGCCCGACAGGATGGTGCCCCAGGGGGTGGTGCCGCCGGAGCAGTTGCCGAACGTGCCCTTGATGGCGCGGCCGGAGGGGTCGGCGACGGTCTTGACCAGGGTTGACCCGGCGACGGGGCCGGTCAGTTCGTAGGTGGTGTCGGAGAGGTAGCGGCGGTTCAGCGGCGCGCCCTTGACGTAGCTCCACGGCCTGGCGGTGTTCGGCCGCTCCAGTTCAACCACGGCCAGGCCGTGGGCGGCGCGGCCGATGGCGCGGGTCTCGGCGGCGTCGTAGCCGGCCGGGACCATGATGTTCTCGTTGGTGTACTCGTGGTTCGTGAACAGCACGGCGCGGCGGCCCTTGCTGCCCGGGATCTCCAGGATGTCCGTGTAGTCGTTGTTGTAGCCGAACTGGCGGGCCTGCGCGGCGGCGGTCTGGTTGGCCAGGTCGAACTCGGGCGAGTCGGCGAACAGCGGGTCGCCCCAGCGAATGATCGGCTGCCAAGTGAAGCCCTCGGGAACCGTGAGGGCGTCAACGGCCTTGTCCACCGGCTTGATGGCGGTGAACTGAAGCTTGGACACGCCAAAGCCTTCCTTGGCGGCCTTGGACAGGCCGGCGGCGGAGGCAGGTTCGTTGGAGGTCACGGCGGAACCGAGGACGACGGCGAGCGCCCCGGCGGCGCCCAGGCCCAGGGCGGCGCGGCGGGACATTGCGGCGGAGGCGATGTCGCGGAAGTAGCCGTTGGAGCTGGTGTTGCAGACGTCGCCGGCGCAGGCGTTGTCGCACTTGAGCGCGCAGGTGACGGGACTGCGTTTGCCCTTGGTGTGGCCGAGCATGGGCAGCAGGGTGAACTTGCGGGCTGTTTCAGACATGGGAACCTTCCAAGGAATCTCTCTGGGGTGCCCGCCCACCCTTCCAGCCGCTTCCTACGTGAACCCATCGATTGGATGAACTTCGGATGAACCGCCCGTGACCTGCAGGAACGTTGCAAAACCACCCATCGACTGCTCCGAAACTGCCGTTTTCAGGCCTGAAAACGGCAGTTACTCAGCAGCCGATGTACCTGCGGGGAAGAACGCCCGGAGCGGCAGCAGAAGCCCGGCCAACGACAGCGCGATAAAGACGACCTGGTGGATGTGGTCGTCGCCGGGCGGGAGGTTCCCTACCATATGCAGCGTCCAGAAGAGGGGATGGAACCAGAGCGCGTACCACGCCCACCGCTCGATGCGCCGGTACGGCACCAGCACAATCAGCAGGCCGAACAGACCCAGCCCGGCCGAGGCGAGACCGTCCGCGCGGTACAGGGCAGCGCCTTCGTCCGGTGGCCACACGGCAACCACCACACCGAACACCAGGATGGCCAGGCTGTTGGCAGCAAGGCACAGCCAGCCGATCCGGACCGCCAGCTTCACCCCGCGCACGATGCCACCCTACTGCGCCCGTATGGGTTTTGTGAGCGGGCGTCACTCGAAAAACCGCCAGAAGTGAGCGGGCGTCTCAGCCGGCAAGGAGGGCGTGGACGCGGCGGAGCCGGGCCAGCCACCAGTCGCGCCGTTCGGCGGGAGCCGCAAAACGCTCCAGCAGCCCGGCGTCGGGGACGGCGTCGCGCAGGCGGATGGCGCCGTCGTCGGCCACCAACGGATCCAGCGTGAGGTCCGATTCGAACAGCGACACCGTGCCCAGCCCGCACGCGTACGGCAGCTCCGGCAGGGCAGCGGCGAGCGCCAGTCCGGCGCGGATGCCCACGGAGGTGTCCAGGGCTGAACTGACGACGGCGGGCAGCCCGGCCTGTGCCACGATGTCCAGGGCGCGCCGCACTCCCCCCAGCGGCGCCACCTTGACCACCAGCAGGTCCGCCGCGCCGGCCCTGGCCACGCGAAGGGGGTCGGATTCCTTGCGGACGCTTTCGTCGGCGGCGATCAGCACCGGCGTCCCGGCGTCCCGAAGCCGGGCACGGACCTCGGCCAGGCCCTCGATGGAGGGCACGGGCTGCTCGGCGTATTCCAGCCCGACCGGCGCCAGCCTGGTAAGTGCCTCCACCGCGGCGGGCACGTCCCAGCCACCGTTGGCGTCCACCCGGATGGCGGCCGACGGCAACGCGTCGCGGACGGCACGGAGCCGGGCGACGTCGTCGTCCAATGCCTGTCCCCGCTCCGCCACCTTGACCTTCACGGCGTCCACCCGGCCGAACCGGGACAGCACCTCCGGCACCCGGTCCGCGGACACGGCCGGCACGGTGGCGTTGACGGGCACGGCCGTGCGCAACGGAGCCGGGAAACCCTGCCAGCCCGCCTCGATGGCGGCCGCCAGCCAGCGGGACGCCTCGGCGTCGCCGTACTCGGGGAAGGGGCAGAACTCGCCCCAGCCAGCAGGACCCCGCAGCAGCAGGGTTTCGCGTTCCGTGATGCCGCGGAACTTCACCCGCATGGGCAGGCTGGCCACGTGTACGCCTGCCAGCAGCTCTTCGAATGGGGGGAACCGGGAGTCGCTGGCAGGCATGGAATCACTGTACCGGCGGCAGCACGGCCCCCTGCATCCGGAAAAACCCTATGTGGAAAACTCAGATCCACTTGTTGTGCTTGAACGCGAAGTACAAGGTCAGGCCCATGGCGGCCATCAGCCCCAGCGCGAAGGGGTAGCCCTCGGCCCAGCCCAGCTCGGGCATGTTGCTGAAATTCATGCCGTAAATGGATGCCACCAGCGTCGGCGCAAACAGGATGGCCGCCCACGATGAGATGCGCTTGACCTGTTCGTTCTGTTCAAAACTGGACTCGGTCATCCGCTGCATTTCCTCGTTCTGGCGCTGCGCCACCAGGGCGGCATTCACGGCCAGGGCGTTCTGGAGCAGTGCCCGGAAGGATGCCACGCGCTCGTTGAGCCGGATCACGTGGTCCAGGACATCGCGGTAGTGGTCGCGCAGTTCGGTGGCCTGCTCGCGGTCGGGGGTTCCGGACATCAGCGCCTGCAGGATTCCGGCCAGCGGACTGGTGGCGCGCTGGAACGTGATCACCTGGCGGGAGAGCTCGTAGATCCGCCGGGAGACGTCAGGGTCGGCGCCGAAGAGGTCATCCTCGATCTCATCGATGTCGTTCTCCAGGCCAGCGGCCACGGGCTCGTACTCGTCCACCACCTGGTCCAGGATCCCGTAGAGCACGGCGTCGGGGCCCAGGGCCAGGAACTCGGGCATCGACTCCATGCGGCGGCGGACCTTGGCCAGATCAGGGGACTCCGCATGCCGGACGGTGACCACATATTCGTCGCCCACAAAGACGTGGATCTCGCCGAAGTCCACCTTCTCCACGTCGTCCAGGTACCTGGCCGGCCGCAGCACCAGGAACAGGCACTCGCCGTAATGCTCCAGCTTGGCCCGCTGGTGCCCCGCGAGCGCGTCCTCGATCGCCAGGGCGTTGAGGTCGAACTCCTCGCCCACGGACTGGAGTTCCTCCGCGTCCGGGCGGTACAGCCCGATCCAGGCCATCCCCTCGCGCTTCCGGAGCAGGAAGTACGTCTCGTCGAGGTCGTCCGGGTCCTCGGTGCGCAGCCCGTTCACGTACACCGCGTTGTCAATGATGGTCACGGCCCCGCCTCCTTTGGAGAGTCCCTCAGCCTGAACGTTAGACCTTCAGCCAGCCGGCGCCAACACGTCAGCGCTGCGCACGGACGGGCGCCCCGGCCGCAGGTGCCGCCGCCCGCTCGCGCTCCCAGTCGTCCAGCAGGGCGGGCATCCGGGAGTTAAGGAAGCGGTAGAACCGGGCCATCTCCGCCACCCGCGCCCGGGCGGCGGACCCTGCCGGCAGCGTGGCCGCGGTGGCGTCGGTCAGCTCCGCCAGTTTTTCGTAGACGGGGCTGTTGCGCATCGACACCACGTACCAGGCATCGTCGTGCAGGGCGTACAGGTCGCGGCGGCTGCCCGGCCGGGCAACGCGGTGGACGAACCCCACCGTCTGCAGGTACCGCACCGCGCCGGACACCGCCGCGGCGCTGGCACCCAGCCGCTCCCCCAGCTCGGCCGCCGTCAGGCTGCCATCCTCAGAGGCCACCAGCGCCAGCAGCGCCCGGGCCGGCATCTTGGGAAACCCGGCCGCGGCAAAGCCCGCGGCCGTCCTTTCGGCGGCAGCAGTGACGGCGCCAGCAGTTTCGGCGGCAGCAGCGACAGGGTCAGCCGTGATG
This sequence comes from Arthrobacter sp. C152, assembly GCF_054890965.1. Lineage (NCBI taxonomy): Bacteria > Bacillati > Actinomycetota > Actinomycetes > Micrococcales > Micrococcaceae > Arthrobacter > Arthrobacter sp. C152. Next base: position 32,811 of record NZ_JBTZSU010000026.1, read on the forward strand.
GGGTCAGCACCGCTCATGCCGTTCCCACCTCCCGCCGCCGCATCACCACAACCGACAATGCAGCTGCGAGCACGGCGATGCCCAGCATCCACCACGCACCGCTCCAGTCCGTGGCATCCCCCTGCGGGACCGGGGTATGGGTGAACGGGGACAGGTCACGCAGGCTCTGGTCGATCCCCAGCATGCCGCCGAAAAGCCCTAGGAAGACGCCCAGCCCCAGCAGGAGCCAGCCGGCGGCGATCGTCGCCGCAGGCCACAGGACGAACACCAGCGCGGGCACGGCGAGGTAGATCAGCGCCGCCGGCAGCTGGGCCAGGACGGTCTGCCAGAGGGCGTCGGCCGGCATGGACTCGTCCCCGCTTCCGGTCAGGGTGGCCCAGGCGCCTACTCCCGCGAGGCCGATCACCAGCACCACGGCGGCGGCCCCCAGCACCAGATAGCCGGCCAGCCACCGGACGCGGCCCACCGGGGTGGACAGCAGGAGTTCGGCGGTGCCGGAGGCCTCCTCCTGCCGCAGCCTGATCACCGCCTGGAGCGCGCAGGCGGCGGCCAGGATGCCGCCGACCGAGAAGAGCACCGAGACCATGAGCTGGGTCAGGGAGACCCCCTGCGAGCGGAGCATGGCCCGCAGCGCCGCGGTGACACCGGTTCCGGGGGTGTCGACGGCCGCAATCGCCTTTCCCAGCGATCCCGCCAGCAGCCCCAGCGCCAGGCCGCCCAGCGCCCAGCCGGTAATCGAGCCGGACTGCAGGCGCAGCGCCAGCGCCACGGGGCTGTTCAGCCCCGGCCGCGCGCTGGTCCGCGCCGGGCGGGCACCCCAGACGCTGCCGCCGGTGTCCCGGACGCCCAGGATGAGCCATGCGACGGTAAGGCAGGCGGCGCCGAGCCCGACCGGCAACAGCAGCGGCCAGGTGCGGTCGCCGGAGAACGCGAACGTCTGCTGGCCCCAGCCGATGGGCGAGAACCAGCTGGCCGCGCCTTCGGTCATGCTGGTGCCGTCAGTGTGCGGCGTCCCCGTGGCGTCCCCGATTCCGCGCAGGATGTAGGCGAGGACCACCAGGGCGGAGGAGACGCCGTTGGCGCCCCGGGAGGTGCCCATGAACTGGGCCACCAGCAGTCCCACGCCCAGGAAGCAGAGTCCGACGGCGCCCGTTGCGGCTCCGGCGACCAGGGAACCTTGCGGGTCCAAGCCTTGGCCGGCGAACCCTGCGAAGACGGCGAGGCCGGCCAGGACGTTGGCCGCCACGCCGTGCAGGACGGTTGCGACGTTGGGCAGCAGGCGGCCGGCAGGCGTGGCCGCCACCAGCTCGGCGCTGCCGGTTTCCTCGTCCGCGCGGGAATGGCGCACCGCCAGGAAGGTGCTCATCAGCCCGGCGAGCAGGGCAAGGAATGCGTACACCAGGAAGAACGTGAAGGCGCCCTGGTCCGCGCCACGGGGCAGGCCGCGGAGCATCAGGATGGCGGGCGTGGCGATCGCCACCTGCAGGATTTCGGCGCGGCTTGCGGTACTGCCGTACGTTGAGGTGACGGCGGACGCGGCGAACAGCGCGAACGCCGCGATTCCCAGTACCCAGCACAGGAGCTGCCACCGGTCCCGCCGGAGGCGCTGCCGCCAGAGGATCAGGAGGACGCCCACGTCAGGCACGTCCCCTCGCGCCCAGCAGGTGCCGCCGGTGCCGCTGGTCCCCGTTGCCGTTCCCGTCCACGGCCTCGGGCTGGCCCACCGTGGTATCGCCGTAGTGCCGCAGGAACAGCTCCTCCAGGGAGGGCGGGGTGATGGTCAGGCCCTGCACCGCCAGGGCGCCCAGGGTGGGAAGCACCTCCGCCACCCGGTCCGAATCCGCGCTGAACCTTACCCGGCCGCCGTCGAACGCCAGGTCATGGACGGCGCCCAGCCGGGCCAGCGCCTGCGGGTCCAGCCCGTCCGCGGCGAAAGAGATCTCGGTGCGGGTGAGGTGGCGCAGGGATTCGAGCGTGCCACCGTCCACGATCCTGCCGGCGCGGATGATGCTCACCCGGTGGCACAGCACCTCCACCTCGGACAGGATGTGGCTGGAGAGCAATACGGTGGCCCCGTGCTCGACGGCGGCGAGCAGCTCCCGCCGGAAGACCGCCTCCATGAGCGGGTCCAGGCCGCTGGTGGGCTCGTCGAGCAGGTAGAGTTCGGCGTCCGTTGCCAGTGCTGCGATCAGGGCGACCTTTTGCCGGTTGCCTTTGGAGTAGGCGCGGCCTTTCTTGCCCGGGTCGAAGTCGAAGGCCTCGCACAGCCGGGCCTTGCGCCGGCGGTAGGCGGCCCCGTCAGCGGTGCCGCCGCGCAGCCGGGAGAGCAGGTCGATCGTCTCGCCGCCGGAAAGGTTGGGCCACAGCCGCACGTCGCCGGGAACGTAGGCGACGCGCCGGTGCAGGTCGGCGGCCTGGGTCCAGGGCTCCAGGCCGAGGACGGTGGCCGAGCCGGAGGTTGCCTTCGCCAGGCCCAGCAGGATGCGCAGGGTGGTGGATTTCCCGGCGCCGTTGGGGCCCAGGAAGCCATGGATTTCGCCGCCCTGGATGTCAAGGTCCAGCCCGTCCAAGGCATGGACGTTGCCGAAGTGCTTGTGGAGGTTCACAGTCTGGACAACGGTGGTCATACAGCCAGTCTTTGAAGTTTTCACAAGTTTGTGAAGGTACTAAAGTCCCAACCATGCCTGTCAACGCCCCAGCCACCCGCCAGTCGACGGCGCCCCTGTACGCGGCGGCCTTCGTCACCGCCTTCGGCGCCCACAGCATCGCGGCAGGGCTGGGTTCGCAGAGCGGCAATATCGGCCTGACCCTGCTGAACCTGGGCATCCTGCTGGCACTCTACGACGTCGCCGAGGTGTTCCTGAAGCCGGTCTTTGGCGCGCTCAGCGACCGCATCGGAGCCAAGCCCGTCGTCGTCGGCGGCCTCCTGGCCTTCGCCGCGCTGTCGCTGATCGGCCTCGGCGCGGCAGACCCCCTCATCCTCGCCCTGGCCCGGCTGGGCCAGGGCGCCGCGGCGTCCGCGTTCTCGCCGGCGTCGTCCGCGATGGTGGCACGCATGGCCCGGGGCGGGAAGGCGGGCACCTACTTTGGCCGGTACGGGTCCTGGAAGAGCCTTGGCTACATCATCGGCCCGCCGCTGGGCGCCGGGCTGATCTACGCGGGCGGCTTTCCGCTGTTGTTCGGGACGCTGTCAGGCCTGGCGGCGGTCACGGCGGTGTGGGTGCTGGTTTCCGTGCCGCACCTGGAGCCGCTGCCGCGGAAGCGCTACACGGTGATGGACCTGGCCCGGCAGGTGGGCGAGCGCCGTTTCCTGGTCCCCACGCTGGTGCTGGCCGCCTCGACCGGCGCACTGGGTGCCGCCGTCGGCTTCCTGCCGGCGCTTGCTGCCCGCCATGGCCTGGACGCCCTCGCGGGCACTGCGGCGGTGAGCGTGGTGGCGCTGGGTTCGGTGCTGACCCAGCCGTGGATCGGCAGGCTGCGGGACAGGGGCGCGGTCACCGACAAGAAGGGCACGACGACGGGCCTGCTGCTGGTTGCCGCGGGCGTGGGTATGGTTGCGGCCGCCCCGGGCGTGGTCACCATTTTCGTTGCCGCGGCTTTGATCGGAACGGGCATCGGTGTGGCCACTCCCCTGGGCTTCGCCCACCTTGCCGACACTACGCCGCCGGAGCGGATGGGCCGGACCATGGGCTCGGCGGAGCTGGGCCGCGAACTGGGCGACGCCGGCGGCCCGCTGCTGGTCGGCGCCATCGCCACGGCCACGGCCCTGCCGGTCGGGCTCGCCGCCCTGGCGGTGCTGGTGGCTTCGGCCAGCATTCCCAAGCTGCCGCCCGCCTCCCCGGCCAGCCCGTCCAACCCAACTAGGTAGCAGTTGTTGTCGTTTTGGAGGCCCAAAACGACAACAACTGCTACCCAGTTGCGTCCCCGAGCGGCCTTCCAGCTTTTTGTGCCAACCTTAAACAATGGCTTCCACCTCCCGAGCACCGATCCGGACACCAGCCCGCCCCGCGCCGGGCTCCGGTTTCCTGTTCGTGCTGTCCACCCTGGCGTGCATTGCCGGGCTGGTGGCCACGTACTACTTCTTCGTGCAGACCACCACAGGCCAGTTCATCGACGAGTCGGCGCTGGCCGAGGCGGTGGAGATACACGGGCCTGCCGGCAAGGCCGCCACCCAGTTCCTGGACCTGCTGCCCACCATTTCACTGGTGATGGCCGCCGTCGTGGTCCTGTTCGTCACCGTGATCCGGCGGCACTGGGCCGAGGCGGGGATCGCCGTCGCCGCCTGCGTTGGCGCGAACGTGGCCACCCAGGTGCTGAAGGACGTGCTGCCGGCCAGGCCTGACAAGGGCGTGCTGACCCTTGAGCTGAATTCGCTGCCGTCCGGGCACACCACGCTGGCGGCGTCCGCGGCGGCCGCGGTGTTCCTGATGGCGTCGCCGCGCTGGCGGCCCATGGCCGGGTTCATCGGCGGGACGTTCGCCATTGCCTCGGGGGTCTCCACGCTGATCAACCAGTGGCACCGGCCCGCCGACGTGGTGGCCGCGTTCCTGCTGGTGGGCGCTTTCATGATCCCGGCAGGCTGGCTGATCCTGCGCCGCGGGTCGTGGAACTCGTGGGAAGGCTTCAACCGCCATATCGGTTCGGCCCGGATCTGGCTGGTGCTGCCCGTGCTGATCGGGCTGGCGTCGGCCGCAGTGGCCGCCTACTCGCTGATCCTGATCGCGCCCAGTCCATGGCAGGAGGGCAGCACCACCAACTACTTCTGGGCGGGCATCTCGCTGATCGTCATCGCGGGCTACCTGGCAACGGTGGCCACCACGTCACTCTTCGCGTTCGCGGCACGGCGCTGGGAACAGGCGCATCCGTGATGGATGCAGGCGCCGCCAGGTAAACCCAGACGCCCGATCACTTCCCGGGCCTATCCCGGCAATGCTTAGGCCTCGAGCCGCTTGCGCAGGAGGCAGAATTCGTTTCCTTCGGGGTCTTCCAGGACGTGCCATTGCTCGTTGCCGGTCTGCCCGACGTCGGCCGGCCGGGCACCGAGGGCCAGCAGCCGTTCCAGTTCGGCGTCCTGGTCCCGGTCTGTGGGGTTGATGTCGATGTGCAGCGGGAGCCGTCCCGTGCGGGGGTTGTCGCTGGGGCTGAGGATGATGGTGGGCTGCAGGCCGCCGAAGCCTGACTCGGGACCGATCTCGATGGCCCCGTCCTCCCTGTCGAGCTCGACGTAGCCAAGGACGTCACTCCAGAACCGCGCGAGCGTTTCGGGGTCGGAGCAGTTGAGGACCAGTTCACTGATACGGCATGCCATGGGACCCAGTGTAGGGAGCGCCCGCGATTCCGGTCAGCAATGACAGGCATCTGACCTGCGGTTTCTTCGCAGAAATGGCTCAAGACCGGCAGATCCAACGTTGACAGAACCTTGAGTGATTCCGGCACTGTAATTTGAGCCGGCTCCGGCAGAGTAATCCCATCGGAGCCGCCAAGGCTCACCAGGTCTCAGCGGATCACCGCAAAATTTTCCAGGAGAACGACATGAGCAGGATTGCAGGACGCAGGAAGCGCATCATCGGCACCACGGTGGCCCTGGTCGCCATCGGCGGCGGCGCCGCCTTCGCCTACTGGACGGCGGCCGGCAACGGCAGCGGCACCACCAGCGCCGGAACCTCCAAGGCCTTCACCATCTCCAGCACCGTGGCGGGGGGCGCCCTCTCCCCCAATGGCCCCACCCAGACCTTCACCTTCACGGTGACCAACCCGTCGGATGCCGGCGTCCAGAAGGTCTCGGCCGTCACCGCGGCGGTCCTCACCTCGAGCGGCGGCGCGTGGACTGCGGTCTCCGGTTGCTCCGCGGCTGACTTCACCGTCGGCACCCCCATCTTCACCGCGACCGAACTCGCCGCCGGCGCCACCGCCACCGGCACCGTGACGCTTCAGATGATCGACAGGCCCGGCGTGAACCAGGACGGCTGCAAAGGCGCCTCGGTCCCGCTGTACTTCTCGGCCAGCTGAAAAGGGCAGGGACTGACGTTCCTGACCCAGAGCGTTAGCCTCCTGGCGCGATGGTAAGTCCGCCGACACCCCCCAAGGCCGACAGACGGAAGGTCCCATGCCCGCCACCAGCTCCCCCGAAGCCCATCAGGGCCTTCGGCGGGAGCTGGTGGTCCTTAACGGAGCCGCACGCTCCGGTGCCGCGGCCGCCGTCGTCCTCTTCCTGGCCGTCCTCCTGGGCGCGGCACCCGCGGCAGCGTACTGGGCCGCCTTAGGGCAGGGAAGCACGACGGCGGCAGTCGCCACCCTGCTTCCGCCCACCAACGTTTCGGTGCCGGCGAGCAGCGGTCCCACCGTGGCGGTGTCCTGGACGGCATCGGCCGGCACGCCGGCCCCCACCGGCTACTACGTCACCCGGACCACCGGCACCGCGACCGCGGCGGCCTGCGGTTCCAGCCCCTCCACCCTGATCACGGGAACGTCCTGCTCTGACGTGTCCGTCCCGGACGGGACCTTCCGGTACCAGGTCACGGCCGTCTACCGGTCATGGACCGCCGCCGGCACCCTGAGTGGAACGGTCACCGTCTCCAGCCTGGCGAAACTGGCCTTCACCGCACAGCCACCTGCCAGCGTGACGGCAGGGGCAAGCCTCGGCACCCTGACCGTCCAGCTGCAGACCGCCGCGGGAGTTCCGGTCCTGATGGGCGGCGTGCCGGTCACCCTCAGCATCGGCACCAACCCGGGAGGGGGAACCCTGTCCGGGACCCTGACGGCCAGCACCAACACCAGCGGGGTGGCCACCTTCACTGGACTCTCCATCAACAAGGCAGCGACCGGCTACGCGCTGGCCGCATCAAGCACCGGCTACTCCGGCGCCACCAGCAGCAGCTTTTCAGTCATCGCCGCAACGGCGACCAAACTGGTGGTCACCGCGGGCTCTTCCCTCGCCGGCACCGCCTCCTCCGCGGCCCTCCTGGGTCCCGTGACCCTGCAGCGCCAGGACGCCTACGGCAACCCCGCCACCACGGGGAGCACCACCATCACCCTGGCATCCTCCAGCACCGCCGGCTTCTTCTCGGCCACTGCAAACGGAACCAAAACCACCACGGTGACCATTGGCACCGGCTCTGCGTCGGCGTCGTTCTTCTACGGGGACACCAAAGCCGGGACGGCCACCATCACCGCGGCCGCCACTGGCCTCACCAGCCCGCCGGCCATCACCGCAACCATTACTGCGGCCGCCGCCGGAATACTCAAGCTGGACCCCGTGCCCACCAGCGTGCTGAAGAACGTCAACATCACTCCCGCGGTGACGGCGCGCATCCTGGACGCGTTCGGCAATGCCACCGACAGCACAGCGGCCGTGACCATCCAGTCCAACTGCACCCTCAAGGCCACCAGCGCGCTGACCGTCCCGACAATTTCGGGGGCGGCCAGCTTCCCGGACCTGCAGATTGCGGGGAAAGCGACAGGCTGCACCCTCACCGCCACAAGCGGGACGCTCGCTTCGGACACCAGCAACTCCTTCAACGTCGAGTAGCCGGCCTACTTCCGCCGCACCAGCGCGGCGTCGAGGATGTCCAGGGCGTTGGTACGTATGGACTCAGGCAGGCAGGCTCAACTGCTCCACGATGATCCGGGCGGTTTCGGAGTCACCCAGAATCCGGAAGTGCCCTGCGACCGGCAGTTCGATGTTGGTGGCGCCGGGCAGGACGCTCCCCTCGGGAATGTGCGGATCGAACGGGCCGTAGATGGACGTGATGCGGCTGTTGATGGCTTCCTCCCGGGCCATCTGGAGCGTCAGAGGGTGGCGCGGCGAGAAAATCCGCAGGCTGGGCAGCAGCATGTACCGGGCGTAGCGCGAGCCTGAAAACGGTGCGCAGACGGCGATCATCCGGTCGATCCGGTGCTCGGGGTCCAGCTGCAGCATGGCGTATTTGCCGATCAGCCCGCCCTTGCTGTGCGCCACCAGGATCGCGTTCCGCAGGCCCGCCTCCTCCAGGTGCTGGGCCACCAGCTTGGCCGCCTCCGGGACCTGCATCTTGTTGCGCTGCAGCACCGTGACCACGTGCACGGGATGCCCGGCGTCGTGGATCCTGCGGATCAGCGGCATCATGAACTGCCAGTTTTCGTACACGCCGGGGATAATCAGCACCGGCGCCCGGGTGCCGTCGCGGAAGGACCCCGGCTGCACCCGCGAGAGGAAGCCGCGGACCTGCCAGATGCCGGCGTACACGTAATCCTGCGCCCACCACACGGCCTTCTGCAGTGGACTGACGCGAGCGGTGGTGCCCGTTTCACTCATGTGATGAGGATAACCTCGCCGATCGCCCTACCCACCAACCAGCGCGCCAAACACGGTTGCTCCATCCGATGCGGTCCTTAACACCCCTTCTTTAGGGACCATATCTGATGGAGCAACTAGTAGTTCCGGCGGTGCTTCAGGCGGGGAATCACGACGGCGAACACGGCCGCCGCGGCGAACCCCAGGATGCCGGTGGCTGAGATCCCCGGCCCCAGCGAGGCGAGGGCCGTCACCCCGGACAGAAGCACCGGACCGCCGGTTGAGCCGGCATCTGCCATGAAACGCCAGAGGCCCAGGAACTGGCCGCGCCCGCGGTCCGGCGAGAAGTCCGCGCCGAGCGTCATCACCAGCCCGGAGCTGATGCCGTTGCCGAAGCCGATCAGCAACGCCGCGAGCAGCAGGCCCACGAAGGAACCGGTCAGCGGGATCAGCAGCAGCGCGGTTCCCATCAGCAGCGTGGACGGAACGGCCACCCATTGCCGGCCCTTGCGGTCCATGAGCTTGCCGGCCGGATAGAACACGAGCATGTCGATGGCGCCGGACAGGCCGTAGATCAGCGACGCGGACGTCGCATCCATGCCCAGGTGGTCGGCCCAGAGCGGGATCACCACCTGCCGGGAGGAGCGCAGCGCGCTGAGCAGCAGGATGCCCACGCCCAGGGAAAGGAACACGCCCGCGTGCGACACCGCCACGCTGCGGAGCGTGGGCTGCGGGCCGGCGTGCCCGCCCGGGGCGGGGTCCGGCGTCGCAAGATCCGGGATGGTGAGCGAAAGCAGCGCCGCGGCCGCCATGGCCGCAACCCCCACCCAGTAGGCGCCGGCGAGGCCGAAGAACTGCATCACCGCCGCACCGGCAAACGGGCCGATGAACACGCCGATGCGGTTCACGCCGCCCAGCGTGGAGAGCGCGCGGGCGCGGAATTCCACCGGCACGGCCTCGGTGAGGTACTTCTGCCGGGCCAGGCCGAACACCGCCCCGGACATTCCGACGACGGCCATCGCCACCGCGAGCAGCCACAGTCCGTTCGGTGCCAGGGAGGACAGGGCAGCGGCCGCCAGCGCCAGGCCGGCCGCGACGGCGGCGCCCACGATGGACCAGCGTTCGCCAAAGCGCAGGGTCACCAGGGAGGCGGGCAGGTTGAAGAACCAGGATCCGAGGCCCATGAGGGTGACGACCAGGGCGGCCACGGCCACGGACGCGCCCAGGTCGCGGGCGGACAACGCGACGACGGGAAGGATGGCTCCCTGCCCGATGCCGAAGAGCAGCGTGGGCCCGAACGCCGCGACGGCGATGGTGCGCAGGCTGAACGGCTGGGGATCATCCGGGGAAGTCATCAGATTTATCCTATGGCCGCCCCCTTCCCCGGGCGGCGTGGACACCGGTGAGCCGCAGCACAGGCCCGGCGGCCACGTGCGCCACTCAGCGAGAAGGCTGCCGTGAGCCGGCAGTGCCCCGGAACAGGCGGGCGATCTCCGCCAGGCCCCCGATGATCGAGCCCACGATGCCCAGCACCAGGAAGACGCGCACCAGCACCGGCCAGCCGGACCAACCGGTGCCGAAGTCGAACGGGAAGACCTCCCAGAGCCGGATCAGTGCTGCCAGCCCGATACCCAGGACCACGAGGTTCCCCAGGGCCATGAGCGGCCTTGAGCGGACCACCGCGAGAACCAGGTTGACGATGATGCCCGCAATCAGGGAGGCGTTGATGAGGTCCAGAACGCGGGTCATCTCCACCGTCAGGAAGGGCACCACCTGCCAGCCGGGCCAGACGTTGATCCCGTACAGCAGCAGGGCATTGACCACGGCGGAGCCGATGCTGCCGCTGCGTGTGGAAACCCGCGTTGAAGTCCCTGTGGAGGCCCGGGTGGCAGGCCGGCTGGAGTCCCTGTCCGCCATGCCACCAGCCTGCCGCGGCGCCCTGGCGGCAAGAAGTGCCGAAGGTCCCGTCCGGCCGCGCCTGGGCTGCGCGTCAGTGGGAAACCCGGAACCGGGCGAGGGCCTCCTGGGCTTTCCCCTTCGACGCGCACGCGACGAGTTCACCGGCCACCAGGTGGAGCTTGGCATTGGTGTGCTGGCTTTGGTCGGCAAGGACCTTGAACGCGGCCTCGGGATCCACACCGCGCAGGGCCATGACGATGCCCTTGGCCTGTTCGATCACGGCCTTGTGCGCGTACACGCCCTCGATGGCCTCGGCGGCGGCGGTTTGCGATTCGATGCGCAGGCTCTGGGTGATATCGACCATGAAGCCGTGCGCCCGGTGCACCTGCCCGGACGCATCCGCCTCGGCCTGGATGCCCGAAAAGACGCGGCGCTCCTTGCCGCGGACGTCCAGGACGCGGTGCAGGAGCGCACCCTGGCCGCCGCCGTCCAGGAGGTCCGTCCACAACCCGCGGACATGGTCCCGGTCCTGCGGGTGCTTATGGGCCATCAGGAGCTCGAAAGTGGGTACCACCTCGCCCTTGGCCAGTCCGTGGATCCCGAACATCCCCGCGGACCACAGCATGCTCCCCGAGGCCACGTCCAGTTCAAACGTCCCCGAGGGGCAGCCGCTGGAAGGCTCGAGGGGATAGAGGTAGGTATCCAGCTTCGACCACATCCGAACCTCCAACACTTCCAGGGCATCCTCCTTGACCTGCCGGCATTCACCATAACCGAACGGCGCCGCGCGGTCCCGTCATCTGTGGTACACAAGGCGCACCGGATACCGCAATTCCCCGCAGAAATTGAGGGGTCACAAACGGCCCGCGGAGGAGTAGCGTTCGCCTTATGGGGCGCTGAACCGCGCCTCCAGCCAAAGGGGAGGTCATTTCATGGGTGAAGTGTGGATCCGCACGCTGGGCAACGGGCTGGTCCGGGCAGATCGAGTCACTGAAATTTCATCCACCCGGGGGTCCTTGCACGAGGACCGCGGGTATTCATTGAAGGTCATTGTGGACGGCAAGGGCCATGTGCTCATTGACGACGGCGGGCTGCAGGGCAGCCTGCCCGAGCGGCTGGAGTATGCCAGGCACATGGAGGACGCCCTGCTGCTCGCCATCGACGAGGCGCGCGAAAACGACGCCTCCATGGTGATTTCGTATGAGCCGGAGCGTGAGCGCTGGTCCGCGGCGCCGGTTTCGGTGTTAACGGGAAGGCTTCCCGAGGTCGTCTGACCCGGGAAACGGGGGCAACTGCCGGGCCCCGGCGGGCGGCCGGGGCAAACCGGTCAGTTGTGTGTCGGTTCCTCCACGAGCGCCGTCGCGATGCTGGCGGCGTCCTCCAGCGCGGCCAGGAAACGCTCAGCATCCAGCGCCGCGGCGCAGCCGGTGCCCGCAGCCGTGATGGCCTGCCGGTAGCGGTGGTCCACGGCGTCGCCGCAGGCGAAGACGCCGGAGAGGTTGGTGCAGGTGGTGGGTGAATCCACCCTGATGTACCCCTCCCCGTCCAGGTCCACCTGCCCGGCCACCAGTTCGGTGCGCGGCAGGTGGCCGATGGCAACGAAGATGCCTGTGGCGTCCTGGTGCCTGGTGTCGCCGGTGCGGGTGTCCGTGAGCGTCACGCCGGAAACCTTTCCGTCGCCGTGGATGGCGGTGACCGCGGAGTTCCAGGCGAAGCGGATCTTCGGGTTGTCCTTGGCGCGCTGGGCCATGATGCGGGAGGCGCGGAGTTCGCCCTTGCGCACGACGACGGTCACGGACTTTCCGAAGCGGGTCAGGAAGGTTGCTTCCTCCATGGCCGAATCGCCGCCACCCACCACGATGATGTCCTGCTCCCGGAAGAAGAACCCGTCGCAGGTGGCGCACCAGGACACTCCGTGGCCGCTGAACTTCTTCTCCTCGGGCAGGCCGAGTTCCTTGTAGGCCGAGCCGGTGGCCAGGATGACTGCCCTGGCCTCGTAGGTTTCCCCGCCGCCGGTGACCACGCGCTTGACGGGACCTTTGAGGTCGACGGACGTGGCGTCGTCGAACTCTATCCGGGCGCCGAATCTTTCCGCCTGCTGCTGCAGGCCGTCCATCAGCTCCGGGCCCTGGATGCCCTCCGGGAAGCCGGGGAAGTTTTCCACCTCGGTGGTGTTCATCAGGGCGCCGCCGGCCGTCACCGCGCCGGCCAGGACCAGCGGGGCCAGGCCGGCGCGCGCGGCGTAGATGGCGGCGGTGTAGCCGGCGGGGCCTGAACCGATGATGATCAGCTGGTGGTTGCTCATGGGGTGTCCTTCGGTGCCGGTGCTGCTGGTCAGGGGGAAAAGAACATTCGTCGTAATAAAGGTGCCGGTGTTGCGTGCATCACATTCGTTCCCTAATCTAATTGAGGCTCCAGCAAACGGGCCAAGCAAGAAGCTGCAGCGTCGCAGCCAATGCAGGGGAAGGCTTTACAACGTGAATTCGAAGCTCAACATCGCGGTCCGGGTGGATCTGGACCACGCCAAAGCTCAGGTGATTGCAAAGGGGCACATCACCATCCACAGCATCAACGCCATCTACGTCGTGGCGAAGCGGGCCAATTCCATCAAGGGCGGCCTGGACCTGGAACTCGATATCTCGCACGCCTGGGTGGATAAGGAGGCGCTGGAGATGCTCCACGCCGCTTCCGAAACCAGGCACCTGCCCGCCATGATCGACCCCGAGCAGGCACCCTGTTCCATCAGCGTGCTGGCCGATCGCCGACATCTGCCGGCACCGGCCGCCCCCCTGGCCGCATAAGGCAGCCGGCAGCCCGCAGCGCCCATACGTCGGGCCAGGGCTTGCCGGACACCCTCCACTTTTTCCACTACTTCCGCCGGGCCTTGAATACAGCTGGATCTGAATATACGGATGGCTGTGTTCTCGGTTCGATGGAACCCCCACTCCACGGGCAAGAGTCAGCCCGTGACCACCGCCAACTCGTTGGGGGTGTTGTTGACCGTGCCGCTGCCGGTCACCTTTCCGCTTTCGATGTCGACGGCGTGGATGGTGTTCCTGCCCGGGTCGGTGATGAACGCTGTATGGCCGTTGACGGCAATGGTGGGCCGCGGCTGCTGCCAGTCCAGCGGCTCCTCCCAGGCAGGGATGGCCGGGAAGCTGTTGGTCACGGCTGCGGTGTCCGGATCGATGACATGCAGCGCGCCGTCGGTACCGAGTACCAGTGCCTCGCCATGCGGTCCGCGGGCCAGCGAACGGAAGCTGTAGCTGGTTCCGAGGTCCACGAGCACCAGCGACTTCGTCCGGGTGTTGATGAGCGAGATCTGGCGTGGCCGTTCAAGTTCCGCGTCCTTGTCCTGCTTGTAGTCGCCCAGGGTCACCACGGATTCCTCCGAGCCGGCCTGGTTTCCGATCCGCCCGTACGCGGTGGGACTGGCCAGCTTGGTGATGGCGCCGCCGGCGTAGACCAGGACGCCGGTCTGGCAGCCAATCACCACCGCTTCCCCGGCCGCGGTGGCCTCGCCGTGGACGCCCGGGCAGTCCTCGTTCCGGGCGATTTCCCGGCCGTCCCGGTCCCGCACCACCAGGCCGGGGCGTTCCTCGTCGTTCCCGAGCGTGAGGACCAGCTCGCCGTTGGAGAGTTCGACGGCGACACCGTGGTGGGCTTCGTCGGCCCGGTGTGTTTCGGCGCGGGGTTGTCCGGCAACCAGGTCGGCGGAGTTGAAGACGGTCACCTCGCCGGTGCCGTCGCTGAAGAGGATGGTCTTGCCGGCGTGCCGGACCACGTGGCCCGGCTTGGTGGCGGGGAACACGATGTCCGTCATGGCGGGTTCCTGGGCGTAGTGCCTGCCGCCGTCGGTCCATGCTCCGGTGTCCAGTACCTCGAAGCCCCTCGCGGTGGAGATGATGACGTGCCGGCCGTCGCCTGCGGGGTTGATCCGGTTGAACCCGGCCAGTGGGAAGTCGGCCAGCACCTCGAAGGTGCCGGGGTCCAGGACCTGGATGCCGCCGTCGTACGTGGTGACGAGGCGCGGCTGGGCGGTATCCACGGTTGAGGCAGCGGTTGAGGCCGCGGAGGGCGCGCCGCCAGCAGGCGGGGTGTTGGACCCGCAGCCGGTGAGCAGCAGGCCCGTGACGGTGAGCGCCGCGAGCAGGCGGACGGCGGTGGTGCGGTGATGCATGGTGTTCCTTTGCGTATCGGGATTCGTTGCGGGTTCTTGCGGGCTGTGGTGCAGGGGCGCGCCTAGGACAGCGCGCCGGTGATGCGGTCCGTGTTGGTGCGCATCATCTCCAGGTAGGTGGCGGCGCCGGAGCCTTCGGCGCCCAGGGATTCGGTGAAGAGCGGGACGATGGCGATGTCCTGCCCGGCCTCGGCGGCGAGCACGCTGGCCAGCCGTTCGGGCTGCGAGGAGTCGGCGAAGATGGCCGGGACGCGGGCGGTCCGGATGGTGGCGGTGAGCCCGCTCAGGTCGGCCGAACTCGGCGAGGCAAGCGTGGTGCCGCCGGGGACCACGGCGCCGATCACCTCGAAGCCGAACCGCTGTGCCAGGTAACCGAAGACGTGGTGGTTGGTCACGAGTTTGCGCCGGTCCGCCCCGATGGAGCCGAACCGTTCCTCCATCCAGGTCTCCAGCCCCGCCAGTTGCTGCGTATACGCGGCCTCCTGCGAGCGCAGTACGGCGGCGTCCACCCCGTCCACGTGGCTGGCCACGCCGCGGGCAATCGCCGCGGCGGCCCTGGCTGCCCGGGACGGGTCGGTCCAGAAGTGCGGGTCCACGGCAGTGACGCCGGGCGCACCGCCGGCGGCCAGTTCCCCCGGACCGAACGCCAGGGGTTCGACGGCGTCCAGCGCCGCCAGCGTCGGCACGCCTTCCGCGGCGGCAGCTTCCACGTGGTTGAGGACGCTCTCTTCCAGTCCCCCGCCGTTGTGGATGACCAGGTCCGCGTTTTCGATGGCCGCGGCCTGCCGGGCGGAGATGCCGAAGGAGTGGGGGTCGGCGTTGGCGCCCATGAGCACCACCACGTCAGCCTGGTCCCCCACCACGTTGCGGGTGATGTCGCCCAGGATGTTGGTGGTCACCACCACCGTGGGTCGCTGGGCGGCGGAGGAACAGCCGGCCAATGCCCCGCCCAGCCCGAGGTACCCAAGGCAAAGGACCAGGAGCAGCACCGCCGTTCGTGCCACCGGCCGCACGGCCGGATTGGCTGCCGGCCTGGCCACGAAACCAGGCCTCACAGCCCGGTCTCCAGCAGGAAGTCCGCCGCCGGAACGCCGAAGGTCCGGGCCAGGCGGAGCCCGTCTGCATAGTCGATCTCGTGCACCTGCGAACGGGAAGGGTCGCTGATGTAGGCGCGCGAGGCATCGACGCGCAGCTGCGGGACGTGCTCCGGGCCTGGTGGGAGCAGGGCGGCCCGGTCCGTGACCGCACCGGTGGCCGGGTTGAGGGCCAGCAGGGAACCGTCGACGCCGGCAGCCAGCACCCGCTTCCCGTCACCCACGGCGGACGCGGCCACGACGGCCACCGGCGTGGGCAGGTACGTCCAGATGCGCGCGGCTATATCCAGGTGCCAGACGCCGGAGTCCCCGGCAGGTCCGGCAAGTTCGCTGGAGCCGGGACGGTGCTCCAGGCGGGTGGCGGGCGGATGGCCCGCTCCGCCGTCGGGATACGGAATCTTCCCGGCAGCGAAGGTGCCGTCCTCCCCGGTGATGAGCAGGGCGCCGTCCGCGCACGCGAACACCACTCCGGCGCGGGTGGCGGCGTGGTGCGCCAGGCCGGCGCAGTCCTGCCGGCCCAGCACGACTGCGTCCGACGCGTCGCGGACCTCCACCCCTGCCGCCGTGGTGCTCCCGGCATCGGCGGCTGACGCGATGAAGTGGCCGGCGTACGGGACCACCATCCCCGACTGCGGAGACATGGTGATCCTGGATGCCTCGGCCAGCGAACCGGCGTCGAGGTCCTGGTGCCGGTACACCGACGCATAGCCGGCGGACCGGGAGGCCACGGCGATGGACTTGCCGTCTCCGGCCACTGCTCCCGGATCCGGCACCGAAAGCTCCCCCACCGGCCGGGGCTGCGCGCTGTAGTAGTGCTTGTGTTCGCCGTGGTCCACGGTCCACGCGCCGGTATCGAACACCCGTACCCCCGCCGCGGTGGTGAGCAGCGCGTAGCGGCCGTCCACCTGGGCGCCGCTGACCGGGCCGCCGGCGCCGGCGCCCGACGTTTCCTCGGTGGCCAGGGAGAGCAGCTGCCCTTCCCCGGTTCGGGCGTTGAGCGTGAGCAGGCCGGTTTGCGGATCGGGGTGTTCCTGCGCCCCGCGGACGTAGCCGTGCGGGGTGGCAGCGGGTTGGGCGGGGGCAGCGTCCGGCGCAGCGCAGGCGGACAGCAGCAGCGGAAGGGCGAGCAGGAGGATCGCGGGGTGGGGCACGGCTTGGTGAGGCACGGTCAGGGGTTCCATTTCCAGTGGTTCAGGCGGGCAGGTTTCGGACTGGCGGGCGGCGGACGGCGGTCCGGGCCAGGGCGGAGGCGAAGTAGGTCAGGGCGGCGACGAGGGCGATGGTGGCGCCCGCGGCGGTGGAGGCGTGCCACGAGATCCACAGGCCCGCCCCCACGCTGGCGGCGCCGAGCAGGGACCCGAGCACCATGGCGCCATGGACGGACCGGGCCCACACCAGGGCTGCCGCGGGCGGGGCGATGAGGAGGCCGAACACCAGCAGCGTTCCCACCACCTGGAATGACGCCGCCACCGCGAGGGTGACCAGCCCCAGCAGCACAAAGTGGGAAAGCCGGGGACGCAGCCCCAGGCCCGCCGCCTTCTGCGGGTTGAAGGCCGCGGCCAGGAATGGCCGGTGGCACAGGGCAGCCACCGCCAGGACAACCGCGCAGACCAGGGCGAGCAGCACGACGTCGTCCGTGCTGACCGCGAGCACGTCGCCAAAGAGCGTCCCGGTGAGGTCCACCGCAAAGGAGCCGGACGCGGAGACGATGATCACCCCGAGCGAGAGCATCACCACGAACAGCAGGCCGATGGCCGTGTCCTGCGGGACGCGCCGGTTCCGGGTGATCGCCGAGACGCCGGCCGCGGTCACCGCGGCGCTGACGGCCGCACCCAGCAGCAGGTTGCCGCCCAGCAGGGACGCGACGGCGATGCCGGGAAGGAGCCCGTGGGACATGGCGTCGCCCAGGAAAGCCATCCCGCGCACCACCACCCACGTGCCCACCACGGCGCAGAACACGGCGACCAGGCAGCCGCCCAGCATGGCGCGCTGCACGAACGAGGCGCCCAGGGGATCAAGTAACCATTCCATCGCGGCCCAGCGTATCTTAATAAGAATGATTCTCAACAATGGAGGGCGCATGATGATGTTCAGCGGGGTTGGCTATGCCTATCCGGACCGGCAGGTCCTTGAGGGGGTGTCGCTGGCGTTGGCTCCCGGCACGCACACGGCGGTGGCCGGGAGGAACGGCTCAGGAAAGTCCACCCTGCTGGCACTGGCCGCGGGAATCCTCAGGCCCTCCCGGGGAACGGTGGACGTGGGTTCGCGCCCGGCCTTCGTGATGCAGCTGCCGCGCACGCCGCAGGCCATGCCGGTCACCGTCCGGCAGGTGGTGGCGATGGGGCGCTGGCCGCACCGCCGGGGCCTGCTCCCGCTGCGCGCCCGGGACCGCCGGGAGGTCGACTCCGCCATGGAGCGGATGGGCATTGCAGACCTGGCGGGCCGGCAGTTCCGGGAGCTCTCCGGCGGGCAGCGGCAGCGGGCCCTGCTCGCGCAGGGGCTGGCGCAGGGTGCCGGCATCCTGGTCCTGGACGAGCCCACGGCAGGCCTGGACAGCACGGCGCACCTGCTGGTCCGGGCCGCCGTCGAGCATGAACTCCGGCGCGGGGTGACGGTGCTGGAAGCCAGCCACGACCCCCAGGACATTGCCCGGGCGGACCGGGTGGTGACGCTCGACGGCGGCCGGGTCGCCTCGGACACGTGGGGCGCGTGCACTCCTGCCCGGTTACCTGCCGCGCCGGGGCTCCTCCGCCCCGCAATCCCGGGAACGTCTACGGGCCAGGACCGTGCGGGGAGGATGTAACCGGGCGGGACCGCACAGCCGCCGCGGCCTGGACAGGCAGGTAAGTACACCCGGCCGGAGCCGCGGAAAAGTAGAGTACCGGCTACTCGTGCTGCGGCCGCGGCTCCGCCATAGATTCAGGGAAACCCGCGGCACCGGCGTCGCGGCGCAGCGGATGGGGGTAGATGGTGGCAGGTGGTCCAGCTGACGACGGGCAGGGCCGGCAGGGATTCCTGCTGGACCTGGTGACGGACACCGACGACGACGCAGGGTCCCTGTCCAGGCTCGCCTGTGCTGCCGCCGCGGCACTCCGAAGAACGTCGGACACGGAAACCGGCTGCGCCGTCACGCTGCACCGCCCGGGCTCCGCGACCCTCAGCGCCGGCAACGCCGCAGGCCCGGCAGCCCTCGCGGATGCAGAAGCCCAGGGGGACGGCCCCACCTCACCGGGCGCGCTGTCCCGCTCCGCCGTCATCGGCAGTACCGATTCTTCGTCCCGCTGGCGGGTGTTCCGGCACCGGCTGCGGGACCACGGCTACGGCGCTGCGCTGGCAGTCCCCCTCCGCCTCGGCCGCGAAGGATCCGGTTCGCTGCTCTTCCTTGTTCCGGCAGGGTGCACCTTCAGCCCCAGGCAGGTCCACGAGGCCGACGTCTTCTCCGACGTGGCCTCGCAGAGCCTGAAACTTGCCGTGGACGTGCACGGCGTGAACCGCGCAGGCGACAACCTCAGGGAAGTCCTGGAGGGAAGGACGTCCATCGATGTGGCGTGCGGGGTGATCATGGCGCAGAACCGCTGTTCGTACGCGGAGGCCTTCGGCAAGCTGGCCAGCGCCTCACGGCAGCGGAACGCGAAGGTCCGCAGCGTGGCCGAGGGCATCCTCAAGGCAGTGCCCACGGCCGCCCTGGCAGCCCAGCTGGAGCCGCAGACCTTCGCCTGAGTTCCCTCGGGAAGGTGCCCGGGTTCCTTCGGGTAAGTTTTAGTGCCGCGCCCGTGCCCGGATCAGTCCGGCAGCCACGAGGCCCGTGGCCCCCAGCGTAGCCAGCATGCCGCCCAGAGCCACAAAGTAATCGGTGATGGTCATTGTCCTGCGCTCCTTCGTACTTCGTTGTACTGCCTGATGGGCCCAAAACTACGCCCGCACCCTGCGCGTTTTCTGAAGGATCGCCAACGGTTTCGGTCAAGATCAGGTAAAGGTATGGCTGCGGAGTTCCACATGCGTGACCTCCCGCTCTTCTGTTTGCCGGCCGCTTCCGTATTATTCAGGGATGTGGACAAAACAAAGCCAGAGCTTCTGCCCCGTGTGCGGCAGGACCACTAACCACGTCACGCACTTCCAGAAGGACGACGCCGGCGCTTTGGTTGCGAGCGTAAGCTGCACCGAGTGCCCCGAACCGTCCGGGGCGGCGGCCTGAGCTTTCGGGTGCAGCCAAGCCGGCTTCGGAGCGCCTCAGCGTCTATGGCGGATGGTGAAGAACACCGCCAGGGCGGCCGCCTGGATGACCGTCAGGGTGGCGGCCAGAATGAACACTGACTGCTCATAGAGCAGCCCGATCAGGAAACTTCCGGCCAGCCATGCCAGGCCGTAGCAGGCGGTGAACATGCCGTACGCACTGCCGCGCCGCCCGGCCGGGGCGAGCCCGGCGACGGCTGCCCGCATGGTGCTTTCCTGCACGCCCATCGCCGCTCCCCACACCAGCGCCCCGGTGACGGCGAGCGCTGTGCTGTCGCTGAACCCCAGCCACGGGACGGCCGCGGCCAGGACGGGAAGCGCCACGAGGACCTTCAGCCCCATCCGGTCGAAAAGCCATCCGGAGGCGAGGGCGGCCACGGCGTCGACGCCCATGGCCACCGCGTAGAGCACCGGGACCAGCGCGGCAGGCAGGAGCCCGGTGGACACCAGGTGGAACGAGAGCAGGCCAAACGTGGCGTAGCCGAACATGGTGAGGCTGCTGAACACGGCGTAGATCCAGTACTGCCGCGGCATCGGTGCCGGTTTCAGCGGAGTTTCCGGTGCGGCCGGTTCCGCAGCCGCGTCGCCACGCGCCAGCCCGCCCGATACCGCCGTCTCGTAGACGCCGGGGTCGGGAACCTGCCGCTTCAGTCGGAAAAGGATCAGCATGGCCGCGAGCCCGGGAACCGCCAGCAGCAGGAAGCCCGGGCCGTAACTGCCGCTCAGCGCCAGGGCCGCACCCACCAGGAGAGGTCCCACGAAGGCGCCCGCCTGGTCCAGCGCCTCATGCAGTGCAAAGGCCTTTCCCCGCCCGAGCCCTGAGCCGGCTTCCGCGAGCATGGTGTCCTTCGCCGGGCTGCGCACCGCCTTGCCCAGGCGCTCGGCCAGCACCAGCAGGCACGCGACCCACAGCGCATCGGTGATGCCCAGCAGCGGGACGGACAAGGCGGTGAGGCCGTATCCGCCCAGCGCCAGCGTCCACCGCAGCGCGGGCCGGTCCGCGAGCCGCCCGAACACCAGCCGCAGCACCAGGGCCACGGCCTCCCCCGCGCCGGTGACCACGCTGACCAGCAGCGCCGACGCTCCCAGCACACCCAGGAACGGCCCGGTCACGCTGCGGGCGCCCTCGTACACCATATCCATCAGCGCACTGACGATCCCGAAGGCCAGGATGAAGCGGATGGCGGTCATCGGCACCACGGGGGCACCGCCGTCGTTATTCCTGGGACTGGCGCCGGAACTCATGGGCTGCCGCCTGGACCCATGGCTACCGCTGGTACTCAGGCCGGCGCCCGGCCGCCGGAACCCCGGCAGCAGCGGGACGCGGTTTCGGGGCCCCGGCGCCCCCTGGCCCAGGCCGGGTCACCGCCAGGACAATCCCGATTCCGGCCAGCGAGGACACCATGGCCGAACCGCCGTAGGAGATGAACGGCAGCGGCACGCCGATCACCGGCAAAAGCCCGCTGACCATGGCGACGTTGATCACCGCCTGCCCCAGGATCCACGTGATCACGCTGCACGCCACGATTCTCGAGAAGGTGTCCTGGGTGCGGGCGATCGTCTTGAACACGGCGATGGCCAGGATCGCGAACAGGCACAGCACCAGCAGGGTCCCGGCCAGGCCCAGTTCCTCGCCCAGGATGGTGAAGATGAAGTCGTTGTGGGCTTCCGGGATCCAGTTCCACTTCTGCCGGCTCTGCCCCAGGCCCAGCCCGAACCAGCCGCCGGAGGCCAGGGCGTAGGTGCCGTTCGTCGCCTGGTATCCCACGCCCTGCGCGTCCTCGGCCGAGCCCATGCCCAGCCAGGAGAAGATGCGTCCCATCCGGTTTCCGCTCGTGGCCGCGAGGACCAGGGCGATCATCACGCAGATCAGGCCCGCAACGGAGAACACCTTCATCCGCACCCCGCCGTAGAACATGGTGGCGGCGAGGATCATCATGATGATCATGGTGGTGCCGAGGTCGTGCCCCAGCGCCACGATGCCCATGATCAGTCCGCCGGCCGGCAGCACCGGGACCACCGCGTGCTTCCACTGCCCCAGCAGCGCCTGCTTCCGGTCCAGGATGGCCGCGCCCCACACAATCAGCGACAACTTGGCGAACTCGGACGGCTGCGCGGTGAAGCCTCCGACGCTCAGCCAGTTGCGGTTGCCGTTCACGGACATGCCCAGCGGGGTGAACACCAGCACCAGGGCCAGCAGGGAGCCGATCAGCAGCGGCCAGCCGAGCTTGCGGATCCGCTGCACGGGCAGCCGCGCGAGCACCAGCATGATCACCACGCCGGCCACGGTCCACATGGCCTGCTTCAGCGGGAGGTCGTACGGATTGTTTCCTGCCGCCACGGATTCCACGGACGACGCCGATGCGACCTCCACGAGGCCGATCGCCGAGAGTGACAGGACGGCCGCCAGGATGACCGGCCGCAGGCGGCCTGGAGAGTCGTCGGCCAGCAGGAACGCAAGGGTCCGCTTCCGCCGCCGGGGTGCACGGACCTTCGCCGGCTGTTGTTGTCCTGTATTCATCTGTCCGTTTCCTCGCCCGCGGCTGCAGGCTTCCCCCATCGCCGCTCCACGTCCGGAGCGGGCACCACCGAAGACATAGGGTACGCCTCCCGGGCCCGGAAAGCGTGACGGCGGGGCCGCTTCCGGCCCGTTCTGAGGGAATTGCCAGCTTCGCCCTGTAGGCTCGTCCGACACCTGCCCCCTTCCAAAGGTTATTTTGCTGTGCTCGGACCCAAGAATTCCCCCGGCCCGGAGCAGGACGGCACGGAGCATACCGGCTCCGGCCCCTTGTCTTATCCCGGCCAAGGCGAGCTGTTCGCCGCCAGTACGTCCCGCCGTCGTGCTTCCCGCCGGAAGCCGCGCTGGGTCAAAGTCCTCACCGCCGCCGTGGCCGTGATGCTCCTTGGCGTGCTGGCGTTCGGCGGCTACTGGGTGTGGCGGCTGCAGTCGAACCTCAGCACCTCAGAGCTGACGGCCGGCGGCCAGCGGACCGAGGGCACCGCCAATGACAGCACGGACCGGCTGCAAATCCTGGTCCTCGGTTCGGACACCAGGAGCGGCAACAACAGCCAGTACGGAAGTGCGGAGGACTCGTCCGGGTACGGGCAGTCGGACGTGATGATGCTGCTGGACATCTCGGCGGACAACAAGCACGTCAACGTCATCAGCTTCCCCCGCGACCTGCTCGTGGACGTCCCCGCGTGCACCGATTCCAAGACCGGCGAGAAGTACCCGGCGCGGCAGGACGCCATGATCAACAGCGCCATGGCCCAGGCCGGGATCGGCTGCGCGGTGGACACCGTGAACAAGCTCACCGGCCTGGAGGTGGACCACTTCATGATGGCGGACTTCAATGCCGTCAAAGAACTCTCCAACGCCGTCGGCGGCGTGGAGGTCTGCGTGAGCGACGCCGTCAACGACCCCGATTCCGGGCTGCACCTGCCCGCCGGCACCTCGCAGGTGCAGGGCGAACAGGCGCTGGCGTTCCTGCGCACCCGGCACGCCTTCGCCAACGGCGGGGACCTGGGCCGGATCAAGGCGCAGCAGGGCTTCCTGGCCTCCCTCACCCGCAAACTCAAGTCCGAGGGGACCCTGGCCAACCCGCAGAAGACGCTCAGCATCGCCGACACCGTCACCAAGAACCTGACGGTGGACTCCGGCCTGTCCTCGGTCCCGTCCCTGCTGACCATCGCCAACCGGCTCAAGAACATCGACCCCGCCAGCGTCAACTTCATCACGGCGCCCACGGTCCCGGCGCCCGAGGACCCCAACCGGCTGGCGCTGGACGAGCCGGCCGCGGCCAACTTCTTCACCGCGCTGCGCAACAACCCGGACCTGAGCCAGCCCGCCGCGCCCACGGAATCTGCCGCGCCGGCGCCCACGACTCCGGCGGCGCCTGCCTATGACAAGTCGCTGCAGCCGGTTTCGATTGCCAACGGCACCGGCGTGACGGGCCGCAGCACGGCGATCGCCGGGATCCTCTCGCAGGCCGGCTTCACCAACCTGACCAAACTGCAGGCCCAGGTGCGGGACCAGACCATGGTGTACTACGGCGCCGGGTTCGAGGACGTGGCAACAGACGTGGCGGCACTGTTCGGACTGCCCGCAGGCAGCATCCAGCAGGTGGGCAATGTCCAGGGCGTGCAACTGTACGCCGGCACGGACTTCGCCACCGGCACCAAACCCGCCGCCCCGCCGTCGTCCACCGACTCCTCGGGCAGCGTGGTGGCCCAGACCGGCAGCGACCAAACCTGCGAATCCACCAACCCCGCGGGGTACTAAGGCCGGCGCCGCCGGTCAGCTGACGACGCGCCGGCACAGGGCCTGGGGCGTTGCGCTGAGGTTGGCGAACATCGTTCCGGGACGGATGGCCACCACCTCCCAGCCTGCCTTGGCCAGCTTCTTCAGCTCCTTGGCCTGCTGCCGCGGTCGGCTGTCCACGGGGATGGTGACGTACTCGTACTCCTGGTTGTTGTCCATGCTGAACCTTCTTTCAGTGACCCCGTTGCTGGGCCGGGGACGGTTTCGTTGCGTGGGCCGGTGGCGTGGCAGCCGGCCCGCTGGTGGCATTTCCGGATCGGCCGGGCGCGTTCTCTGCGGGAGCGGGAAGTTCCGGAAGCCGGGCGGGCGACACGGACGAACCCGGGTTGCCGGCAGGTGTTCCGTGCTCGGGTGCCGGCCGGCCGGAGTGGCCGTGGGTGACGGCTTCCACCACCGTGGTGATGGTTTGTTGTGCTGTTTCGCGGAATCCGGAGTCTGTTGCGGCGACGGCTGCCGTCCCCGCCCCGGTGGAGGCCGCCACGATCAGCGCCGTGACCACTGTCCGGCGGTGCTTGCGCCGCGCGTCAAGGCTGATCGGGGTCCGTGACATGAGGGCATCCAGCCGCGTGGAGGGAGCAACCGGGGGCCCATCCGCTAAGGAGCGCAGGTCCCTGAGGGCGACCTTCAGGCCTGGGTCGTCGCCCCAGCCTGATTCCAGGAGCAGTTCATCGACGTTCCGTTCGTCAAAAGGTGCGTGGCCGGGGCTCATCCTGGCACCCCGCTCTCTACGGTGAGCTGTTTCCTGAGGCTGGCCAGCGCCCGGCGCTGGAGCTGCATGATGGCCGCCGGCGATTTGCGCATGATCCCGGCCACCTCGTTGACGGACAGTTCTGCGATGATGCGCAAGCGCAGGACTTCCCGGTGGTCCGGGCTGAGGCCTGCAAGCATCGCCACGGCGTTGGCTTCGGCGTCGCCGTCCACCACCTGTTCCTCCGCCGACGCGCTCCTGCGGTGATCCCGGCCGGGGTCATATTCCACAGGATCGGCGGTTTTGGCGCGCCGCCGGTGGTGGTCCACCAGCCGGGCGTGGGCGATGGAGAAGACCAGCACCCGAATGCCCTCGGCTCCACCGTGGACCGACCCCAGCTTCGGGTAGAGGGCCAGGAAGACGTCATGCGTGACGGCCTCGGGATCGTCCACTCCCCCGGCACGCAGGTAGCCTGCGACGGCCCGGGACAGGGATTGGTAGACGTCGGTGAACGTCAGCGCGCGGCCGTCATCGCCCGGCGCCATGTAGCCGCCAGTGTTCCGCCGCTGCAACCGCGCCCACGACATCCTGCGCCCCTTGCTTTAGGGTTCCCCTGCGGCGGCAGGCCTGTGCGAGGCTCCCTTGCTGGCCTGCGCGGTGGCTGGCTGGGACTTGCTGGCCTGTGCCTTGCTTACCTGGCCCTCGCGTGCCTGGTCCGGCGTCGTCCGCTGGGTCGACGAAGGGTCCGCGTCCGGGTTCTCCTGACTGTCCCGGTTCTCCTGGCTCTCCGGTTTTCCTGGCTTGTCTGGCTTGTCCGGCTTGTCCGGATTTCCGGGGGCGTCCGGACGGTGCTTGGCGGATTCGCCTGGCGCCGGCACGGACTTGCAGTAATCGGCGATTCCGCCTCCGCCCGCCGCGGCTTCAAGGGACTTGTAGGCCGTAGAGGCCGAATTGAGTCCCCCGTTGGTAAAAGCAGTGCAGAGCCCAAACGCGGCAGGGCCCGTCGCGTCCGGACCTCCGCCGGCCGCATCTGAATCCGTTTCCGGAGCGTCCGCGGCCTTCATTTGCCCGGGCGCGGGGGCATTGATCAGTTCATGGGAGCCCTGCTGAAGCGGTGCCGGGAGCACCCCGGTGTACGCCGCTGCTGCGCCCCCGGCGGCAATGGTTCCTCCGGCCAGCAGCCCCGCCGCTATTTTGCTTGACACCATAGCGGTGAAGAAAGACATGTAGCCCTCCCAACTCAAAAGTCCTGACAGTGCCCGTGGACAGCCCGTCCATGCTCAGGTAATCGCCGGGGTGACCCGAATCTGACGCAGAAAGCCGAAAGATTCGCTCAAGTCCGTCGGAGTGTGGATTCGGCCGAAACGGCAACGCACCGGAGAGGCTGTGTACTCGTCGCACCCTGGATGCCCCTTCCGATGAGGTCGGCTGCCGGGCGCGGAGCATCGCGTCCGATGGCCGGATTCTATGGAAGGAGCAGGGCCCAACAAACGAGTAGCGGGTACCCGAATTGTTCGGCCACCCTGGCCGGTTGGGTGCACCCGTACTCAGCACTTTGGCCCGTCGTCAGCAGTGTGGGCAGGACACACGGCGGGAAGTTACCGCTCCCAATTGCTTGGACAGGAGATTCACGTCTACCAGTCGGCCTGGATCCAGTGAGGGCGCTGGTGGGCGCCGCCGCCCCCGTCATGCCGGGGCGTGCAGGAACCGTTCGAGGGCTTCTTCTCCCGGGGAAGAGCTGAAGTAGACAAAGTCCGGCGGCTTCGCGCCCTGGTTCAGCAGGCCCGGGGGCCAGTGGGGTGGTTCCCAGTCCTGGTGTTCGCTGGTGTAGTGGCGGCCGGTGGGTGAGGTCCAGCCGGGTGGTTCGTCTTTCGTGGCCGGGGTGGGTTCTCAGCCGGTGGTGTGGCGGAGTCTGTGGTGTTTCCGGCAGGGTTGTCCCAGGTTGCTGATGCCGGTGGTGCCGCCGTTGGCCCAGGCGAGGATGTGGTCGG
>NZ_JBTZSU010000027.1:0-58851 GCF_054890965.1 Arthrobacter sp. C152
ACCACGGCGTGGGACGTTGCCAGGAACGACCCCGCCGCCCGCGGCCCCAAAGCCAGGACACACCCAATCTCCGCCGCGACCGCCATCTCCCGCGCCTTCACCGGCACAGCCGGCCCCGCCACAGCATGGGCGCTGTCCGCGTACGTCACCGCGGCCTTCGCCTTCAACCCCGCGAACCCGGCCTCCACCTCCCGCACACCCGCAAGAATATCCAGGCACCCATCCGCCAAACCAGCCAACGGATCCACCCCAGAAAACGGCTCGCAACCGGACCCTTCAACCTCCGCGTTCAGCACAGCAAGGGCGGCACGGATGTCCGCATATGCCTTAGCCACCGCCGCTTTCCCCATAAACACATCATGGCAATGGGGTACGACATTCTGACTGCGAAGAGTTCAGCTCAAGCCTGCACCCAGTCCTCCAGCAGTTCCTGCAGCCCCTCTTTGAAGCCTGTGCGGCCGCCATGGGCCGGATGCCGGATCTTCGGGACATCCAGGCCAGCACGCTGCAGGCTGTGCTGCGCCACGTTGCCCACGGCCACCAGGGTGCCGATGCCGAACAACTCCGAGAGTTCCTGCCAGAACGGCGTCCCCAGCTTCGTCTCGGACGGCCTGGGTGTCCGATTGGTCTGTGGCAGCCCGGGCCGGTGCGGATGCCATGGGAAGGCGCTCCACAGGAGCGGAAGGAAGTCGAGCTCAGCCAGGACCTGCCACAGCACCGTCGCCGTTGGCTCGGCTGGAACCCCTGCAGCGTCCGGCGGCAGCACGTAGCCCTTGCCTGGTCCGAAGAGTCCGAAGCTGTTCGCAGGACCTTCCATGATGGTCCGGTTGGTGAAAGGAACTCCGGTGATCCGCATGCCCCGGAAGCCGGGGGCCTCCCCCACCAGCAACACGTTTGGCTGCCGGTCCAGCATCTCCTGCAGATAGAGTTCCAGATTTCGCCGGCGCAGTGCATTCTCCGGAACCGCGTGGTTGAAGAAGTTGGTGCACGCAGGACCCAGCTCCGCGCCGGCGAGCCGCTCGACGAACGCGGTGATGCCGGGCTCTGTCCGCATGCCCGTCACTTGCGAGCTGCTACCAGCGCGGGTGGATGGCCCCGCGGAAGTAGTGGTCGTAGATCCAGCGGACGCCCTCGTCGAACTCCTTGCTGAGGCTGACCGTTGCGGCGGCGGCGTTGGCGCGGGCCTGCTCCACGGTGCGCGCGCCGGGGATGACGGTGGTGACGCCGTCCTGCGCCGCGATCCAGGCAATCGCCGCCTGCGCGGTAGTGGCTCCTGAGGGCACCAGCTGTTCGAACTCAGCCACGGCCTTCAGGCCCAGCTCGTAGTCCACGCCGGAGAAGGTCTCACCGACGTCGAAGGCCTCACCCTGGCGGTTGTAGTTCCGGTGGTCGTTCTCCGCGAAGCTGGTGTCCTTGGAGTACTTGCCGGACAGCAGGCCGGAGGCGAGCGGCACGCGGGCGATGATGCCGACGCCGCCGGCCTTGGCGGCGGGAAGGACCTCGTCCAGCGGCTTCAGCCGGAAAGCATTGAGGATGATCTGGACCGATGCGGTGCCCTCGTGCCGGATCGCCTCCAGCGCCTCGTCCGTCCGCTCCACACTGACGCCGTAGTTGCGGATCGCGCCTTCGGCCACGAGGGTGTCAAGGGCGTCGTACACCTCATCGGAGCTGTAAACCGGGGTGGGCGGGCAGTGCAGCTGGACCAGGTCCAGTGTGTCCGTCCCGAGGTTCTTCCGCGAGCGGTCCACCCACTGGCGGAAGTTGGCAAGGTTGTAGTTTTCCGGCCGCTGTTCCATCCGCCGCCCCATCTTGGTGGCCACCGTGACGCCGAGGCCGGGGTTGTCCGCGAGAAACTTCCCGATGGCCTGCTCGCTCTTGCCGTCGCCGTAGACATCGGCGGTGTCGAAGAGGGTGACTCCTGCCTCCACGGAAGCCGCGAGGATGGCCTGCGCCTGGGCCGGGTCCACGTTGCCCCAGTCCGCGCCGAGCTGCCACGTCCCCAGCCCCACGATGGAGACGCTGCGTCCGGTCTTGCCTAAAATCCGTTGTTCCATCCCCCGACTATATGCAACGATGCAACGCGGGGTCAGATCCTGCCCACAGCGTGATCCCGCGCCGGCACCAATCCCGCGTCCTTCAGCCCCAGGTAGATCCGGTCCCGGGCAATGGGCAGGGACGCGAACCGGACCCCGGTGGCGTTGCGGATGGCGTTGGCCAGCGCCGGCGCCACCGGGTTGAAGGGGCTTTCACTCATCGACTTGGCGCCCAGCGGGCCCAGCTTGTCGTTCGTGTCCGCGAAGTACACCTCGCTGCGCGGCACGTCCGCAAAGGTGGGAATGTGGTACTGCCGCAGGATGTCCGTGGTGACCTTCCCGGCGTCGTCTATCACTACTTCCTCATACAGCGCGGCACCGATGGCCTGCGCGATGCCGCCTTCGATCTGCCCGCGGCACTGGCGCGGGTTGACGACGACGCCCGCGTCGGCCGCCTGCACGCTCTGCAGGATCTTCAGCTCGCCCGTGCCCCGGTTGACCGCCACCCGGAAGCCGTGGACGTTGAACGCAACAGAGCGCGGGGTGCCGCCCCAGCGGCCTTCGGCGGCGAGTTCGACGCCGGCATCCGCGGCTTCCTGCGCCAGTTCAGCCAGGGCCACGGGAGTCCCGTCGATTACCACAGCGTCGCCGTCAAGGACGCAGGCGGACGCCTGGGTCTGCCGGATCCCGGCGGCAAACGCCCGGATCCTCACCGCCAGCTCTTCCGCCGCGGCGAGGGTGGCTTTGCCCGCCACCACGGTACCGGCGGAACCGAACGCACCGGTGTCGTGCTCCACCAGGTCGGTGTCCGACTGCCGCACCGCCACCCTGGACGCGTCCGTGGACAGGGCGGTGGCGGCGAGCTGGGCATGGACGGTGGTGGTGCCGTTGCCGAACTCGGCGGTCCCGACGTCGGCCTGGTACGTTCCGTCCGGCAGGAGCCGGACGTGGGAATGGGCAAAGTGGCCGCGCGGCGGCACGGTGTCGATCATGGACAGGGCCGCACCTTCACCCACCATCCAGTCCGGGCCAAGGTCATCCAGGCCCGCTTCCCGGTACCGTTCCTTGCCGCGGTCCAGGGCGTCGCGCACCAGGTCCAGGCATTGGTCCAGGCCGTAGCTGCCGTAGTGGACGTCCTCCTCCGGGTCCGGCTGGGTGGAGAGCATGTGGTCCCCTTCGCGGACCATGTTCCGCCGCCGGAACTCCAGCGGGTCCATCCCGATCCCAGCGGCCAGCTCATCCATCGCGGACTCGATGGCGAAAATCATCTGGCTCAGCCCGTAGCCCCGGAAGGCCCCGGCCGGCACGGTGTTCGTATAGACGGAGCGCGCGTCCACTTTCTTGTTGGCGCAGTTGTACACCGCCAGGGACTCGCCGCAGCCGTGGAACATGACGCCGGGTCCGTGGTTGCCGTAGGCGCCGGTGTTGGTCACCACGTCCAGTTCCAGGGCAGTGAGCCTGCCGTCCTTGACGGCACCGGCCTTCAGTTTGATGGTGAACGGGTGCCGGGTGGTGGTGGCGGTGAACTGTTCAGTGCGGGTCAGTTCCAGCTGCACCGGCCGCTTCAAGGCGAGGGCGGCGAGCGCCACGAGGTCCTCGGTCAGCACTTCCTGCTTGCCGCCGAAGCCGCCGCCAACCCGTCCTGCCACCACGTGCACGCGGTCCTCGTCCAGGCCAAACACCCGGCACAGCATGCGGCGCACCAGGAACGGAACCTGGCTGGAGGTGCGGACCTGGAGGCGCCCCTCGGCGTCCACCGAGGCGATGGCAGCGTGGGTTTCCAGGGCGACATGCTGGACGCGCTGGGTGCGGTAGGTCTGCTCATGGATGAAGTCCGCCGCCGCGAACCCGTCAGCCACGCTCCCCAGTTCGGAGTGCAGCTCGGCCACCACGTTCCGGTCCGGTCCGGCGATGCGGGAGCCTGCGGCGTCCTTGTCCCCGTGGACCAGCGGAGCACCGGGCAACAGTGCGTCCTGCGGTGAAAACACGGCGGGCAGTTCCTGGTATTCCACCTGCAGGGCCCGGACACCGGCTTCGGCGGCGCCGACGGATTCGGCCACGACGGCAGCCACCCGCTGGCCGCGGAACCGCACCATATCATCCAGCACCCGGGTGTCGTCGGGGTCGTCGGTGAACAGTTCGTGCTGCGCGGTGGAGAACAGCTGGGCCGGGGCGTCCTGGTGGGTGAACACGGCCACCACTCCCGGGATCTTCAGGGCGGCGTCAGTATCAATGGACAATACGCGGGCATGGGCGTGCGGCGAGCGCAGGATCTTCAGGTGCAGCAGGCCCTGCAACTGGTCCGCGGGAACGTCGAGGGTGTAGCGGGCAGCGCCGGTGACCACGGCGCGGCTGGCCGGGGCCGGGACGTCGTCGCCGAGCTGTCCGGGTTCGGGATCGGGCTGGCCCGGGCCGGCGATGCCGGATCCCTGGCCGGCGGGATCGGGGTGGCCGGCATCCCCGCAGACGGCGTCCGCGATGGCCCGGTACCCGGTGCACCGGCACAGGTTGCCCTTGAGGTTCCGGGGCAGGTTCTCCTTCTGGCCGTCGTCGAACGTGGCAGCGGTCATCACCATGCCGGCCGTGCAGAAGCCGCACTGGAAGCCCTGCCGCTCCAGGAACTGCTGCTGCACGGGGTGCAGTCCGGCGCCGCCCGCAGCAGACGCAAGCCCCTCGATGGTGGTGACGGCGTGCCCCTCGGCCCGGACGGCGGGGTAGATGCAGCTGTGGACGGGTGTTCCGTCAACGTGCACGGTGCAGGCGCCGCAGTCGCCGCCGTCGCAGCCCTTCTTGACCCCGAGTGTTCCCTGCTCGCGCAGGAACGTGCGCAGGCACTGGCCGGGGCGGGGAGCGGCGTCGGCTGCCGTTCCGTTGATCTCGATGGCCATGCTCAGGCCCCTTCCTGCTGTGCGTTAAGTTGCTGGGCACCGGTGCGGCGGTGCGCCGGTGGCCAGAAATCGCCGGAGACCTTCAACCCGGGCTCCGCGTCGGGTGCGGCGAGTTCGGCGCGGATTTCCTCCGCCAGCCGGTAGGTCATGTCGCGGCGCCAGGCGGGCAGCCCGTGGATGTCGTCGTGGTAAAGGTGCGCGGGAATTGCGCCGATGAGTGACTCGGCGAGCCGCCCGGCGTCCGGAAGTTCGTCGAAGCGCAGCTGGACGGGCCGCTTGGTGGCCGCCGTGACCGTCAGGACCAGCGCACCGTCGTCGAGCCTTCCGATGAGCAACACCCCGGACCGGCCCAGGTTGCTCAGCGACAGGCGGCGGAAAGCCACCCTCGAGGACAGGGCCGACGCCGGGAGCTGGACACTGCGGAGCAGTTCCCCGGGTGCCAGGCAGTTTGCCGCGTCCCCGGTGACGAACTCCGCCACCGGGACGGTGCGGCTGGCGCCGCCGGGAGCCAGGATGGTGGCCGTGCCGTCCAGGCCCGCGCACAGCGAAATGATGGGACCGGCGGGCAGCGACGTGCAGAGGTTCCCGCCCACCGTGGACATGTTCCACACCTTGAACGAGGCCACGAACGAATCGCAGCACGCGCGGACCAGGTCCAGGCCAGGCCAGCCACGGCCTGACACCTCCGGCGAATCCGGCAGGCTGTACAGCTGGGCGATGGTGCAGGTGGCGGCCAGTTCGATCCCGGCGTCGGTGACGGTGACCGGCTCCCATCCGGCGGACCCCAGGTCCAGGAGGCGCTTGAGCGGCTGCGGACCGAAGGCATAGCTGCCGTAGGAGAAGAGCACGGTGCCGCCGGCCAGCCAGGCGTCGCCTTGGCGCCATTGGGCTGGGTCGGTGGTGGGGACCACCGCCTCGATGGTGTTCATGTCCATGCGATCTCCTGTGTGTCAAAGTCTGCGGGCGCCTGCGGCGCGGATTGGTGGATGGGGCCTGAGGTGTCCCGGAGCGGCGTGCAGCCTGCGGTCCGGGTGCGGGCGGCGATGATGTCGGCGGTGATGGAGACGGCCACCTCGGCCGGGGTGACGGCGTTGATGTCCAGTCCGATGGGTGAGTGCAGCTGGGCGATCCGCTCGGGCCGGATGCCCGCGGCCAGGAGGTCGTCCACCCGCTGCAGGTGGCTGCGGCGCGACCCCATGGCGCCCACATAGGCGAGCTCCAGCGCGAGGGCAGTTTCCAGGAGCGGGAGGTCGAACTTGGGGTCGTGGGTGAGGACGGCCGCCACGGTGCGGCTGTCCAGGCGGCCGGCGGCGGATTCCGCGGCCAGGTAGCGGTGCGGCCAGTCCGTGACCACCTGGTCGGCGGCGGCGAACCGGGGCTGGGAGGCGAAGGCCGGCCGGGCGTCCACCAGGGTCACGTGGTAGCCCAGCAGCCTGGCGGCCGGGACCAGCGCGGCCCCAAAATCGTTGGCGCCGAACACCAGCATCCGCGGCGGCGCCAGCCGGGACTCCACCAGGATCATGGGTTCGCCGGCATCCCGCTGCGTAGCCCCGGCATGGGTCGTCCGGCCGGGAGGGCAGTTGCCCTCCCGGGCCGGCCGGACCAGGCCCGCGCCGCCGCTGCGGACCAGGGCTTCCACCTGCAGTGCGGCTTCCCCATGCATCAGCGCTTCCAGTTCAGGGAACGCGCCGGCCCGGAATGCGGCGGGGTCATGGATCACGACGGCGGCGCCCCCGCCGGTGCCGGGCCCGCGGACCAGTGCCACGGGCACGGCGGGTCCGGCCGCTGCGAGGTCCAGCAGGGCCGCCCGCAGCGGGTTTTCGGGGCCGTCGCCGGCCGCGGCAACCGGTTCGATATGGACGTCCAGCACTCCCCCGCAGGTGAGGCCGGCGGCGAAGGCGTCCGCGGAACTGAAGCCGAAGGTCTTCCGGCGCGGGACGCCGTCGTCCATTGCCTCTTCCGCGAGCGCCACCACCGCGCCCTCCACGCAGCCGCCCGAGAGGCTGCCCAGCACAGCCCCCGAGCCGCTGACCAGCATGGACGTTCCCACCGGGCGGGGTACCGAGCCGGAGGCCGCCACCACCGTGGCCACGGCGAAACGCTGCCGAAGAAGTCCGTGCACCCAGCTCTCGGGCAACGGGATCAGGTCAAGCATGGCGGCGCTCCTTCCGCGAGGTGGTGTCCATATTGTCGGTCCTTCCAGGGGGTTCCGGAAGGATGGGTTGGGGAAGCAGGCGCAGCGCTACCCGCCCAGCAGGGCGTTGATCGGCCCGCGGGCGAAGTACACCAGGAAGCCGGCGCTCACCACCCACATCAGCGGATGGATCTTCTTCGCCTTGCCGGACGCCGCCCCGATCACTGCCCAGCTCACGAAACCGACACCGATGCCATTGGCGATCGAGTAGCTCAACGGCATGGTCACGATGGTGAGGAAGGCCGGCAAAGCCACGGTGAACTTGGTGAACTTGATTTCGCGGATCTGCGCCATCATCATCGCGCCCACCACCACCAGGGCGGCGGCCGCGACCTCCAGCGGCACCACGCTGGTGAGCGGGGTGAGGAACATCGAGCCCAGGAAGAGCAGGCCCGTCACCACCGATGCCAGGCCTGTGCGGGCGCCTTCGCCGATCCCGGCAGCGGAATCGATGTAGACAGTGTTGGAGGAGCCTGAGGTTGCCCCGCCTGCCACGGCGCCGAAGCCTTCCACGATGAAGGCCGACTTAAGCCGCGGGAACGTGCCGTCCTTGTGGGCGACCCCGGCGCTCTTGGCCAGGCCGGTCATGGTGCCCATGGCGTCGAAGAAGTTGGTGAACACCAGCGTGAACACCAGCATGGTGGCGGCGAGCCCGCCGATCCTGCCGAAGGAGCCGAAGAGGTCGAACTGGCCCACCAGGCCCAGGTCCGGTGCCGAGACCAGCTGGCCGGAGAGGACGGGGGTGTTCAGGTGCCAGCCGCCGGGGTTGGTGGCGCTGGCGGGGCCGATTTTCATGAAGGCTTCGACGACGGCGGCGAGCACGGTAGTGCCGACGATGCCGATGAGCAGGCCGCCCTGGACCTTGCGGGCCACCAGGATGCCCATGGCCAGGAGCCCTACGACGAAGACGAGGGTGGGCACGGAGGTGATGGAGCCGCCGTCGCCCAGCTGGACGGGGGGACCGCCCGCGGTGGGCCGGACGAAGCCGGAGTCCACGAACCCGATGAAGGCGATGAACAGGCCGATGCCGACGGTGATGGCGGCCTTGAGTTCCTTGGGCACGGCCCGGAAGATCGCGGTCCGGGCCCCGGTGACGCCGAACAGCACGATCAGGATGCCGTTGATGACCACCAGGCCCATGGCTTCGGCCCAGGTGACCTCGTGGATCACCGAGACGGCCAGGAACGAGTTGATGCCCAGTCCCGCGGCGAGCCCGAACGGCAGGTTGGCGATGAGGCCGAAGAGGATGGTCATGACGCCGGCGGTGAGGCCGGTGACGGCACCCACCTGGGCGGCGGAGAGCCATCCTCCGGCGACGTCGGTGGGGGCGTTGTCCGCGCTGAACCCGCCCAGGATGAGGGGGTTCAGGATGACGATGTACGCCATGGTGAAGAAGGTGACCAGGCCGCCGCGGACTTCCCGGCCCGGCGTTGAGCCGCGCCGGCTGATGTGGAAGAAGCGGTCAAGGAGGGAGTCCGGCGCCGGGGGGATGCCGTGCTGTTTGCGCCCGGCTGCCGTCTGCGTTTCGCGTGCCGCTGCGGGCTCTGCGCTGATGTTTCCCTTGGGGAGGAGCGCAGCCTGCTTTTCAGCGGAATTGTCCAGGATTGTCATCTCAGCCACCGGGCCCTAGTAGTCGATCCTGGATTCGAGCGTGTTCCAGGTGTTGAACGGCTCCAGCGGGGTGGGGGCCTGGGGGTCGCCCAGCACCAGCTTGGAGACCGGCATCAGGGAATCCCTGTCCTGGTTGTCGAAGTATTCGTAGAAGACGGCGTCGTCGAAGCCGACAGAGGCGGCGTCGTGCCGGTCTGCAGCGAAGACAACGCGGCTGATGCGGGCCCACAGCGCGGAGGCCAGGCACATGGGGCACGGCTCGCAGCTGGTGTAGAGGACGGCGCCGCTGAGGTCGAAGGTGCCCAGTTCGCGGCAGGCGGTGCGGATCGCGGTGACTTCTGCGTGCGCGGTGGGGTCGTTGTCGGCGGTGACGCGGTTGACGCCGTCGAAGGTCTTGCCGTCCGCGGTAACGATCATGGCGCCGAAGGGCCCGCCGCTGTTGAGGACGTTGGCCGTTGCCAGCCTGATGGATCTGGCCAGGAACTGTTCGGCCGTGACGGTGGTACTCATGATGCGACTTCCTTTTGCCGGGAAGCCTGTTGCCGCGCAGGACCAGTAGAACCAGGTGCGAACGGTTACCAGGCTTCAGCATGTGCTGTGAAGGTTAAGTTGCGCCTGGTAGATAGCCTCCCGGAACCGGGTGCCCGCCTTTGGCAGAATCGAGATTAGCACCGGTTTGTGGGCCACGCCATAGTTTTCTGGAAATTTAATTTCGCAATGTGAAATCCATGTTTCGCGCTTCCAACTGCTTCCGGTCACATTCCGCGGGCGTTGACGGGGGCGCAGGGGTTCCCTACGCTGAGCGGACCCGGCTGGCCGCAGCCCCGCCTCGGCGGCCGGGCCCCTGGATCAGCAGACAGGGCCTCACTGAGCTGGATTGACCAACAGCCTGCTCAGACAAGGACAGCCCATGACCAACCCCTCCCCTGCACCCGCATCCCGGCTCTGGATCCGCAACCCGAAGGCCGCCTTCACCGCCAATTCCCTCGACGCTTCGGGCGGGATAGTGGTCAGCGGCGGCGTCATCACCGAGGTCCTCGCCGCCGGCGGGCAGCCGTCCGCCCCCTGTTCCGAGGTGTTCGACGCCGGCAGCCACGTCCTGCTGCCAGGGCTGATCAACACGCACCACCACTTCTACCAAACGCTCACCCGCGCCTGGGGCCCGGTGGCGAACGCCCCGCTCTTTCCCTGGTTGCAGAACCTGTACCCGGTGTGGGCCCGGCTGACCCCCAGGGACCTTGAGCTTGCCACCACGGTGGCCCTGGCAGAACTGCTGCTCTCCGGCTGCACCACCGCCGCCGACCACCACTACCTCTTCCCGGCGGGGCTCGAGGATGCCATCGACATCGAAGTGGAAGCAGTCCGGCGGCTGGGCATGCGCGCCACGCTCACCCGCGGTTCGATGACTTTGGGAACGGACGACGGCGGCCTGCCGCCGCAGTCAACGGTGCAGGATCCAGAGGTGGTGCTGGCGGACAGCGAGCGCCTGATCTCCCGGTACCACGAGCGCGGCGCGGATGCGGTGATCCGCATTGCCCTGGCACCCTGCTCGCCGTTCTCGGTCACCAAGGAGATCATGGCCGAAAGCGCCGCGCTCGCCGAGCGGCTGGACGTCCGCCTGCACACCCACCTGGCCGAGACCCTGGACGAGGAGGACTTCTGCCGCGACATGTTCGGGCTGCGGACGGTGGACTACCTGGACAGCGTGGGCTGGCTGACGGACCGCACCTGGCTGGGGCACGGCATCCACTTCAGCGACGCCGAGATCAGCCGCCTCGGCCAGGCCGGGACCGGCGTCGCGCACTGCCCCACCTCCAACATGCGGCTCGCGTCCGGCACGGCACGGGTCCTGGAACTGGAGGACGCGGGAGTCCCGGTGGGGCTGGGGGTGGACGGCTCGGCGTCGAACGATGCCTCCAACATGATCCTGGAGGCGCGGCAGGCGCTTTACCTGCAGCGCCTGCGCTACGGCGCCGACGTTCCCGTGGAGCGGGCGCTGGGCTGGGCCACCCGTGGTTCGGCA
Organism: Arthrobacter sp. C152; assembly: GCF_054890965.1. Taxonomy (NCBI): domain Bacteria; kingdom Bacillati; phylum Actinomycetota; class Actinomycetes; order Micrococcales; family Micrococcaceae; genus Arthrobacter; species Arthrobacter sp. C152. Next base: position 10,750 of record NZ_JBTZSU010000027.1, read on the forward strand.
GCGGTGCTGGGCCGGCCGGAACTCGGTCAGCTGGCGCCGGGGATGCAGGCCGACCTCGCCCTGTTCACGCTGGACGACTTGCGCTTCTCCGGAAGCCACGACCCCGTCGCGGCGCTCCTGCTGTGCGCGGCGGACCGCGCGGACCGGGTGATGGTGGCCGGGCAATGGCGGGTGGTGGACGGGCAGATCCCGGGGCTGGACGTGGCCGGGCTGATCGCGGAGCACTCGGCGGCGGCCAGGCGCCTGGTCGACGGGCGCCGGTGAACGGCTGACAGCGGTCCGGGCCGCTGCTACCGTGGCGGCATGACTCCGTCAAAGACGCCGGCCGAAGTCCTGGACATCGAGGGTGTTGAGGTGCGCATCTCCAGCCCCGACAAGATGGTCTTTCCGGAACCGGGGCTGACCAAGCTGGACCTGGTGCGGTATTACCTGGCCGTCGCCGAGGGTGCCCTGCGGGGCGCCGGCGGCCGGCCGATGGTGCTCAAGCGCTTCCCGAAAGGCATCGACGCCGAGCCGTTCTTCCAAAAGCGGGTGCCGGAAAACCATCCCCCGTATATCGACACCACCACGCTGCACTACGCCTCCGGCACGTCGGCCGAGGAGGCGGTCATCCGCGATGCCGCGGGCCTTGCCTGGGTGGTCAACCTTGGCTGCCTGGACCTGAACCCGCACCCCGTACGCGCCGGGGACCTGGAACATCCGGACGAGCTGCGCGTGGACCTCGATCCGATGCCGGGCGTGGACTGGACGCAGATCGTGGACGTCGCTTACGTGGCGCAGGAGGTCCTTGACGACGTCGGCCTGGTGGGCTGGCCGAAGACGAGCGGGTCGCGGGGGCTGCACGTCCTGGTGCGCATCGCACCGCAGTGGTCCTACCGTGACGTGCGGCTCGCCGCGGAAACGCTGGCGCGCGAAGTGGAAAACCGCGCTCCGGGCCTGGCCACCGCGCGGTGGTGGAAGGAGGAACGCGGCGAGAGCGTGTTCGTGGACTTCAACCAGAACGCCAAGGACCGGACAGTGGCCTCGGCCTACTCGATCCGGCCTTTGCCCGATGCCCGGGTCTCGACGCCACTGACCTGGCAGGAGATGCGGACCGCCCGGCCAGGGCAGTTCACTGTCCCCACAGTGCTCAAGCGGTTCGCGGACATCGGGGACCCGCACGCAGGCATCGACGGGGCCGTGGGCAAGCTTGACGGGCTGCTCGCGCTGGCGAAGGAACTGGGGCCTGCGGAGAAGGCGCCGCGCGCCGGAAACGGATCAGGCCGGAGGCAGTCGGCGATGCCGTTGATTGAGGTGGCGCGCACCCGGACCAAGCCGGAGGCGCTGGCGGCGCTGGACGAATGGAAAACCCGGCACGCCGCCGTCGTTCCTTCCCTGAGTCCGGCCGACATCATGGTGGACGGGATGCGTGGGTCCAGTTCGCTGTGGTACCGCGTCCGGGTGAACCTGCAGCACGTTCCCGAGCCGGAGCGCCCCGCCCAGGAGGAGCTCATCGCGGACTACGACCCGTGGGCCGGGAAGGAATGGCCCGGCCGGCCGGGCTCGTGAGCACGTCAGCTGCGGTTGAAGCCCGGCAGGGCGTGAATCCAGCGCGAGAACCGGCCGCGCTCGTGGGCCCGGTCCTCGGGCACGTAGAAATCCGGATCCGTGCCGCCGCCGAGGGGGAGGTAGAACTCCTGGGCCGAAGGTGCGGCGGGCTGCGGTGCGACGGGCGTCGTGTCCTGCTGGTACATCTGATCCTCCTCATTTTGTTTCGCGTAGCGGAAATTTATTTTTGCTTTATGAAAAGAGTAGAAGCAGGTGCCGCCGCTGGTCAATAGCGCGGATCCGGGGCCGCACCCTCTCCAGTCACAAAATGATTTTTGGCCCTGTGATGTACACCACCGCCCGGGAGGAGTACGCTGTTAGGCAACTCGTGGCGCAGGTCACGTAACCTGGGAGCAGCAGGCAGGGTCGTAATGAGCTGGCATCAATGGATGCCGGCTCTTTTTTGTTGGGTCGGCTCCACCGGAAACGCGCAGGAAATGCGCGCTTAATTTCAGTGATGGAACCTTGGTTCCACTTACCGGAGATTGGGACATGACCATGAGCAGCAAGATCATCCTCGGCGAAAACCAGTACGGCAAGGCCGAAGTCCGCGTCGTCAAGATCACCAGGGACACGAACCGCCACGAGATCGAAGACCTGAACGTCACCTCGCAACTGCGGGGCGATTTCGCCGCGGCCCACCTCGAGGGCGACAACGCCCACGTGGTGGCCACTGACACCCAGAAGAACACCATCTACGCCTTCGCCCGCGACGGCATCGGCTCGCCGGAAGCTTTCCTGCTGCGCCTCGGCGAGCACTTCACTTCCAGCTTCGATTGGGTCACCGGCGGCCGCTGGGAGGCGGAGTCCTACGCGTGGAACCGGATCCAGGCCCACGGCAGCGAACACGACCACTCGTTCGTCCGCAACGGCCAGGAAGTCCGCACGGCGGTCCTGGTCCGCGACGGGGCAACCAGCCACCTGATCTCGGGGCTTAAGGACCTGACCGTCCTGAAGTCCACCCAGTCCGGCTTCGTCGGCTACCCCCGCGACCGCTACACCACGCTGCCCGAGACCACGGACCGGATCCTGGCCACGGACGTCTCGGCCCGCTGGCGCTTCAAGACCGGCACCGACTTCAGCACCCTGGACTTCAACAAGAGCTACGACGACGTCAAGGGGCTCCTGCTCGAAGGCTTCACCGAGAAGTACTCCCACGCCCTGCAGCAGACCCTGTTCGACATGGGCGCCAAGGTCCTTGAAGCACACAGCGAGATCGACGAAATCAAGTTCTCCATGCCGAACAAGCACCACTTCCTGGTGGACCTCACCCCGTTCGGCCTGGACAACCCCAACGAGGTCTTCTACGCAGCGGACCGCCCGTACGGCCTGATCGAGGCCACCGTCCAGCGCGACGACGCCACCGCGGCGCCCGCAGCATGGTCCGGCATCGCGGGCTTCTGCTAGACCGCACTGCGGCCAGGCGGGCTCAACCACCGGGTTGGGCCCGCCTCACCCAACCCCACAACTTCAGCCTCACCTGTTAGCCAGACACCAGTTAGCCAGACGATGACGTCTGCCATGAACCAAGAAAGTCTGCCATGAACACCAAGAAGAAACTGGCCACCGCCGGCACCGCAAAAGCCGGCCGCCAGTCCCGCCCCGAGGACCAGCGGCTCCCCATCGGAAGCACGTTCGCCTACGGTTTCCAGCACGTCCTCACCATGTACGGCGGCATCATCGCCCCGCCCCTGATCATCGGCGCGGCCGCAGGGATGAACTCCCAGGACATCGGCCTCCTCATCGCGGCCTGCCTTTTCGTCGGCGGCCTGGCCACCATCCTGCAAACCGTCGGCATCCCCTTCTTCGGCTCCCAGCTGCCGCTGGTCCAGGGCGTCTCCTTCGCCGGCGTCTCCACCATGGTCGCCATCGTCCACGGCGGCGGCGGCATCCAGGCCGTCTTCGGCTCGGTCATCGCAGCGTCACTGATCGGCCTGCTGATCACTCCCCTGTTCTCGAAGATCATCAGGTTCTTCCCGCCGGTCGTCACCGGCACCGTGATCACCACCATCGGCCTCACGCTGATGCCGGTGGCCGCCAACTGGGCCATGGGCGGCAACAACAAGGCGCCCACCTACGGCAGCGTGGCCAACATCGGCCTTGCCGCGGCCACCATGGGCATCGTATTGCTCCTGAGCAAGGTGGGCAGCGCGGCTATTTCCCGGCTGTCGATCCTCCTGGCCATGGTCCTGGGCACCGGCATCGCTTTCGCCTTCGGCATGGCCGACTTCTCCAAGGTGGGCCAGGGAGAGATCGTCGCGTTCCCCACCCCGTTCGCGTTCGGGCCGCCCACCTTCGAAATCGCGGCCATCATCTCCATGCTGATCGTCATCCTGGTCACCCTGACCGAGACCTCGGCGGACATCATCGCGGTGGGTGAGATCGTAGGCACCAAGGTGGACTCCAAGCGGATCGGCAACGGCCTCCGGGCGGACATGCTCTCCAGCGCCATTTCCCCGTTGTTCAACTCCTTCACCCAGAGCGCGTTCGCCCAGAACGTCGGCCTGGTGGCGATCACCGGCGTCAAGAGCCGGTTCGTGGTCAGCGCAGGCGGCGTCATCCTGGTGGTCCTCGGCCTGCTGCCCGTGCTCGGCCGCGTGGTCGCCGCGGTGCCCACGCCCGTCCTCGGCGGCGCCGGCGTCGTCCTCTTCGGCACGGTCGCAGCCAGCGGCATCCGGACCCTGTCCAAGGTGGACTACAAGAACAACATGAACCTGATCGTGGTGGCCGCTTCCATCGGCTTCGGGATGATCCCCATCGCCGCCCCGGCGTTCTACGACCAGTTCCCCACCTGGTTCGGCACCATCTTCCACTCGGGCATCAGCTCCGCCGCGGTCATGGCCATCCTGCTGAACCTGCTGTTCAACCACCTGCGGGCCGGCAATTCAGACAACCAGTCGGTGTTCGTCGCCGGTACCGAGCGGCTGGTCAAGGCGGAGGACCTCCGCTGCCTGGCCGAGGGCGACCGCTTCGAAAGCGGCAAGCTCATCGACTGCGACGGCAAGGAAGTGCCCATCCAGGCCTCCGAGCAGGCATCAGAACACTAAAACCCAACGCGAAATGGCAGTTCGCGGCAGTGTTTCCCGGAAACATTGCTGCGAACTGCCATCTCGGGGGTTAAGTGCGGTTCAGCTCGCGGGAGATCGCCTCGGCCGCTTCGCGCAGGACCGGCACGGCCTTGTCGGCAAAGTTTTCGTCCACCCGGGAGACCGGGCCGGACACCGAAATGGCCGTGGGGGTGGGCGCATTGGGCACGGCCATGGCGAAGCAGCGGACGCCGAGCTCCTGCTCCTCCTCGTCGATGGAGTAGCCCCGCTCGCGGATGAGCTTGAGGTCCGCCAGGAGTTCCTCGACGTCGCCGATGCTCTTCGCAGTGGGTGTGGGCATCCCGGCCCGGGCCACGATGCCGCGGACGGTGTCGTCGTCCAGCTGGGCCAGGATGGCCTTGCCGACGCCGGTGGCGTGGGTGTGGGCGCGCCGGCCCACTTCGGTGAACATGCGCATCGAGTGCAGCGATGGCACCTGGGCCACGTAAATCACCATGTCCGAGTCCAGCACGGCCATGTTCGAGGTCTCGCCCAGCCGGTCCACCAGGGTCTTGAGCTGCGGGCGGGCCAGGGCACCGAGCTGCTTGTTGGCGCCTTCACCCAGCCGGATGAGCCGCGGACCCAAGGCGTAACGCCGGTTGGGCAGCTGCCGGATGTAGCCAAGCGACACCAGGGTGCGGAGCAGGCGGTGGATGGTGGGCAGCGGGAGGTCCGTGGACGAAGAGAGCTCGCTGAGCGTGACGTCGCCGCCGGCGTCGGTGATGAGCTCCAGCAGTTCGAAGACGCGCTCCACCGACTGCACTCCGCCAGAGGCTTTTTCTGCCATTCCGTTGTCTCCTATGGCTCGGAATCCGACAACTCTTATCCGCATCGTGAAAAGAGTTGGTTAGAACACCCAACATACAGCACGACAGCGCACGCGGCGACGGGAGGCCGCCGGTCATATTCGAAGGGCTTGTCTTTCCATAAAGTAGATAATAATATCCATAATACGAAAACATTCGGATCAGAGCAGAAGCCCGGTCAAGGCCCAACAGGAGGACATTCAATGGCGAACCCCAGCCCCGGAAATTCGATCACCCTGCGCGTGGAAGCACCCTCAAGCTTCAGCGCCACCAGCGAACTCGCGGCAGCCGTGGGTGCAGCCGGCGCCGCGATCACCGCACTGGACGTCACCGAGTCCCACCACGAAACCCTCGTCGTCGACGTCACCTGCAACACCACCGACGACGCCCACGCCGCCCGCGTCAAGGACGCCCTCAACGCCCTCGACGGCGTCACGGTCCAGCACGTCTCGGACCGCACCTTCCTGATGCACCTGGGCGGCAAGCTCGAGGTCGTCCCCAAGGTCCCGCTCCGCAACCGCGACGATCTCTCCCGGGCCTACACCCCCGGCGTCGCCCGCGTGTGCCTCGCCATCGCCGAGGACCCCGCCGCGGCCCGCAACCTCACCGTCAAGCGCAACACCGTCGCGGTCGTCACCGACGGCTCCGCAGTGCTGGGCCTGGGCAACATCGGCCCCGCCGCCGCCCTGCCCGTCATGGAAGGCAAGGCCGCCCTCTTCAAGCAGTTCGCCAACGTGGACGCCTGGCCGGTCTGCCTGGACACCCAGGACACCGAGGAAATCATCCGTACCGTCAAGCTCCTGGCCCCCGTCTTCGGCGGCGTGAACCTGGAAGACATCGCCGCCCCGCGCTGCTTCGAAATCGAGGCGCGGCTGCGCGAGGAACTCGACATCCCGGTGTTCCACGACGACCAGCACGGCACCGCCATCGTGACCCTCGCGGCCCTGGTCAACGCCCTCCGCGTGGTGGACAAGAAGATCGCGGACGTGAAGATCGTGGTCTCGGGCGTCGGCGCCGCCGGCTCCGCCATCATCCAGCTGCTCAAGGCCCAGGGCGCCCGGCACATTGTTGCCGCCGGCCGCTCCGGCGCCATCCACAAGGGTGAGAAGTACGACGACGGGCACCGCACCTGGATTGCCGAGAACACCAACCAGGAGGGCTTCTCCGGCAGCCTGCACGAGGCGCTAGTGGGTGCCGACGTCTTCATCGGCGTCTCCGCCCCAAACATCCTCGCCGAAGAGCACGTCGCCTCCATGGCGGACGACGCCATCGTGTTCGCCATGGCCAACCCCACGCCCGAGGTGGACCCGGCCATCGCGTCCCGGCACGCCGCCGTCGTGGCCACCGGCCGCAGCGACTTCCCCAACCAGATCAACAACGTGCTGGCCTTCCCCGGACTCTTCCGCGGGCTCCTGGATGCCGGGGCAAGCGACATCACCCCGGACATGCTGGTGGCCGCTGCCGAGGCAATCGCCAACCGCGTGAATGATAATGAGCTCAATGCGAGCTACATCATCCCGAGCATCTTCGACCCGCACGTGACCGCCGACGTCGCGGCAGCCGTCGCCGCCGCCGCCCACGCCGCAAACGTTGCAACGGCGGCCGCACCGGCGGACTCTGCCAAGGAACCAGTGCCTGCACTGGCCTCCGCCTGACCGCCCGACTTCCAGCCCAAGGAAAGGACCAGAAATGGCCATCACCGTCACAGATCCCCGGCCGATCAACCGCGCAGAGGAGATCCTCACGCCCAAGGCACTGGCCTTCGTGGAGGAGCTCCACAACCGGTTCGCCGGCACCCGCAACGAGCTCCTTGCGGCACGCGCCGTCAAGCGGCAGCGGGTTGCAGAGACCGGCAAGCTGGACTTCCTGCCGGAGACCAAGGACGTGCGCGACGGCGACTGGAAGGTTGCGCCCGCGCCGGCAGCCTTGCAGGACCGCCGGGTGGAAATGACCGGCCCCGCGTCACCGGCGAAGATGGCCATCAACGCCCTGAACTCCGGCGCCAAGGTGTGGCTGGCCGACCTCGAGGACGCCAGCACACCCACCTGGGCCAACGTCATCGACGCCATCCTGAACCTCCGCGACGCGGCCCAGGGCACCCTGAGCTACACCTCGGATGAGGGCAAGGAGTACCGGCTGCGCACCGACGCGCCGCTCGCCGTCGTGGTGGCCCGGCCCCGCGGCTGGCACATGCAGGAGAAGCACCTGCTGGTCAACGGCGAACCAGCCGTTGGCGCACTGGTGGACTTCGGCCTGCACTTCTTCCACATCGCCAAGCAGCTGGTCCTCAACGGCCAGGGCCCGTACTACTACCTGCCCAAGATGGAAAGCCACCTTGAGGCCAGGCTGTGGAACGACGTCTTCGTCTTCGCGCAGGACTTCCTGGGCCTGAACCAGGGCACCATCCGCGCCACGGTCCTGATCGAGACGATCCCGGCCGCGTTCGAAATGGACGAGATCCTCTACGAACTGCGGGACCACGCGTCGGGCCTGAACGCCGGCCGCTGGGACTACCTGTTCAGCATCATCAAGTACTTCCGCGATGCCGGCGAGGAATTCGTCCTCCCGGACCGCGCCTCCGTGGTGATGACCGCTCCGTTCATGCGCGCCTACACCGAACTGCTGGTCAAGACCTGCCACCAGCGCGGCGCCTTCGCCATGGGCGGCATGGCCGCCGTCATCCCCAACCGCCGCCACCCCGAAGTCACGGCGGCGGCCTTCGAGAAGGTCCGCGCGGACAAGACCCGCGAGGCCAACGACGGGTTCGACGGCTCCTGGGTGGCCCACCCGGACCTGGTCCCCACCTGCCGCGAAGTCTTCGACTCCGTGCTGGGCGACAAGCCCAACCAGGTGGACAAGCAGCGGCCCGAGGTGTCCGTCACGGCCGGACAACTGCTGGACGTGCGCTCGGCCGACGGACAGGTCACCGAGGCCGGCCTGCGCCTGAACCTCTATGTCGCCGTCGCCTACACCGCCGTGTGGCTGTCCGGAAACGGCGCCGTGGCCATCCACAACCTGATGGAGGACGCCGCCACCGCGGAGATCTCCCGCTCCCAGGTGTGGCAGCAGATCCGCAACAAGTCCATCCTGGCCGACACCGGCAACACGGTGACCAAGGAGCTGGTGGAAAAGATCCTGGGCGAGGAAACCGAACGGCTGCGCACCGAGTTCGGCGACGAGGCCTTCCGCCGCTACTACCAGCCGGCCAGCGAACTGATCGCCGACATCTGCCTCTCGGACGACTACACGGACTTCCTCACCACCCCCGCCTACGAACTGGTGGACTGAAATGGCCGCACCCAAGCTTTCCCTGTCAGCAGGGGACCTCGCGCACATTGACGGCCAGCTGGCCGTCACCGACCGGCTCCTGGAGCAGAACTACCCTGGCGACGACGGCTCCCGCCAGCCAGTGCACACGGTGTACGTGCCCGCGGACCGTTTTACGCCGTCGTTCGCTGCCGGCTGGGGCGCCGAGGCACTGGCCGTAGCCAACGCACACGGCGGCTTCGAAAAGCTCGGTTCGCTACTGGGCCAGGACGCCGGCCTCGCCGAGGCCGTCGCCGGCCGGGTGGCCGCCAAGCTCGCCACCGAACCGATCGAGGACCTGCGCCTCGACTTCGAGGACGGCTTCGGGGACAGGGGCGACGACGCCGAGGACGCCGCCGCGGTGGCCGCGGCTTCCGCGGTGGCCCAGGCCGTCGCGGCCGGGTCCGCTCCCCCGTTCATCGGGATCCGCTTCAAGTGCTTCGAGGCGGCCACCCGGGCCCGCGGCCTGCGGACGCTGGACCTGTTCGTCTCGGGCCTGGCCGCGGCCGGTGAACTTCCCGGCGGCCTGGTCCTGACCCTGCCCAAGGTGACCACGGTGGCCCAGGTCCAGGCCATGGACTACGCGGTGTCCCGGCTGGAGGAAGTGCACGGCCTGCCCGCCGGGCGGCTGCGCTTCGAAGTCCAGGTGGAAACCCCGCAGCTGATCCTCGGCCCCGACGGCACGTCCCCCGTGGCGCAACTGCCGCATGCCGTGCCGGGCCGGATCAGCGGGCTGCACTACGGCACCTACGACTACTCGGCGTCGCTGCAGATCTCCGCGGAATACCAGTCCATGGAGCACCCCGTGGCGGACTTCGCCAAGGAGGTCATGCAGCTGGCCGTGGCCGGCACCGGCATCCGGCTCTCGGACGGCTCCACCAACATCATCCCGGTGGGCGACAACGTGGAAAACGCCTGGGCACTGCACGGGCGCCTGGTCCGCCGGTCGCTGGAACGCGGCTACTACCAGGGCTGGGACCTGCACCCGGCCCAGCTGCCCAGCCGGTTCGCCGCCACGTACGCCTTCTACCGCGAGGGCCTGCCGGCCGCCGCCGCCCGCCTGCGCAACTACGTCGAGCGGACCGAGGGCGGCGTCATGGATGAACCCGCCACCGCCCGCGCCCTGGCAGCGTTCGTGCTTCGCGGCGTCCAGTGCGGCGCCGTGGGTGCCGAGGAGGTCCAGGCGCTTGCCGGCGTCGGACTTCCGCAGCTCACCGCGCTGGCGCACCCGCGGCTGGCCACCACTTCCAACTCCTAAGCAAAGGACCACGATGGGCAAGTACTACTACCCCCAGGGCGGCCTGCCGCCGCAGACCCACCTCACCACCGAGCGGGCCATCGTCACCGAGGCCTACACGGTGATCCCCAAGGGCGTGCTGACGGACATCGTCACGTCCAACCTGCCGGGGTTCTCCAACACCCGGTCCTGGATCATCGCCCGCCCTATTTCCGGTTTCGCCACCACGTTCTCGCAGCTGATTGTTGAAATCGGAGCGGGCGGCGGGGCGCCGAAGGCCGAGTTCGAAGCGGGCGTCGAAGGCGTTGTCTTCGTGACGAAGGGCAGGCTCAACCTGACCCTCGACGGCGAGCTGCACCAGCTCGAGGAGGGCGGCTACGCCTACCTGGCGGCCGGTTCGGAGTGGGGCGTGGAGAACGTCTCCGACGACATCGTCTCCTACCACTGGATCCGCAAGGCGTACGAGCGGCTCGAAGGGTACGAGGCCAAGTCCTTCGTCACCAACGAAAAGGACGTGGAGCCGACGTCGATGCCGGACACCAACGACGTTTGGAAAACCACGCGCTTCACCGACTCCAGCGACCTGGCGCACGACATGCAGGTCAACATCGTGACGTTCCAGCCCGGCGGCGTCATCCCGTTCCCGGAGACGCACGTGATGGAGCACGGCCTCTATGTCCTGGAGGGCAAGGCCATGTACCTGCTGAACAACGACTGGGTGGAGGTGGAGGCCGGCGACTTCATGTGGCTGCGCGCCTTCTGCCCGCAGGCCTGCTACGCCGGCGGGCCCGGCGAGTTCCGGTACCTGCTGTACAAGGACATGAACCGCCAGGTGAAGCTCACCTAGGCTTTCGCCGGTCCAACCGCGCATGACAGCAGGCGCCTCATGGAGCTCCATGAGGCGCCTGCTGTTCATTTATGGGGGCTTAAGCCGCCGGGTTGAGGACCACCTTGATGCAGCCGTCTTCCTTCTTCTGGAACTTCTCGTACAGCGCGGGGGCGCCATCCAGGTTCGAGCGGTGCGTGACCAGGTCCATCACGCCCAGCGGATCGGCGTCGTCCTCCACCAGCGGCAGCAGCTGGTCCGTCCAGCGCCGCACGTTGCACTGCCCCATCCGCACCTGCAGCTGCTTGTCGAACATCGTGAGCATCGGCAGCGGGCTGGCCTGTCCCCCGTACACGCCCGAGAGTGAGATCGTGCCGCCGCGGCGCACGGCGTCGATGGAGGCGTGCAGTGCCGCCAGCCGGTCCACGCCGCCGGTCTCCATCGCTTTCTGCGCCAGCTTGTCCGGCAGGAGTCCGAGCGCCTGGTGGGCGAATCCTGCCACCGGGGAGCCGTGGGCTTCCATCCCGACGGCGTCAACCACCGCGTCCGGGCCGCGTCCGGCGGTCATTTCCCGCAGTTCGTCGCCGATGGTTTTGCCGTAGTCCAGGGTTTCCACCCCGTGGCGGGCGGCCATGGCGCGGCGTTCGGGGACGGGGTCGACGCCGATGACGCGGAAGCCCTGGTGCACGCCGATCCGGCCGGCGAACTGGCCCACCGGGCCGAGGCCGAAGACGGCCAGGGTGCCGCCGGCGGGGACGTCCGCGTACTGCACGGCCTGCCAGGCGGTGGGCAGGATGTCGGAGAGGAAGAGGTAGCGTTCGTCCGGAAGGTCGTTGCCGACTTTGACGGGGCCGTAGTCGGCGTGCGGCACCCGCAGGTACTCCGCCTGGCCGCCGGGGACGGAGCCGTACAGTTCCGAATAGCCGAAGAGCGCCGCGCCGGATCCCTTGTCCTTGACCTGCGTGGTTTCACACTGGGACTGCAGGCCCTGCTTGCACATGAAGCACGAGCCGCAGGAGATGTTGAACGGGACCACCACGCGGTCGCCCTTGCGAAGGTTGGTGACGGCGCTGCCAACCTCCTCCACGATGCCCATCGGCTCGTGGCCGATGACGTCGCCTTTGTGCATGTAGGGGCCCAGGACTTCGTAAAGGTGCAGGTCGGAGCCGCAGATCGCGGTGGAAGTGATCCTGATGATTGCGTCCGTAGGTTCCTGGATGACGGGGTCTGGTACTTCCTCCACGCGTACCGACCGTTTTCCTTGCCACGTCAGTGCTTTCACAATCTCCCTTTCGTTGCAGAGTGTCCTTCGACGCTACCGGCTTTCGGCATAAAAAGTAAGCATGCTGATGAAACCCTTGTGGTCCCGGCCTGCTGCTTCTAGCGTTATAAGCGCGGAACACCCAGGCAGGCCCGAAGAGCGAACGAAAGAGGAACGCCATGTCCTTGTACCAGCCGGAACCGGTCGAGATCTCCACCCGCATGCGTCCCGGGGAATGGACGGAAGCCAGCCTGGAGGAACTGGTGGGCACCTACCGGACGCGGATCGCCGAGATGGGCGCACCCGCGGCGGACATCGTCACGGACATTGAGCGGAACGACGACGGCTCCGTCAAGGTGGCGGTGTCCTGGGCCAAGCCGGCGGTTGCCGGCGACGAGGACTCGGTGCCGGGCGGACAGCCGCTCTAGGCCGGTAATTCTAGGAGAACAGCCGGCCGATCACGCTTGAGGCGAGGTTGTCGAGCAGGTCCCGCGGGCCGCTGTAGACCTCCGCCGCGCCGGCTTCCCGGAGTTCGACGGCGTTGACGCCCCCGCAGGTCAGGCCGATCGAAGGGATGTCCAGCGCCGCGGCCGCCTTCATGTCCCAGACGGCGTCCCCGACATAGACGGCGTCCGCGGCAGCGATGCCGACGGCGTCCAGCGCCGCTTGGAGGATGTCCGGCGCAGGCTTGCTTTCCTTCGCGTCATTGGCGCTGGTGGCGGCGTCGATGAAGTCATCGGCTTCGAGGACGCCGCGCATGACCTGCAGGTCCTTCTCCCGGGCCGATGAGGCGAGCGCCACGGCCAGGCCGCCGCCGTGGCATTGCCCCAGGAGGTCCCTGGCGCCGTCGAAGGCCCGCAGCGACGGCCAATGGGAGGCATACAGCGCACCATGGCTGGCCATGATCTCCTCGTCTTCGGCGCGGTCACGGCCGCCGGGCAGGACGCTGTCCACCAGCCGGGCGCCACCCATCCCCACGAAGTGGTGGATGCTGGCCATCGGCACGTCATGGCCGTACTGGCGGAACGCGCCCCACCACGAGATGGTGTGCAGGTAGGACGAGTCGATCAGCGTCCCGTCGACGTCGAAGAGAACCCCGCGGCGGGGACCGCCAGGGGGTGCTGCGGCGGCGGCCATCAGCCCACCACGGCCCGGCGGACCGGCGGCAGCTTCTTGCGCTTCGCCGCCTCCTCCTTGGGGACGCTGACAGGCCGCACGCGGTCGCGGATCACAGACCCGGCGCCGTCGTGGCTCTTGTCCCTGATCAGCCCGGTACCGGCGATTTCCCTGGCCATGGCGACCCCGGCAACGGCGGCGCGCTTGGTCGGAAAGGTCACTGAGATGGCCATCAGGTTCCCCGCACCGTCCAGCATCCGTACGCGGTAACCGCCGTCAGGTGCGTCAACGAGCTCAAAATGTCCGGCCATAACTATCACTCCTCGGTCGATCACGGCATTGTGCCTGCCCGGCACACCGTGAGGTGTTAGTAAGTATACTTATCTGTTCCGCGAAGGAGAAGTTCCAGCCCCGGTCCGTGCCGCCTCAGCGCGAATCCGCCCTCTCGGGCGGAATGGGGGTATCACTGCGCCGAACCGTATCCTGATGCAGCTCCAGGGCGCTAGTCACAAGGGCAAAATGGCTGAATGCCTGCGGGGTGTTACCCAGCTGGCGCTGAGCCTTCACAGCCCATTCCTCGCTCAGCAGCCCCACGTCATTGCGCAGGTCGAGCAGCCGCTCGAACAGTTCCCTGGACTCCGTCCGGCGCCCGGCACCCAGCAGCGCCTCCACCAGCCAGAACGAGCAGGCCAGGAAGACGCCCTCGTCACCGGGCAGGCCGTCGTCGCTCTTCTCCGGCCGGTACCGCAGCACGAAACCGTCCTGCGTCAGCTCGCGCTGGATCGCCTCGATGGTCCCCACCACCTTGGGGTCGTCGGGAGGCAGGAAACCCACCCGCGGGATGAGCAGCAGGCTGGCGTCCAGCTCAGGACGGCCGTAGGACTGGACGAAGGTATTGCGTTCGGCGTCGAAGCCGTTGGCCATGATGTCTTCGCGGATGGTGTCCCGCAGCGCCTCCCAGCGCTCCACCGGGCCCGGCAGCCCCGATTCGCGCACCCCCTTCACCATGCGGTCGGCGGCCACCCAGGCCATGACTTTCGAGTGGGTGAAATGCCGGCGCGGGCCCCGCATCTCCCAGAGCCCGTTGTCAGGCTGGTCCCAGATCGTTTCGAGGTGCTCCATCAACGCCACCTGCACGTCCCAGGCTTCATCGGTGTGCTTGAGCAGGGAGTTGCGCGTCAGGGCGAGGCAGTCGAGCACCTCGCCCCACACATCCAGCTGGAACTGTTCCGCCGCGGCGTTTCCGATCCGTACGGGCGTGGAGTTCTCATAGCCCTTCAGCCAGGAGAGCTCCAGCTCGGGAAGGCGCCGCTCGCCGTGGATCCCGTACATGATCTGCAGGTCCGCGGGGTCACCCGCCACGGCGCGGAGCAGCCAGTCCCGCCAGGCAGCGGCCTCCGCGGTGTAACCGGCCGCGAGCAGGGCCTGCAGGGTCATGGTGGCATCCCGCAGCCAGCAGTAGCGGTAGTCCCAGTTGCGCGGGCCCCCGGGCTGCTCGGGCAACGAGGTGGTGACGGCCGCGACGATGCCGCCGGTGGGGCCGTAGGTCAGCGCCTTGAGCGTGACGAGCGAACGGATCACCGCTTCCTGGTATTCGCCCTCGAAGGTGCATTGCGAAGACCAGCCGCGCCAGAACGCAAAGGTGGACTCGAGCACCTTTTCGGCCTCCACCGTGACCGGGCGTCCCACATGGCTGGGCGCCCAGGTGAGCACGAACGGCACCTTCTCCCCAGCGTTGACGGTGAAGTCGCTCAGCGTGTGCATGTTCTCCCCCTGGAGGGGCGCGGGAGTGACGAAGTAGACGGCGTCCGGCCCGGCGATCGCATGCAGGCCGTATTTGTCCCGCCGCACCCACGGGACGATATGCCCGTAATCGAACCGGAGGGTCAGCTCTCCATGCATCCTGACGCTGCCGCTGATCCCCTCGACGATGCGGACGATGTCAGCCACGGAGTCGCGCGGCGGCATGAAGTCGGTGACCCGGACCGTTCCGTCCGGGGTTTCCCACTCCGTGTCCAGGATCAGGCTGCCGTCGCGGTAGCCGCGCCGCGTGCACGTGCCGCCGCCTTCGGGTGCCAGCAGCCAGCGGCCGGCGTCGGGAGTGTCCAGCAGCGCGTTGAAGCAGGCCGGGGAGTCGAACCGCGGCAGGCAGAGCCAGTCGATCGAGCCCTCCTTGCTGACCAGGGCCCCGGTTTGAAGGTCGCCTACCACCGCGTAGTCCTCAATGCGCGCCATGCCATAACCCTGCCACACGCAGCCCCGGCCCGGTGTGGAAACTGCGGGTGTAGCCTGAGGGAAATGGCAATCCACATTGGCACCTCCGGCTGGAGCTACGACCATTGGGAAAACGTCCTGTACCCGCCGGGGCTGCCCGTCCGGGACCGGCTCCAGCACTACGTCTCGCGGTTCAACACGGTGGAGTTGAACGCCAGCTTTTACCGGTGGCCGCGCGATACGTCCTTCGCGGGCTGGAACAAACGCCTGCCGCCTGGTTTCAGCATGTCCGTCAAGGCCCCGCGGGGGCTCACCCACGCCCGCAAGCTGTACTCCCCGGAAGTGTGGGTGGAGCGCATTGCCCGGTGCTGGCATGAGCTCGGGGACAAAAGGGCCGTGCTCCTGGTGCAGCTGCCCCCGCAGCTGGCGCGGGACGATGCAAGGCTCGACTACTTCCTGGCTGCAGTTCCCCCGTGGATCCGGGTGGCCGTGGAATTCCGCCACCCCAGCTGGGAATGCCCGGAGGTGTTTGCCCTGCTGGAACGGCACCAGGCTGCCTACTGCATCATGAGCGGGGCCAACCTTCCCTGCACCTTGCGCATCACGGCACCCTTCGCGTACGTCCGGCTTCACGGACCGGACCATGAGCACCTCTACGGCGGGTCATATTCCGATGCGGACCTGCGGTGGTGGGCGGACCGGATCAGGGAGTGGGCCGGCGAGGGCCTCGATGTCTACGCATATTTCAATAACGACGGCGGCGGCAACGCCGTGCGCAACGCGCAGACCCTGAAGCACATACTTGGCGACGGCTGACGGCTGGAAGCGCCCGGCGCCGGGTGCCTGCGCCCACCCTGTGGCAGAGTGGTGCCATGGATAATGCGCTCCAGGGCAACCGGGTCTTCCGGCTGGCCCACTGGCTGTCCGACGCCGTCAACGACGTGCGGATCCGGCTGGCCAAACGCTGGAACTTCGTTCCCCAGACCATCGCCTACCAGGGCTACGGATCCACCACAAGGGTGCGGGTGCTGGGGCGGGTGCTGCTGGCCGGGACGCCGCTGCCGGGCAGCAAGGCGGAGCACGAAGCGAAAAACGGCAACCAGAACATCCGCGGCTGGCGTGCCTTCACCAGCGTGCCCTTGCAGTACACCGACGTCGAAATCACCATCGACGGCACCGTCACGCATGTCACGGCGGACCGTGGTGGACTGATCGATACCGAAGTGGAGGTCCAGCTCTCGCCGGGGTGGCACACCGCTGTGCTGCGGGCGGCGGGAACGGAGCCTGCAGAGGCCCTTATCCAGGTGATCGCCCCGGATGTGGAGTTTGGAATCGTCTCGGACATTGACGACACCGTCATGGTGACCGCCCTGCCGCGGCCGTTCCTGGCGCTGTGGAACACGTTCGTGCTCAGCGAGCGGGCCCGCATGGCCACTCCCGGGATGGCCGTGCTGCTGGACCGGCTGACCATTGAGCACCCGGAGGCGCCGGTCATCTACCTCTCCACGGGCCCCTGGAACGCGGCCCCCACCCTGGCACGGTTCCTCAACCGCAACATGTACCCGAAGGGCGCGCTGCTGCTGACCGACTGGGGGCTGACCCAGGACCGGTGGTTCCGCAGTGGCCAGGACCACAAACACCGCAACCTGGAGCGGCTCTCCCAGGAGTTCCCGGACATGCGGTGGCTCCTGATCGGCGACAACGGCCAGCACGATGAAGCCATCTACTCAGGCTTTGCGGCGCAAAACCCGGACAAGGTGGCGGCCATCGCCATCCGGCAACTGTCCATCAGCGAGTCGGTGTTTGCCGGCGGCCACTCAGAGGACGGCGACCACACCGCGTCCAGGGTGCCGTGGATCTACTCCCCCGACGGCGCGGGCATGGCCAAGCAACTGGCCATGCTGGACCTGCTCTAAGCCACCCCTGCTACGCGCTGGCACCCAGCGCGGCGCCGTCATCGGGCGCTTCATTGCCGATGCCCTCCGGAACCACCGCCTGCGCGATGGCGGCCCCCGCCGCGGCAGCAAGGTTCCGTTCCTCGATGAGCTCCTGGAACCAGAAGTACGAGGCCTTGGGCGTGCGCTCCAGCGTTTCGAAGTCCACATGCAGGAGGCCGAAGGGCTGGTTGTAGCCGGCGGACCACTCGAAGTTGTCCAGGAACGACCACACGTAGTAGCCGCGCAGGTCCACGGACTCAGCCTCGCCGCCGGGCGCAGTGGCCCGCAGGGCGGTCTCGAGGTGGTCTGAGATGTACTTCAGCCGGCGCTCATCCGGAATGAACGTGGTGTTGCTGGACTTGTCGCGGACAATGATGTCCTCGAAGCTGGCTCCGCCCTCGGTGATGATGACGGGCGGGAGGTTGGGGTACCGCTCAGCCATCTCCTTGAGCGCAACAGCCATGTACTCCGGCTTCACGGGCCAGCCGTAGGCGGTGATGTCCGCTTCGGGCCACGTTTCGACGTGGAACGGCGTTGCCCCGCTGCCCGTTGCGCCCAGGTCGCTGCCCATGGCCTCCGCCATGCTTGACGGTACGGTGCCGCCACCGGGGCCGGCCCCCACCTTGGTGGGCATGTAGTAGTTCAGCCCGTAGAAGTCCAGGGGCTGGGAGATGATCTCCATGTCCTCTTCGGGATGCTCGAACGAACTGAAGAACTTGGCGGCCCGGATCAGGTCGGGGTATTTGCCCGTAAGGACCGGGTCCGCGTAGAGCCGGTTCTGGCCCAGGTCCATGAGCCCGGCGCTGATCCTGTCCAGCGGATTAATGGAGTTCGGCACCATGGGCGAGTACACGTTCGTCATCCCGATTTCCCCGGGCACCTTGGCGGCGCGAAGGGCCTGGACGGCAAGTCCATGCGCCAGCAGCTGGTGGTGGACGGTGGGGAAGGCACCGAGGGCCAGCTCCTTGCCGGGCGAGTGCAGCCCGAATGCGTAGCCATTGGCGCTGACCGTGGCCGGCTCGTTGATGGTCACCCAGCGGGCCACCCTGTCCCCGAACGCCTTGGCCACGATCGCGGCGTACTCCGCCATCCGGTAGGCGGTGTCCCGGTTCATCCAGCCGCCCGCTTCATCAAGTTCCAGGGGCGTGTCCCAGTGGTAGATCGTAGCCATCGGCGAGATGCCGTTGGCGAGGAGCTCGTCCAGGAGCCGGTCGTAAAACGCCATGCCGGCACGGTTGGCCCGGCCGCTGCCGCCGGGCTGGATGCGCGGCCAGGAAAACGAGAACCGGTAGGAGTCGACGCCCAGTTGCTTCAGCAGTGCAACGTCCTGCGGCATGCGGTGGTAATGGTCGGTGGCCACCGCCGGGCTGTGGCCTTCGACGATGGACCCGGGTTTGGCGGCGAACCTGTCCCAGCCGGCCGGCCCGCGGCCGTCCTCCTCCAGCGCGCCTTCGATCTGGAATGCTGCGGTGGCGACGCCAAGCGTAAACCCCTGGGGGATGAGCGCTGCGAGGTCCTTGGCGGAGATGTGCATGGGGTTCAGCCTTTGTGACGGTGGTTGGAGTACGTCCCAGAATGGCACAGCGGGGGACGCCTGACGAGCAGAATCTCCGCTATGGCCGCCGGCCGTTACTGCGAGCCGAACAGGAACTCCTTCGCATGTGCCACGGCCTTGCGGAACGCGTCGTTGCGAAGGGTCACCAGGTGCTCGGTATCGCCGTCTGACGGTTCGAGGTAGCCCGTGTACCCGGGCCGCAGCACCCAGATATCGCCTGCCGGCGGGAGGTAGAACACCCCGAAGGAGCGCTGCTGCGTTTCCTCCGCCGTCCAGACCGGCACCACTGCCAGCGCGGCGCCGGTGGCCGGATTGATCCACTGCGCACGCGGCAGTGGCTCCTCATGCGCCTCGGGGTCCAGGAATGGCGCGGTTCCCTTCCCCCAGCGCTGTTCAAAGCGCTCGTGGAAGGCCGGGATCAGGTGCGAATCGTAGCGGCGCCAGTCGCTCATGCGGATGTCCTCCTCGAGGTTGTATTCCGTCCCTGTCCGGAAAGTGCAGGGGTCAGGCCCAGGGCCCGCTTTCCCAGCGCACCGGGGTCACCCGGATCGCCGGGCCGGGCGCACCATTGGAGCCGCGGACATGCCGGACGGGAATGATGGTGGGCGCCGATGAGGTCAGCGTCCTGTCGTAGGCGGCGCGG
Organism: Arthrobacter sp. C152; assembly: GCF_054890965.1. Classification (NCBI taxonomy): domain Bacteria; kingdom Bacillati; phylum Actinomycetota; class Actinomycetes; order Micrococcales; family Micrococcaceae; genus Arthrobacter; species Arthrobacter sp. C152. Next base: position 30,324 of record NZ_JBTZSU010000027.1, read on the forward strand.
CGCTTCGGGTCACGCAGGACGTTGAACGCCTGCATGATCCTGAGCAGTTCGTCCTCCTGCCCTGGAGGGTGGCCGGGCCCGTTCGCCTGGTCCGGGCCGCCGTCCATGTCCGGGTGGTAACTGCGCATGAGGGCCCGGTAGGCGCGCGCGATCTCCTGCTGCGTGGCATCGGCGCCCACGCCGAGGATGGAGTAGTAATCGTCCGTATCGCTCATCCCGGCCCTCCCGTGGTGCCGGGCGGGGCGGCGGACGCCCCGCCCGTCGCAGGTTTCCTGCAACTCCCCTGGCTAGGTTCCGATTTCCTGCCGCTGTCCTTGCTGGGTTGCGATCTCGATCTTGCGCGGCTTGGCCTGCTCGGCAACGGGGATCCGCAGGGTCAGGACGCCCTGGTCGTAGCTTGCCTTGATCTTTTCGGTGTCCAGGGTGTCGCCGAGGATCAGCTGCCGGCTGAAGACGCCCCGCGGACGCTCAGCAGCCACCAGCTCCACGTTGGGCTGGGTTGGATCCTGGCGTTCGGCGCGTACCGTGAGGACATTGCGTTCAACGTTCAGGTCCAGCGAATCCACCTTCACGCCGGGCAGGTCGAACGCCACGACGAATTCGCCATCCTCCTGCCATGCGTCCATGGGCATGGCGGCCGGGCGGGCCGCGGTCCCGAAGACCTGCTGCGTGAGCCGGTCCAGCTCACGGAACGGGTCCGTACGCATCAACATCATTTCCCACTCCTTAAGACTTCCAGGTGCCGGATCTTGTCGCTACCCACCAGCCACAATCTATGGTGGTGGATATAGATTTTTTATAGCACCAGTGGGAAACTGAAGCAAGACACAGGCAGGAACGAATTCAAGGGGATGACATGGCCGAGCCCACCGCGGGACAAGGGCCCCGGCCTCCGGGTTCACGGGCGCTGTACGCCATCTCAGTGGCAGCCGAACTCACGGGAACCGGACAGCAGAACATCAGGCTGTACGAGACGAAGGGTCTGCTGACGCCCTCCCGGACCGCGGGGGGCACCCGGCAGTACAGCGACGACGACATCGCGGTGCTGCTGCGGATCGGGGAACTCCTGGAGCAGGGACTCAACCTCGCCGGCGTGGCCATGGTGCTGGAACTCGAGGCCACGAACCTGAAACTGCACCGGGCCCTCAAACGGGCAAGGTCGAGGCCCAAATAAGCGCAGGCGGCCCAAGGCGCAGGCAACAACCCGAGCGCAGGCAGCCCAACCGGCCCTGGCGGCTCAGTCCCGCGGCGACTCCGCCCTGGACAGCTCCCCGGTGATCGGTTCCCCGGGTATGCGGGCCGTGCGCCAGGTATCCAGGGCGATCACGCCGCCGAGGATGAGCAGCGACAGGGAGAACGAGGCGAGGGCGTCGCTGAGCCAGTGGTAGCCCAGGTAGAGCCGGCTCACCGCGGCCAGCACGATGCCGACTCCTGCCCCGACGAAGCCGAAGAACGCAGCCCTGTTGTTCCGGCGCCGCGAGAAGATCAGGAACGTCCCCACCAGCAGGAAATCGCACGCGCCGAGCACGTGCCCGGACGGGAACGAGAAGGTCTGGTCCACGCCGAAGAGCATTTGGTCGATCGGCGGCCGGGAACGCTGGACGATGTGCAGGATGATCTGGGAGATGATCACCCCCGTCAGCATCGCCGACGCGAGCAGGATGGGCCGCCAGGCATGTTTGGCGGCAAATCCCCAGACGAGGATGATCACCAGGATGATGATGGGCAGGGCGACAGGACCAAAGAGCACCGCCAGGAAGATCATGATGGCAGTGACCGGCGCGGAACGCTCCGTGACCAGCCAGTCGTGCACGGGCCTGTCAACCGTGGCCAGGCCGTCAGCCTGCACCACGCTGATCAGCGTGGCAATGAACAGTGCCATACCCACCACGGCGAGGATGACCGCCGCCATGTAGAGGCCACGCCGGTCCTCCGGTTCCAGGTAACGCTCCTCCACCACGAACTTCTCGTGGAAGGCGCGCCACCAGCGGGTGTTCTTTTCGGGGCTCCGCGAGCCTGCTGATTGATGTGCCACGTGTGCTGCCCGTCCCTGCGCCGTAATGATTGCCTAGGGTGAACATTATCCGGCCCGGACGCCATCCACTCCACCCGGGTGCCGGGAAGGTGGCGTACCGGAAGGCTAGGAGGGACCTTTACGGGGTCTTCTCCCCGCCCGTGCCGGCCGGCACATGGTTCCGCCAGCTGTGTTCCGGCTCGAACCCGAGCAGCCGCCGCGCCTTGTCGATGGACAGCATGGTTTCGTGTTCGCCCAGTTCCTTGGTGACCTTGACGTTAGGGAAGACCTCGGCCGCAAGGCTGGCACTGTACCGGTTCATGACGGTATCGGCGTTGGCGACGATGAACGCTTCGAACCCCGGCTTGGCGTTCTCCAGCGCCCGCACCACAGCCTGCGCGCCGTCCCGGCCGTCGATGTAGCCCCACAGGTTCCATTTCCGCAGCATGGGGTCGGAGTCGAAGGAGGGGAACCGGGCATAGTCCGCCTCATCCATGACGTTGGAGAACCGCAGCCCGGTGATGCTGAGCTCCGGGTCCCAGCGGGTCAGCTCCACCGCCATCTGTTCCTCCAGGTGCTTCACCAGGGAGTAGGTGCTTTCCGGCCTGGCCGGGTATTCCTCGTCCACGGGGATGTAGGGCGGGTCGACGTCGAACGGCAGCCCCAGCACCGTCTCGCTGGAGGCATACACCACCTTCTTGATGCCGGCGCGCCGGGCTGCCTGGAACACGTTGTAGGTGGAGAGCATGTTGTTCTCGAACGTGGCTGCGTCCGGAAGGATGCCCGGGGCGGGGATGGCACCGAGGTGCACCACGGCGTCGAACCCGTCATGCCGGTCATCGACGCCCAGCATGGCGTCCACCACCTGGCCGTAATTGCGCAGGTCCACCACCAGCAGCTCCGGGCTGCGCGCCCCTGCCCGGTCCAGGCTGAGGACCTGGTGGCCGTCGTCGTTGAGCCGGCGCACAACATGGCGCCCGAGTTTTCCGCTTCCGCCGGTAACGGCAATTCTCATCAGTGGTTCCTTCCGTTGGAGTAGCGTGGTGGGTTCGCCCCGGTCAGGCCCGCGGGGAGGCCAGGAACTTTTCGACGGCGGCGATGGCAAGTCCCGTAATGTCCCCGGGATCGCCGCTGCCGTTGACGGAGACCAGGATGCCCCGGCCCGCGTACACCGAGACTACTTCATGGGTCTGGCGGTGGTAGAGGTCCAGGCGGCGCCGGAAGACTTCGACGGTGTCATCCGTGCGCCCCTGCTCCCGCGCGCGGCGGAGCATGCGCTCCTCCAGTTCCGCGTCGGGGGCCTGCAGTTCAATGACGGCGTCCAGCACGCACCCTTGGGAGGCGAGCAGGTTGTCCAGTTCAGCCACCTGGAGCGCCGTCCGGGGATAACCGTCGAGCAGGAAACCGGACCGGGCATCGCCGTCCAGGAGCCGGTCCTTCACCAGGGCGTTGGTGAGGTGGTCCGGGACGAAGTCGCCGCCGTCGAGGTATTTGGCCGCCTGGTTTCCGAGCTCCGTCTCCCGGCTGACGTTGCTCCGGAAGATTTCGCCGGTGGACACCGCGGGGATCCCGAAATGCCGGGCGAGGTGTTCGGCCTGGGTTCCCTTGCCGGAGCCCGGGGGGCCGATGATGAGCAACCTGGTCATGTTCTACGTCCCTCCGCGGCGCGGCAGCCAGCGTCCCGGCCCGGCTGCGGCGCCGGTGCCTGCTTCATTGTGCCGGTTTCCACGTGCCGGGCGCCAGCACGCGGCGGTGCCGGGGACAGGCTATATGACGTTCCGGCCCGTGCGGGGATGTATATACTCTGGTTATCGGTTTAGCAGCAGGCCGTTGGAAAGTTCGTCGATCCAGCGACCAGCACCGGTTCCCCGTCCAACGGCCGGGGGCCTTTGTGCGTTGCCGGCTCGTTTTGACCTGAGCGAATGGCACCAGAAAACCGTGGCCAGCGAGTCAACAGCAAAACCCGATACATCCATTACAGAGCACCTGCACGAACTGGTCCTCAACAGCTCCGACGTTGAGGACTTCCTGAATGAGCTGGCGCAGGTCTCTGCGCGCAACCTTTCCGATCCCGGCGACGAAATGCTCTGCGCCATCACCCTGCTCCGGCAGCGCAAGGCCGCCACCGTTGCCAGCAGCAGCAAGGACGCCGAATCCATCGGCCGCCTTGAGCACAGGTTCGCCGAAACGCCCAGCATGACTGCCTCCAGCGCTCAGGAGACCGTCCACGCCCCGGACCTGGCCGCGGACGGACGCTGGCCGGAGTACACCGCGGCCGCTGTGGCGCAGGGCGTCTGCTCCGTGGCGGCGCTCCCCTTCCGGCTCGAGGGGGAAACCAAGGCAGCGCTGCTGCTGTACTCCCGCCGCGCTCACCGTTTCGAAGGCCGCATCCTGGACTTCGCCAAGGATTTCGTCAACCAGACGTCGCTGGCGCTGCGGCTGGCCGTGCGGTTCGCCCATTACAGCGAGACGGCCGCCAACCTGCGCGCCACCCTCGAGTCCAGGACCGTCATCGACATGGCGGTGGGCATCATCATGGCGCAGAACCGCTGCAGCCAGCAGGACGCTTTCGACATCCTGAAGACGGCGTCGAGCACCCGCAATTCCAAGCTGCATGACGTAGCCGCTGCGGTGGTCCATTCCCTGGGCCAGGGACCGGTCCGTACACATTACGACGGCTAGGTCACCGTTCCCGCGAAAGGGCATGGGCGGCGGTAGACTGATGCCAAATTTTCGGCCTGGGGGGCTTTGATGGAACAGCGTGTTTGCCTTGTGGTGGAGGACGACGACGATATCCGCGCACTCATTGCGACGGTCCTTGCCAGGGCAGGGTTTGAGGTCAGGACCGCGGCCACCGGCGGCGAGGGCATCGCGGCAGCCGCCGATCCCGCCGTGGCGCTGGTCACCCTGGACCTGGGCCTGCCGGACATGGACGGGCACATCGCGGCGCGCGCCATCCGTGCGCTGAGCACCGCGCCCCTGCTCTTCCTCACGGCACGCTCGGAGGAAGACGACGTTCTGGCCGGCATGGCATCCGGAGCCGCCGCCTACCTCACCAAGCCCTTCCGGCCCGGCGAGCTCAGGGAACTTGCCGAACAGCTGTGCCCGGCAGGGGTTTCACAGGAGCCTCATATCCAAGGCAAACCGCTGCACTAAGTTGGCTGCCTAGAAATGAGGCATGACACTCCAGCAGCCAACACCACGTAAACCCCGGCGCCTCCGCCGGGCCGTCGTCGCCGGGGCGGTGGCGCTCACGCTGTCCGCCGGAGGCGCCACGGCCTGGGCCCTCGACCGGTTCGTCGTCCCGCACGTGGAGATCTCCGATGTCTCCGCCTACCAGGCCAGCCAGGCCGGCACGTCGCCAGGTACGACGACGGGCACCACCACGGAGACGTCCTACGTCTCCGGTTCCTCCAACATCTCAATTTCCACGGTGACCACGGGCAGCGGTGACAGCACGGTCACCTACTACGTTGCCGACGTCGTCCTCAGCGACGCCACCACGCTCCAGTCCGCCTTCGCCAACGACAGTTTCGGTGAAAACATCACCGAGACCACCTCAGCCATCGCGGCGGCCAACAACGCGGTCTTCGCCATCAACGGCGACTACTACGGCTTCCGCGACACCGGCATCGTCATCCGCAACGGGGTGGTGTTCCGCGACGAAGGCGCCAGGCAGGGCCTTGCCTTCTACCGCGACGGCACGGTCAAGGTCTACGACGAAACCACCACCACCGCGGAGCAGCTGGTGGCCGATGGCGCCTGGAACACCCTCTCCTTCGGCCCCTCCCTGCTGGACAACGGCCAGGTCGCGGCGGGCATCGAGGACGTGGAAGTGGACACCAACTTCGGCAACCACTCCATCCAGGGCGAACAGCCGCGCACCGCCGTGGGGGTCATCGATGACAACCACCTGGTGTTCGTGGTGGTGGACGGCCGCAGCCCCGGCTACAGCGCCGGCGTCACCATGACCGGACTCGCCGAAATCATGCAGGGCCTGGGCGCCACCACCGCGTACAACATCGACGGCGGCGGCTCCTCCACCATGTACTTCAACGGCGCGCTGGTGAACAATCCACTGGGCCAGAACAAAGAGCGCGGCACCTCCGACATCCTCTACATCGCGCAGTAGGGCCGGCCATGATCATCCTGATTCCGGCCTACGAGCCGGACCAGCAGCTGCCGGGCCTGATCCGCAGGATCCGGAGCGCCGAACGCGCAGTGCACGTCGTGGTGGTGGATGACGGCAGCGGTCCGGCGTTCCGCGACGTGTTCGACGACGTCCGGGGCCTTGGCTGCCACGTGGTCGGTTACGCCGGAAACCGCGGAAAGGGCTTTGCCCTCAAGGCCGGCTTCGGGTTCATCGCGGACAACCTGCCGGGGCACGACGTGGTCTGCGCCGACAGCGACGGCCAGCACACCGTGACGGACATCTTCCGCGTGGCCGGAGCCGTCCGGGAGAACCGGATGGCGCGGCGCTGGGAGGCCATGGTCCTGGGCAGCCGGAGCTTCACGGGGGACGTGCCGGCGCGCAGCCGCGTGGGCAACGCTGCCACCCGGATGCTCTTCGCCCTGGCCACCGGCGAGCGCATTCCGGACACCCAGACCGGGCTCCGCGGCTATCCGGCCGCCATGCTGCCGTGGCTCCGCTCGGTCCGCGGCGACCGGTACGAATACGAGCTGAACCTGCTGCTCGAAGCCGGGAACGCCGGGTTCTCGATCCAGTCCGTGGACATCGCCACGGTGTACCTGGACCATAACTCCGGATCACACTTCCGGCCACTGGCAGACTCCGCCAGGATCTACGCGCCGCTGCTGACGTTCCTGGCGTCCTCGTTCGCGGCCTTCCTGGTGGACACCGTGGTGTTCCTCCTGCTCACCGTGGCCATCGATTCCCTCCTCCTGGCCGTCATCGGCGCCCGGGCCGTGAGTTCGGCGGTGAACTTCCTGGTCAACCGCCACCTCGTGTTCGGGCGCGGCAGGGACAAGCCCGTCCGAGCCGCCGGGGTGGGCTACTTCGGCCTGGTGGCGGTCCTGCTGGCCGCCAACTTTGGCCTGGTCTGGGCCCTTGAAGCCGTGGCCGTGCCAGCGCTGCCCGCCAAGATCCTGGCCGAGGCAAGCCTCCTGGCCGTGAGCTTCGCCGTACAGAAGCGCTTCCTCTTCGCCGGACCTTCCCGCCCGGAAGCCGCCCGCCACGACAGCGGCCGCACTCATATTCCTGCCTAGGTTCCGGCACAGCACCCGCACAGTCTGCCCGGGCATCGTCATTACCAGAACATCGTTACCAGCCGGAGAAACCACATGAACACGCTCATCTTCATAGCCGCCGACCTCGCGGCCATCAGCATCCTGACCTTCGCCCTGTACCTGCGCCGGCACCGGCGCCGCGACCTGGTGGTCTCCTACCTCGGCATGAATGTCGGCGTCCTGGCTGTGGCCACCGCCCTCTCCGGTTCCGCCGCAGGCCTGGGGCTCGGACTGGGGCTCTTCGGCGTCCTGTCCATCATCCGGCTCCGCTCCACCGAGCTGTCGCAGCACGAGGTGGCCTATTACTTCTCCGCCCTCGCCCTGGGCCTCATCGCCGGGCTGGGCATCGAGCCGCTGTGGCTGACCGCCTCCCTCATGGGGCTGATCCTGCTGGTGATGTTCGTCGGCGACCACTCCCGGGTGCTGCCGGCGTACCGGCACCAGACCGTGATCCTGGACCGCGCCATCACCGAGGACGGCGAACTGCATGCCCGGCTCGAGGAGGTCCTGCACGGCAAGGTCCACGCCGCCACCGTCACCGAACTGGACCTGGTCAATGACAAGACGGTGGTGGACGTGCGCTACGCCTACCTCCCCTCGCGTCGCCCCGCCCCGGCCATGCCCGTGGCACCCGCCGGGCCGGCAATGACCACGGCCGGCCGCATCCCGGCAGGTGCGGCATGAGCGCCGTGGCATCCGCCGCCGTCGGGCCCCTCCGCTGCCTTCCTCCGGTCAGCCTGGCGGAGCTGAACGCCGAGGCCGCCCTCCAGACCCGCGTCGACCGCAAATACCTGGTTCCCCTGGACCTCGCCGGCCGGCTGCTGGCATCCACGGGCACGGACATGCTCGTGCTGGAAATGGACGGCTCCCGCAGCTTCGCCTACGACTCCGTCTATTTCGACACCGCCGGCCTGGACAGCTACCTGCTGGCCGCGCACGGCCGCCGGCGCCGGTACAAGATCCGGACCCGGACCTACCTGGACAGCGCAGTGAGCTTCCTGGAGGTCAAGACCGAGGGCTCGCGGGACGCAACGGTCAAGGAGCGCATCCCGTACCGGCCCGAGGACCGCGCCCGGCTCACCGCCGAAGGCCTGGAGTACATCCGTGAAACCCTGACGGGCTCCGGCAGCACCGTTCCCCGCCAGCCCCTGGAACCGGTACTGGAGACCCGCTACCACCGGACCACGCTCTACCTGCCCGGATCCGGCAGCCGGGCCACGGTCGACACCGGCGTGACCTGGCAGCGTCCCGGCCACCAGCCGTGGATCCTTCACGGCTGCGTCATCATCGAAACCAAGTCCGGGTCCGCGGCCGGCCCGCTGGACCGCCACCTCTGGGCAGCCGGGGTGCGGCCGTCCCGGATCTCCAAATTTGCCACCGGCATGGCGGCCCTCCGCCCCGGGCTCCCGGCCAACCGGTGGCACCGCACGCTGCGCCGCAGCATGGTGCTCCACCCCGCGCCGCAGGCAGCCTGACCCGCCACTCCCCATCCACGCTCCCCACTCACCAAGGAACCACCATGAAAAGACTTCGCTCCGCCCTGTCCGTCGCTGCCCTCGCCCTCTCGCTTGGCCTGGCAGGCTGCGCCGCCGGCACCGGCCCTTCGGCGACCGGCGTTTCCGCCTCCGGCGCAACCGCCGGCAGCTCGTCCACCACAGGCACCACCCAGGCCGTGGCCCTCGACACGCTGGCCCAGGACACCCATTTCGACGCCGACGACCTCACCTGGGAGACCGCCAGCGAAGTCGCCGTGACACTCGCGGACGGTGCCAGCACGGTCACCTCCGGTGCCTCGGACGCCGTGAAAGTCGACGGCGACACCGTCACCATCAGCGCCGCGGGCACCTACCGCCTCAGCGGGTCGCTCAGCAACGGCAGCGTGGTGGTGGCCGCCGGCGAGAAGGACACCGTACGCATCATCCTGGACGGGGCAAGCATCTCGAACTCCAGCGGCTCGCCCTTCGTGGTCCAGAGCGCCGATGAAGCCATCGTCTACCTGGCGGACGGCACCAGCAGCTCACTGCACGACGCATCCAGCTACGCCGACCAGGGCACGGATGCTCCCAACGCGGCCCTCTATTCCAAGGCGGACCTGACTATCGCCGGCAGCGGCTCGCTCACCGTGGACGGGAGGTACAACGACGGCATCTCGTCCAAGGACGGGCTGGTCCTCGCGGCGGGGAACGTCACCGTCACCGCTGCTGACGACGGAATCGTCGGCAAGGACTACGCGGTACTGCTGGACGGCGCCTATCAGGTGACCGCCGGGGACGACGGCTTCAAGTCCGATAACGAGGACGACGAGGGCCGCGGCTGGGTCCTGCTCAACGGCGGCACGCTGAACGTCACGGCCGGGGACGACGGCGTCAAGGCCTACAACACCCTGACGATCGCCGGCGGCACCGCAACGGTGGCCAAGTCGGAAGAGGGCCTGGAGGCCCAGCACATCGTGGTGTCCGGCGGGACCACCACCGTCACGTCCAACGACGACGGCGTGAACGCCTCGGGTGGGTCGTCCACCTCCGGCGGGGGCGGCATGGGCGGCGGCATGGAGGTGGGTGACTACAGCGTCGACGTCACCGGCGGCCTGCTGACCATCAACTCCACCGGCGATGGCCTCGACTCCAACGGCAATGCCAGCATCTCGGGCGGCACCGTGGTGGTCAACGGCCCCACCGCCAACAACAACGGCGCCCTGGACGTCAACGGCGAGCTGACCGTGACCGGCGGGACCGTTGCCGCCGCCGGCAGCTCGGGGATGGTGGTAACTCCCAGCGACTCCTCCACCCAGTCGGGCGTCCAGGTGACCCTGGGTTCCTCGGTTCCGGCCGGAACCGTCATCCAGGTGGCCGACTCCGCGGGCAAGGTGGTGGCGGCGTTTACCACCACCAAGGCCGCGGCCTCGCTGGTGTTCTCCTCGACGGACATCGTCAAGGGCCAGCAGTACACCGTCTACACCGGCGGCACCGCCACAGGCGGGGCCGGGCTCGGACAAGGTTCCCTGGACGGCGCCAAGCAGGTGGGAACGGTGACGGCGGGCCAGTACACCGCGGCGCAGGGCCCCGGCGGTGGCGGCGGCCCCCGCTGGTGACCCCTGGACTTCCGGAAGAGTCCGGCGGCGGCGCGTGCCGCCGCCGGACTCTTCTCGTTCCTACTTGGTGAGGAAGGCGAGCAGCGCCTGATTGACCTCCGCGGCGTGCGTCCACAGCAGGCCGTGCGGGGCACCTTCAATTTCCACGTATTCGGCGCTCGGCAGCGCCTTGGCGAACAGCCGGCCGGTGGAATCGATGGGAAGGATGTTGTCCGCGGTGCCGTGCAGGATCAGCGCAGGAACGTCGATCTTCGGGATGTCCTGGCGGAAGTCCGTGAGCCAGGTGGGCTGGGCGGCCACCGAGGCCGTGGCGCCGGCGCTGGCCGCCAGGTTCCAGCTGGCGTTGACGGCTTCCTGGCTCAGGCGCGGGGTGCCCAGGAAGGTGTCGGAGTTGTAGAAGTTCTTGAAGAATTCCGTGAAGAAGGCGTAGCGGTCGGCCGTGACGGCTTCCTTGAGCCCGTCGAACACGTCCTGCGGGACACCGTCGGGGTTGTCATCGGTCTTGAGCAGGAACGGCTCCAGGGAACCGAGGAAGGCGGCTCGGGAGATCCTGGCAGAGCCGTAGTTGGACAGGTACCGGGCCACCTCTCCGGTTCCCATGGAGAAGCCCACCAGGACGGCGTCGCTGAGGTCCAGGGTGGTGAGCAGGGTGTTGAGGTCCTCGGCGAAGGTGTCGTAGTCGTAGCCTTCCGTGGGCTTGCTGGATTTGCCGAAGCCGCGCCGGTCGTAGGTGATGACGCGGTAGCCCGCGTCCAGGAGGGCTGCTGTCTGCTTTTCCCAGGACGAGCCGTCCAGGGGGTAGCCGTGGATCAGCACCACGGGCTGGCCCGAGCCGTGGTCCTCGTAGTAGAGCTCGATGTCGGTGCTGTTCTCGGTACCTACGGTGATGAAAGCCATCGCGGCGTATTCCTTTCGAGACTGATCGGGGCGGCCGGCAGGGGGTGCCTGCCCGCATAATTCCTACTCTAGGGGCCCTGGCAAGGGCCTGCGCGGTTACCGGAGGGCGTCCGTCTTATGTCATTATGTGCGTATGAATGCAGATAAGGATGCTTGCTCGCTGGGCACCGACAGCCAGTACGTGGAGCTGGCGGTGGAAGTGTTCTCCATGCTTGCCGACGCCACCAGGGTGCGCATCATCCTCGCCCTGCGCGGCGGCGAAATGGCTGTGGGCGCGCTGGCCGAAGCGGTGGGCAAATCCCCCGCCGCGGTATCGCAGCACCTGGCGAAGATGCGGCTGGCCAGGATGGTGTCCACCCGCCAGGACGGGACGCGTGTCCTGTACCGGCTGGAGAACGAACACGCGCGGCAACTGGTGGCCGATGCCATCTTCCAGGCAGAGCACGCCCTCGGCGGCGAACCGGCCCACCACCGCCTTCCCGGCAAAAGCGCAGAGAGGACCGCACAGTGAGCAATGCACACCACGGGTCAACGCACACCCACGACCACCATCCCCACGGCCATGAGCATGACCACGACCACGGGCACAGCCATGAGCATGGGCACAGCCACGACCACGACCACGACCATCACCACCACGGCGGCGTCAAGGGCTGGCTGTTCGAGCTTTTCGTTCCCCATACGCACGACGCCGCAGACTCCATTGACGACGCCATGGAGGCCAGCACCGAAGGCATCCGGGCCCTGAAGATCAGCATGTTCCTCCTGCTGGCCACCACCGTGCTGCAGTTCCTGGTGGTCCTGTTCAGCAGTTCCGTGGCACTGCTCGCCGACACCATCCACAACTTCTCCGACGCCCTGACGGCGGTGCCGCTCTGGGTTGCCTTCGTCCTGGGCCGCAAGGGGGCGAGCCGCCGGTACACGTTTGGCTACGGCCGGGCCGAGGACCTCGCCGGGCTGTTCATCGTGGCCGTGGTGGCCCTCTCCGCGGTCGTCGCGGGCTGGCAGTCGGTGGACCGGCTGATCAACCCGCAGCCGCTGCAGAACCTGGGATGGGTCATGGCCGCGGGAATCATCGGTTTCGCCGGAAACGAGGCTGTCGCCGTCTACCGCATCCGGGTGGGGCGCAGGATCGGTTCCGCGGCACTGGTTGCGGACGGAGTGCACGCCCGGACGGACGGCTTCACCTCGCTTGCCGTGGTGCTGGGAGCCGCGGGCGTCATGCTCGGTCTCCCGCTGGCGGACCCCATCGTGGGCATCATCATCTCGGCGGCGATCATGGTGCTGCTCTGGGGAACCGTCCGCAGCATCGGCCGGCGGCTGATGGACGGCATTGAACCAGAACTGCTGTCACGGGCACAGGCGGCCCTGGAGCAGACCCCCGGCGTCGTGTCGGTCCAGCGCCTCCAGCTGCGGTGGTCCGGCCACCGGCTGCAGGGCGCGGCGCACATCGTGCTCGCCGGGTCAGGCCTGGCGGAGGCGGAAGAGATCATCCACCAGGCGGACCACCGGCTGCGGCATGCGCTGCCCAAGCTGGACGATATGGTCCTCTCGCCCGGCCTGCAGCGGTAGCGCCCTTCCCTTTAGGGCAGGGCGAGCTTGAAGACCTTGGCCCAGGATGAACCGACCTGCTTGAGCAACGGGCCGGTGGTGTACTTCAGGCCGTAGCGCTGGCAGATCTCCCGGACCCTGGGTGCCACCTCGGCGTACCGGTTGGAGGGCAGGTCCGGGAACAGGTGGTGCTCGATCTGGTGCGAGAGGTTTCCGGTCATCAGATGCATGAACTTGGACCCTGAGATGTTCGCGGAGCCGATCATCTGGCGGACATACCAGTCGCCCCGGGTCTCCCCCTCCACCATCTCCTCGGTGAAGGTATCGGTCCCTTCGGGGAAGTGGCCGCAGAAGATCACGGCGTGGGCCCACACGTTGCGGATGGCGTTGGCGGCGATGGTGCCGAACAGGGCCTGTTTGGCGGAGCCGGTCAGCATGGCCAAGGCAGGGGTGGCGGCATAGTCCTTGGTGAACTGCGTGATCACCTTCCGGCCCAAGGCCTTGAGGTCCTTGAGCAGGGCTTCCTTGGACTTGGTCCCTTCCCGGTACTCGGTCAGTTCGAGGTCGTAGATGGCGATGCCCCACTCGAAGACCGGGGCCAGGATGGCGTTGAACAGCGGGTTGGCCAGGTTGATGGGCTTCCACGGCTGCTGCTCGTCCATGCGCAGCAGGTTGTATCCGACGTCGTTGTCCTTGCCCACCACGTTGGTCCAGCGGTGGTGCAGGTCGTTGTGGGTGTGCTGCCAGGACCGGGACGGGGTGACGAAGTCCCATTCCCAGGTGGTGGAGTGGATGTCCGGGTCCCGCATCCAGTCCCACTGGCCGTGAAGGATGTTGTGGCCGAGTTCCATGTTCTCCAGGATCTTGGCCAGGCTCAGGAGCGTGGTGCCGGTGACCCAGGCAGCCTTGTTCCTGCCGGCCAGGAGGGCGGCGCGGCCGGAGAGTTCCAGGCCGCGCTGGATCTTGATCATGCGGCGGATGTACGCGGCGTCCTCGGCACCGCGCTTGGCCAGCACCTCGTCACGGATGGCGTCCAGCTCGCGGCCAAGCTCTGCCACCTGCTCGTCGGTGAGGTGCGCTGCGGCGGGCGGCCGGACGGTGGGGCTGCCGGATTCGGCCAGCTTGCCGGGACGCGTCCTTGAGTTTCCGGCGGGCTTGGTTTCTGCGGGTGAGATGACAGACATACGGTACTGCTCCTCAGAGTTCGAGGTTGACGGGTCCGGCGGCTGCCGAGACACACGTTTGGATCAGTTGGCCGGGCTCGCCATGGATTTCCCCGGTGCGGAGGTCGCGGACCTGCCCGGCCAGGAGCGGGGTGAGGCAGCTGTGGCAGATACCCATGCGGCAGCCGCTGGGCATCAGCACCCCGGCGTCCTCGCCGACATCGAGGATGGGCGTATCGCCGTCGGCCTCCACCTCGCGGTCGGAGGCTTCGAAGGTGACCAGGCCGCCGTCGTGCCCCACGCCCGCGGCGAAGGTGGTGTTGAAGCGTTCGATCATGAGGTTGCCGGGGTCTCCGGCGACGGCGACGTCGGTTCCGGGCGCGCGCGTGGTCAGGGCCGCACGCTTCCACAGCGCCTCGGCGTCGTCCAGGAAGCTGTCAGGCCCGCAGGCGTACGCTGCCCGTTCCCTCCAGTCGGGGCAGATCTCGTCCAGCTGGGCGGTGTTGGTCAGGTCCATGCGGCCCTGCTCGCCGGTGAACCAGTGGGCCAGCCGGAAGTTGGGGAACTGGTCGGCAAGTTCGGCCAGTTCTTCGCGGAACAGGCTGTCGCCGGGGGTGCGGGCCGAATGGACCAGCACGACGTCGGCATCGGGGCGCCGCGGCACGAGGGTGCGGATCATGGACATTACCGGGGTAATGCCGCTGCCGGCCGTGACCATCAGCAGCGGCCGGGGGTGCTCCGGAAGCACGAAGTCGCCCTGCGGGGGCGCCAGGAAGAGGACGTCGCCGGGGCGGGTGGTGCGCACCAGTGTGCCGGAGACGGCCCCGACGTCGGTGACGGTGATGGCGGGGTCCTTGCCGGCCGGGGCGCTGAGTGAGTAGGAGCGCCAGTGGCGGACGCCGTCGAGTTCGACGCCGATGCGCGCCCATTGTCCGGCAAGGTGCGCCTTCCAGCCGCGGCCGGGGCGGAAAAAGATCGTGGCTGACTGCGCTGTTTCCTGCACCACCCGGGTGACCACGCCGCGGAGCTGCCGGGCGGAGTAGACAGGGTTGAAGAGGGCAAGGACGTCTTCTGGAGCCAGGGGCGTAGTGAGCACTGAGGCCGCCTGGGCCAGCTGTCGTAGCCGGATCATGCGTTCAAGCCTAGGGCGGCGCGAGCCATATTTCTCTCTCTCCGTCACATGACCGTTCCGCAGTCACAGTGGGTTGGGCGCTAAGCCCCCAAAGCCGCACTTAAAGAGTAACGGCCCGCGCTTCCAGAGAGTTCCCGGACTGCTTTCGGCCCTGGTTGTTCCTACGTTCCACCCGTACCCATTCCCGGCCCGTTCCAACCTCCCGCTCCTTCCAGCCCGCTCATTTCTTCCATCCCCCTTATTTCGTCCAACCCAGGGCCGGGGCGATGAACGTGGCCACGTTGCCCAGGAGCTTGGCGTTGAAGTCGACGCCGAGCTGGTTGGGGACGGTGAGCAGGAGGGTGTCGGCGGACTGGACGGCGGTATCCGCGGCGAGTTGTTCGGCCAGCTGGTCGGGCGGCCCCACATAGCTCTTGCCGAACCGTGCCGTCAGTCCGTCGATGACGCCCACCTGGTCCCTGGCGTCGCGCAGGGCGCTGCCGGCGAAGTAGTAGTTGTCTTCGTCGTCCACGATGGGAAGGACGCTGCGGCTGACCGAAACGCGGGGGCTGCGCGCATGTCCCGCGGCAGCCCAGGCATCCCTGAAGAGCTGGATCTGCTCCGCCTGGAGCTCGTGGAACGGCACGCCGGTGTCCTCGGTAAGCAAGGTGGAGCTCATCAGGTTCATTCCGAGTTCCGCGGCCCAGACCGCGGTCTTGCGGGTTCCTGCACCCCACCAGATGCGCTCCGCCAAACCCTGTGACTGGGGCTGGACCGGCAGCAGCCCGGTGGCCCCGCCGGCGTACCGGGGGTCGGCTTCGGCAACGCCTGCACCGGTGATGGCCTTCCGGAAGTCCGCGGTGTGGCGGCGCGCCATGTCCGCATCGGTCTCCCCCTGCCGCGGACGGTAGCCGAACGCCGACGCGCCTTCCCGGGCAGTCTCGGGTGAGCCGCGGCTGATGCCCAGCTGCAGCCGTCCGCCGCTGATCAGGTCCGTGGCTGCGGCCTCCTCCGCCATGTAGAGCGGATTTTCGTAGCGCATGTCGATGACGCCGGTGCCGATTTCGATCCGGCTGGTGCGGGCGGCAATGGCGGACAGGAGGGGAAAAGGCGATGCCTGCTGGCGTGCGAAGTGGTGGACACGGAAGAAGGCCCCGTCCACGCCGAGTTCCTCGGCGGCGACCGCCAGTTCGATTCCCTGGAGCAGCGCGTCCGCCGCCGTCCTGGTGCGGGAGCCCTGGCCGGGCCCCCAGTGGCCGAATGACAAAAATCCGATGCGCTCCATACCAGCGCCAACCGCCGGGCGGCAGCCATCATTCCCGGCTGGGATGATGGCTTGGTGGATACCCCGGAAGAAACCGCCAATGTCTTCAAGACCGTCCTGCTGTTTGCCCTGGCGGCGGTGGCGGAAATCGGCGGAGCGTGGCTGGTGTGGCAGGCTGTCCGCGAGGGCAGGGACTGGTGGTGGGCCGGGCTGGGCGTCATCGCCCTCGGTGCGTACGGTTTCGTGGCCACCCTTCAACCGGATGCGCACTTCGGACGGATCCTCGCGGCCTACGGCGGTGTTTTTGTTGCCGGTTCGCTGGTGTGGGGCATCGCCTTCGACGGTTTCCGCCCGGACCGCTGGGACATTGCCGGTTCCCTGGTCTGCCTGCTGGGCGTGGCGGTGATCATGTTTGCGCCGCGGAGCGGGGCGTGACCCGCGGCTAGACTGGCCCCGTGACCAACAGCGAGCAGCCCACCCCGGCCGCGGGGCCGCCACCGCGCGGAAAAATCGCGCAGCGGCTTCTGCCGGGCGGCGAGGAACCGGACCCCCGCTTCACCCTTGCCAACGAACGGACCTTCCTCGCCTGGATCCGCACCTCGCTTGCGCTGCTGGCCGGCGGCATCGCCATTGAGGCGTTCACCTCGGGACTGTTCGTCGAATCTGTCCGGAAAGGCCTGGCGGTCCTCCTGCTCCTGCTGGGCATGATGCTCAGCGGCGGCGCAGCACTCCGGTGGCTTCGGGTGGAACGCAGCATGCGCGACAAGGCTCCCCTGCCCCTGCCGTTGTTTGTTCCCCTGCTGGCGGGGGCAGGCGCGCTGGCGGCCGCCGTCGTGCTGGTCTTTATCCTCTGGCGCTGATCTGTGGCAAACCGCGCGCCCAGTCCCCACGGCGATCCCGGCCTCCAGCCCGAGCGGACCGCTTTGGCGTGGGGCCGGACCATGCTGGCGCTGGTCACGGCGAGCGCCTTCTTCCTGCGCTGGCTCCCCACGTATGGGGCGCCCATCCTGATGCTGTTTGCCGTTTCAGCGGGCACGGCCCTGGGCATCTACCTCACCCAGCGGAGCCGTTACCGGCACAGGGCCCATGGCCTGGCAGGCGAAAGCATCGAAGCGGACGTTTCCGCAGTGCTCCTGACCGCCTTTGCCGGAGTGGCGCTGGGCGGCCTGGGAATTGTTGTGGTGCTGACCAGCTGAAGCCGTCCCAGCGGACGGCGCCCGGAAACCTGCACCCCTAGAACATCGGCAGCACGAAACCGCCCAGCAGCGCCACCGTGCCCATCGCAGTCAGGCAGCGGCCCAGCACGGACGCCGTCCTGCCGGCCTCTTCCGGCGCGGTGGACTGCCACTGGGTGGGACGCTTCGGGTGGTAGTAGATCGGCAAAGTGTCGCCCGGAACCATGTCTTTGATGTCGTACGGGGACATGGGCGCCTGGTGCACGGCGCCCCTGCGGTCGGACCACCGGAAGCCCACGCCGGTGCGGTCGGAATACACCACAGCCTCGGCCACATCCCACGGGTGCACGAACCGGCGCAGGAAACCTGTGTAGAAGAGCAGCGCGAGCCCGGCGGGCAGGCATAACCAGGTCACCATTTCCAGGATGGGACCTGCCATATCGAGCGCGGTGGGCATGAAGTTGATGGTACAGCGCGGGGGCTGGTGGCTTCAGCACCGACTACGTACGCTGAAGGGGACCGGACCGGACGAAGGGAACGCCATGAATGATGAGGATATTTTGACGCGCATCCAGGCCTTGGTGGAGGAAGAGCACTCGCTCCGCGAAAGCTCCGGCGGCGGGGTCCCCGACCAGGCCCGGCTCAGGCACGTCGAGGAAAGCCTGGACCAGTGCTGGGACCTGCTGCGCCAGCGCCGGGCGAAGAAGGACTCCGGCGAAAACCCCAACGACGCCGAGGAACGGCCCATCAGCGAGGTTGAAGGCTACCGGCAGTAGCTGTACCGAAAGCGTTCCAGGCGCCCGGTCCGGATACGGCCCGGGCGCCTTTTTCCGCGCACGACAGATCGGAGTTCTTCCATGCGCCTTGCAGTCGCCCAAATCATCAGCAGCGCCGACACCGCAGCCAACCTGGGGCTGGTCCGGGACTACGCCACGCAGGCCAAGGCGGCCGGTGCGCGCCTGGTGGTCTTCCCGGAGGCAACAATGCGGGCCTTCGGCCATTCCCTGAGGGACATTGCCGAACCCCTGGACGGGCCCTGGGCGGGTGAGGTCCGCAGAATCGCCAGGGAGCTGGACATCGTCATCGTGGCGGGAATGTTCACCCCCGGAAAGGACGGCCGCGTCCGCAACACGCTGCTGGTCACCGGCCCCGGAGTCGACACGTCCTACGACAAAGTCCACCTCTTTGACGCTTTCGGCTTCACGGAGTCGAAGACGGTGGATGCCGGCGACGCACCCGTGACATTTGAGCTGGACGGCACAGTGTTCGGCCTGGCCACCTGCTACGACGTCCGCTTCCCCGCGCTCTTCACCGCCAACGCCAATGCAGGGGCGCACGTCAACATCGTGTGCGCCTCGTGGGGCGCCGGCGAGGGCAAGGCCGAGCAGTGGGACCTGCTGGTGCGTGCCCGGGCGCTGGACAGCACCACGTTCGTGGTGGCCTGCGGCCAGGGCGATCCCGAAACCATCGGGGCCGGACCCGCCGGGACGGCACCCACCGGAATCGGCCACAGCGCCGTCATTTCTCCCTTGGGCTCCGCGCTGGTGGCACTGGGCGGGGAACCGGAACTCGCCGTCGTCGACCTTGATCCCGCAACCGTCCAGGACGTGCGGGCCACGCTGCCCGTGCTGGCGAACGCCCGCCGCTTCTAAAAGCGTGAGCTGCCGTTCACCGCTCCGAAACATTGGGAAAAAGGGCGTACGACGGCGGACCTCACCCTGGGTGCGGAGCGCGCCCCGGCGATTCAAGGGAATCGGCGGGACGGGGCAGCGCCGGGCAAGCGTCAGTGGGCGGCTGTTTACATTCCCGAAACACAGCTGACACGCGAACTTCACGCAGAACCCATTTGTGTAACGTGACCGCAACTTTAAGCGGCATTGGCTGAAACACGCCCCCCGAAAAATAGACGGCGGGGGAAATGCCAGGGGCCAGTCGGGCCCTAAGTCGAGTTCACGTTGCGAAGGGACCACCGGTGGAAATCACTGCCCAACATGTCTGGCTGATGATTTCAGCCGCGATGGTACTGCTGATGACCCCAGGGCTCGGCCTCTTCTACGGCGGCATGACCCGTGCCAAGGCTGCGCTGAACATGATCATGATGAGCTTCATCTCGGCAGGCATCGTCGGCGTCGTGTGGGTCCTTTACGGCTACTCCATGACCACCGGCGACGGCGTGCTCGGACTCTTCGGCAATCCCTTCACCAGCTTTGGGCTGCAGAACCTCATGGGCTCCCCAGAGCTCATCAAGGCCGGGTACAGCGCCACCTTCGCCATCATCACCGTGGCGCTGATCAGCGGCGCCATCGCGGACCGGGCGAAGTTCAGCGCCTGGGCCCTGTTCGTGCCCGTGTGGATCACCGCCATCTACTGCCCCCTCGCCTACATGATCTGGGGTGGCGGACTGATGAGCGCCGGCGGCGCGGTCACCGCAATCTTCGGCCAGGTCATCGACTTCGCCGGCGGCGCGGTCGTGGAAATCAGCTCCGGGACGGCAGCCCTTGTCCTGGCCATCATCGTGGGCCAGCGCCACGGCTTCGCCAAGGACCCCAACCACCGCCCGCACAACCTGCCCTTCATCATGCTGGGCGCGGCCATCCTTTGGTTCGGCTGGTTCGGCTTCAACGGCGGCGCCGCGACGAGCGCCGAGCAGGCCGGCCTGATCTGGATCAACACCCTGGTTGCCCCCGCCGCGGCCATGCTGAGCTGGCTTGTCACCGAAAAGATCCGCCACGGGCACCCCACCTCCCTGGGCGCCGCTTCCGGTGTTGTCGCCGGCCTCGTGGCCATCACCCCGTCCTGCGCCAACATCAGCCCGGTGGCCGCCATCGGCCTGGGACTGGTGGCCGGGGCAGCGTGCGCCGTGTTTGTCGACCTCAAATACCGCTTCGGGCTGGACGATTCCCTCGACGTGGTGGGCGTCCACCTCGGTGCCGGCCTCATCGGCACCCTGTCGCTCGGCTTCATTGCCCTCCCCGTGGACGGCCAGGGCGGCGGACTCTTCTACGGCGGCGGGGTGCAGCAGCTGATCGCCCAGACGGCCGCCGTCGTCATCACTTTGCTGCTGTCCGGCGTCGGCACCGCTGTCATCGCCCGCATCATCAACAAGACCGTGGGCTTCCGCGTCAGCCACGAGGCGGAGACTGCCGGCGTGGATCTTTCCGAGCACGCCGAGACCGCCTACGCCTTCGGCGAGATGGGCTCGGGCTTCAGCGCCCTTGGCCACATGCTGGGACACCACACGGCAGCGTCCGCCCAGACCCCTGCTGACCGTACGGAAAAGCACGCCAAGGAAGACTCCTTCGCCTAGGTTCCGGTTGGACGGTGCCGGACTGCAGGGCCCGTCCAACCGGTGTCCACGCCGGCTTCAGTCCGCAAGGATCTTGTAGAGGGCCCGGCGCGTCTCATCCATCTTTTCGATGGCTGCGGCGCGCTGCTCCTCGGTCACACCTGCCCGGAACTGGTGGATAGCGCCCATCAGTTTCGCGATGCTCTGGTGGAAGTCCCGGTCGGAGCTGTCCGGTTCCGCGTTCCAGGCGTTCTCCATTTCCTCGGCGTGCTCAGCCACGTAGGCCCTGCCCGCGTCCGTGAGCGCGAACTCCGTACCGCGGCCTTCACTGAGGGCCTCGATCAGCCCTTCGTCCACGAGCTGCTGGAGGGTGGGGTAAATGGACCCGGGGCTGGGACGCCACATGCCGCCGGTCTTTTCGGCGATGGTCTTGATCAGCCCGTAACCGTTCGAGGGTGCCTCCGCCAGAAGCGAGAGGATCGCAGCGCGGACATCGCCGCGGCTGGCGCGCCGCCCGCCGCGCCCGAACCCCGGACCGAAACCGGGGCCAAAGCCCGGCCCGAATCCGGGACCAAACCCAGGGCCGAAGCCGGGCCCAAATCCGGGGCCGCGGTGTCCATGCGGCCCCCGGCGTCCCCTCCCCCGCTCAAAGCGGCCTTTGCCGAATTCCGGGCCGGGATGCTTGTCGTCGAATATGCCTTTCATGGTGGCATCGTCCTTTCATCTTAGGTTCGCTGATGCCTTCAGCGATAGTTAACGATATGTCGGTAACTATCGCTGGTCAATAGCCTTTGCGTGACCAAATCCTGACCATCCACCCTCTGGAAGCCCCCCACCGCGCGGCGTATCCTGTTCACACCTGCCGAGCACGGGGGCGAAGAATGGCGAAGAAGAGCAAGCGCAGGGGCGGTTTTGGGGCCGCAATAGGACGGTTCCTCGGATTCCTTGCAGCAAGCGCACTGTGTGGCGTGCTGGCGGCCAGCCTGGTAGTGCCGGCGGTCGCGGCCGCGGGCCTGGGGGTCAGCACCTCAATCGGCTTCTTCGACAGCCTGCCGGCGGAACTGACGGTCCAGCCGCCGTCGCAAGCCACCAAAGTCCTCACCTCCGACGGCCAGCCAATCGCCACCTTCTATGCGGAGAACCGGGTACGGGTGCCGCTGGACCAGATGTCCCCCTTCATCAGGGACGCCATCGTCGCCATCGAGGACAGCAGGTTCTACGAACATGCCGGCGTGGACCCGCAGGGCATCCTGCGCGCGGTGGTCTCCAACCTGACCAAGGGCGGGCAGCAGGGCGCCTCGACCATCACCCAGCAATATGTCACCAACGTCCTCAACGAAGCCCAACTCTCGCAGGACAGGCCGGAGGAGGTGGTCCTCAGCGGACAAAAGAACCTGGGCGACAAACTGCGGGAAATGAAACTGGCCATCGCGCTGGAGAAGCAGTACACCAAGGACCAGATCCTCGAGGGCTACCTGAACATCGTCTTCTTCAACAGCGATGCGTACGGGATCGAAGCTGCCGCCCACTACTTCTTCAGCACCACAGCGAAGGACCTCACCCTCCCCCAGGCCGCGTTGCTCGCCGGGCTGGTCAACAGCCCCACCTTCTACAACCCGGCAACCAACCCGGACAAGTCGATCGTGCGCCGCAACCAGGTCCTGTCGGAGATGCTGCGCCTTCACAGGATCACCCAGGCCCAGCACGACGAAGCGGTGGCTACACCCATCGAACTGAAGATCACACCGGAACGCCAAGGCTGCGCCTACGCGGCCATGGCGCCGTATTTCTGCGACTACGTCTCCCACGTGATCCTGAACAATCCGGCGTTCGGGCAGAGTGAAACCGACCGCGAGCGGAAGCTGTACCGCGGCGGGCTTACCATCGTCACCACCCTGGACAGCAGGCTCCAGGCGGCGGCGCAGGCCCAGGTGGACGGGACCGCCGGGGCCAATCCGGACCACTGGGCGGCGTCACTGGTGACGGTGCAGCCGGGCAGCGGCAGAATCCTGGCCATGGCCCAGAACACCGTCTTCCTCCCGGAGCCCGGCAAGTTCGACACGAACCTGAACTTCAACGTGGATGCCAAGGACGCCCAGGGCAACGACCTCAACGGGGCCGGCGGCTTCCAGCCCGGGTCCACCATGAAACCGTTCACCTTTGCCGAGTGGCTGAACGAAGGCAAGCCGCTGACGGCCGAGGTTGACGCCTCGCGCAGGGTCTATCCCCTCGGCTTCCCGTGGAAGGACAGCTGCGGCAAGGTCCTCGGGGCCTACAGCACCGCACAGAACAATCCGACCCTGGGGGCTGCCGACGACCTGCAGAATGCCGAGGATGGATTCTACCGGCCCATGCCCGTCAATTACGGCCTCTACAACTCGATCAACACCGCCACCTTCGCATCGGCGGCGCAGCTTGATTTCTGCGGAATCCAGAAAATGGTGGACGCCGTTGGACTGCACAGCGGCCTCGACGGGGCCCCGATCAACATGCACCAGCTGGGCAACCTGCTGGGCGGCACCGGTGTCTCACCCCTCAACCTGGCCAACGCCTTTGCCACCTTCGCCACTGACGGCCGCTTCTGCGCGCCGATCGCGGTTCTGGAGGTCAAGGATGCCACCGGCGGAAAGCTGCCGGCACAGGTCCCGGAATGCCACGATGCCGTCAAGCCGGACGTGGCCCGCGGGGTCAATTCCGTGCTGCAGGATGTGCTGAAGAAGGGCTCCGGCGTCTGGATCAATCCGAAGGTCCACGACAAGGTGCCGACAGCGGCAAAGACCGGAACGTCGAACAACAACGGCTCCACGTGGGTGGTGGGCTACACGACCGGGATCGTCACCGCGTCCTTCTTCGGTGACGCACTTGAAGGCCAGAAACGCTCCGGGCAGAACGTGACCATCAACGGAACCTTCTACCCCCGCCTCGACGGCTACATGATCGCCGGTCCGCAATGGGCCAACTACATGCTCAAGGTGGCCCCGCTGTATCCTGCCGCCCCGTTCCCGCCACCCCCGGCGTCGATGATCGGGCCGAACCCGTCGCCCACCCCCAAGCCGTAGCCATGTGCGGGCGCCGGAGAAACTCCTGTGGACCGGTCAACACCGGAACTATCTATTGATTTTCGATAGATAATTAACGATTATTACTGCATGCCTATTGTTAGTCGATTGTTGATCCCGCTCCGCGCCCTCCTGGTGATGGTGTTCGCGGGGTCGCTGGTTGCGCAGTTCCTGTCGTTCCCCGGCCAATTTCTCTCCAGCGCCGGGGAGGGGACTGGGATGGACCCTTGGCGGTGGCCGGTCCTGTTGTTCTGGGAAGCGGAAGCCGTGTGCCTGCAGGTCGTCATTGCGTGCGTCTGGCATTTGCTGACCCTGGTCCGCCGCGACCGGATTTTTACCGCCGCCTCGATGCGGTGGGTGGACGTGATCGTGTGGGCGTTCGTTGTGGCGTGGCTGGTATTGGCCGTCTTTTCGGGGTCCATTGTCGCCTACATCTACTTCACGCCGGAATTGCGCGACCCGGGGGCGCCCATGGTCCTGATAGGCATCACGTTGATCGGTGCGGTGCTGGTTCTGCTGGTCGTGCTGATGCGCGACCTCCTGCGGCAGGCGACATCCTTGCGGTCCGACCTCGAAGGGGTGATCTGATGGCGATCGTGGTGCGCCTCGACGTGGAACTGGCCAAACGCAAGATGAGTGTCGGGGAGTTCGCCGACCGGGTCGGCATCACCCCGGCGAACATCGCCGTATTGAAGAACGGCCGGGCCAAGGCAATCCGCCTGAGCACCCTGGATGCGATGTGCCGGGTGCTTCAATGCCAGCCTGCCGACCTGTTGGAATGGGTGGATGACCCCTCCCGCCACTGACGGGGCCTGTCCGGGACGCAGTTGCAGGCGCGCCGGGACTGCGACGCCGTGCGCGGGCTTTTGAAGGCATCACACCGCTCCTAGCCCGCCCCTTTCCACAACCGCTGCCACCAGGACCGTTCGGGAGCAGGTTCCGGGACCGGCTCGGGGGTGCGCGCGGCCCGGCGCCGGCGCCAGCGCTCCACCTCGGCCTCCACGTCCCGCGGTTTGGTGACGACCGGCGGACCGCCCTGGAGCTGCCGGCGGGCGTCGATCACACGCCGGTTGAAGTCCTCCAGGATGTCGCGGACCTGCTGCTCGCTGTACTGCGCATCGAGTGTGGCGTCGAGTTCGGCGTCCTCCGTGCGGAGGAGGATCGCCGCCGGCCCCAGGCCGCTGATGTTCTCCCGCTGGATGAGGCCCTTGACCCACCAGTCGGGATCATACGATTCGCCAAGTCCGGGAATCGGTTTGCCCGCGTACTTGAGGTTGTCGAACTTCCCCTGCGCCATCGCGTCCCGGACAAGGTACTCCGCGCGGGCAGCGTCGCTGACCTTCCTGCGCTTCTCGCGCTCCTTCTCGTCAAGGGCCTCCAGGGCGGCCTCCTCTTCGGCACTGATGCCGGCGCCCCGGTAGGAACGGACCTCAGCCGCCCGTTCCAAGCGCTTCCGGAACTCCCCTGCCCCGCTGACCACAGCCTCCACCGCCCATCGACTCTTCCCTGAATTCCAGTATTCAGAAGCTGCCGGCGGCGATCAACGCTTAGGCATCAGCCGGCCCGGCGAGGATGCCGTCGATCTGCCCGAGGGCTTCCTTCATGCCTTCCTCCATGCCCATCTGCATGACCTGTTCCATCTGTCCCTCGGACTCGAACGCGGTCTGGATAGTCATGCGGGTGCGCTCCCCCAGGGGGTCGAGGGTGACCGTGGCGTGTGCGGCGCCGTACTCGTTTGTGGGGTTGCCGTCGCTGTCAGCGAATCCGTCGTTGAACTGCAGCTCCCGCTGGGGTTCGATGGACGTGAATTCCCACCAGCCGTGCCCCTTCTCCCCGCCGGGCCCGGTCATGTAGTAGGCGGCGCGGCCGCCCGGCACGAAGTCATGCGCATGGAATGTCGCAGGCCAGGTGGGCGGCCCCCACCAGCGCTCCAGCTGCCGCGGGTCCTCCCAGAGTTGCCAGACCCGCTCCACGCCGGCCTCGAACTCGGCCACCAGGGTGAGGCTCAACGCCTCCAGGTTCCTGTCCGAACTGATGACTGTCATGGCAATACGTTCCTAACCTTCAGTGGGAATCCGGGCCGTCCGGCAGGGGCGGCAGGGAACGCTACGCGTCGAAGTGGGTCTTGATGTCGGAGCCGGACAGCTGCTCGATCAGTTCCCTGGCGACGTCGCGCAACTTGCGGTTGCGGTTGCTGGACACTTTGGTAAGGATCGTCATGGCCTCCTCCTGCGAGCAGCGGTTCTGGGCCATGATCACCCCGCAGGCCAGGTTGATGGCGGTCCTGCTTTCAAGGGCGGCTTCCAGGTCATCGGCCCGGTTCTGCGCGCTGTTGATCCGGACGGAGAGGTGCAGCGTGTTGTGGGCGGCCGCGGCGAAGCCCACTGCCTTGTCGTAAACGTCGGGAATGAACACGCCGGGTTTCGTGGCGAAGAAGTTCAGCGCCGCCCTGGCATCGCCGGCGATTTCCAACGGCACGCCCAACGTACTGTGGACGTTGCGTTTGCCCAGTTCCCGGCAGTAGGTGGCCCACCGCGGATCCGAGGCGACATCGTCGATGAGCACAGGCGCCATCTCCCGGAGCGCCCTGATGCAGGGACCGTCACCCAGGGCCTGTTCCAGGTTGTCGAGCTCCAGCGCCCGGGCACTGCTGCCGGCCGCGGTGGCCGGCCGCCGCCGGAGTTGCAGGGTGACGGCGCATTCGATGTCGTCACCGGCAGCTTCAGACACCGCCGCGGCGGCCAGCCCTGAGAGGCCGGACAGGAATTCCAACGCGTTATCGGCTCCCACGAGGACTTCCTGCAGCTGTTGAATGGACTCGTTTTGGGCATTGGGCATGGGTTCATCCTACTGTCGGCGTTCCGGACAGCGGGCAGATTTTGTCCCGCCAATCCTTCCATCCATATGTCGGAGCGGACCGCCGAGGCGTACTGTCAGAGGTAGGAGATTTCGGGATAAGCGTTACGATCCGGAGGTTGAATGCCCGGGCCGCCTGCGTCGAGAGCAGGGGCCGCCAGCCAGGAGAAGCGAACCTCCAGGCGCGACAACGGATCGAGGCCGGATGGGCCAATGAATAACGCACCCACCATATCCACCCCCAACCCGGGCGTGCGGCCATGACCGCCGACTGGACCAGCGGCCCGGACCAGCAGCTGGCGGCCGACGCCGAACGCCGGGGAGCGGCGCAGCGCTTCCAAAATGCCCCGTTCCCGCTCACCAAGTTATGGACCTACTACTACGGCATCGGCGGCGACGTGGACGAGCTGTCCCTGGACGCCTATCTCCATGAAGCCCTGCACCTGCCGGCAGCACAGGTGGGCCTCATCACCACGGCCATGGCGGAACTGGCCGGGGGCGATGACCAGTGACAGGCGACGGCGGTCCGCCACAGGAGCCTGAAGGCCTGAAAGCGGCGACTGAAACGGAACAGTCACTACAGCACTTGGTCCTGGAGAGCCGCGACGTCAAAAGCTTCCTGACGGAACTGGCCCTGCTGGCCGCTGCCCGGCTGTCGCGTCCGGGGAACAGCGTCCATGCTGGCGTGACGGTGCTGCGGCGCAAGAAGCCGGAAGCCGTGGCCGCCAGCGATGGCGCCGCCACTGCCCTGGATGAGCTGCAGAACGGCTTTGGTGATGGCCCGTGCCTCACCGCCCTCAGGCAACGGTCCTCCATCCTGGTCACAGATCTTGCCGTCGAACCCCGGTGGGCGCCCTACGTCCGGGCGGCCCGGGAACGCGGTGTCGAATCCATCCTCGCCGTCCCCCTGGACCTCGCTGGCGACGCCGAGGCGGTCCTGAACCTGTACTCCGGGCGCAGCCACGGGTTTTCGGGAGAGGACATCACCACCGTGGAGGCGTTCGCCGGCCAGGCGGCCAGTTCGCTGCGCCTCATCCTGCGCATCGCGCAGCTCAGTGAAGTGCGTGAGGACCTCTCCGCCGCGATGCAGTCGCGCACGGGTGATCGACATGGCCGTGGGGGCCATCATGGCGGAGAACCGCTGCGACCGTAACACGGCGTTCAACATCCTCACCAAGGCCTCCAGCAGCAGGAACATCAAGCTTCGCGACGTTGCGGCGACGGTCATCACCTCCATTTCCGGGGAAGCCCAGATCACCACCCACTTCGACGAGTAGGCGCTGTGGCGCCGGTCACACGTGATGAGATTCACTCGCAATAAAAGGCGATTTGGTTGGGCCGGCCCTTGCCGCTTGGGCACTATGGAAGGAAGGGCGGTTAACTCCGCCTTGACATCCTGGTGACGCAATGAGGCCCACCGGTGAGCCACAGCCCACCGACGCCCCGGAGCGCGGACAGGCCGAACCCCGGCGCGGACTGCCGGACTGATGTAGGAAAGTACTGAACAATGACGTTTGACACTGCCAAATCCGTATCCCTGAAGATCTGGGACAGGGCCGCACTGCACGAAACCCTCGACTCGGCGATCAGCGACCTTTCAACCCGGCACAACACCACCACCTGCCGCATCGCCGTCACCTGCAGCGGCCCCAACACGTTCACGCTGAGCGTGCGGGGCTAAGGCGGCGCCCGGCTTCCGCCCAGGCCTTTCGGCATCTTCAGGGGAGCGGGGGGGGGGGGGGGGGGGGGGGGGAGAGGAGGCGGCAGGCTCCTTCTCCTACCCTTCCTCCGTGAAAAAAAGGAAGATCGCCCGG
>NZ_JBTZSU010000028.1:0-57205 GCF_054890965.1 Arthrobacter sp. C152
GGGCCGGGCGCAGGCTCACGCACCGCCCGCCCACGGCCCGGGAGGCCCGCCTGGCGACGGAGGCGGGGTCCCGCCGGTACGCGGCGGCGCGGACCGCAGCCACAAGGGCCCGGTCGCCTGCGCCGTCGAGGCTGCCGGTGAGGATGCCGGTGTCGGCGGCGAGTTCCTCGTCCACCGCGGCACGGTCCTCGGCAGGCAGGCAGATGGTTTCCCGCACCACCAGGGTGGCCCGCCACTCATTCAACGATCCGGCCCGGAACGCGGCGAACGTGTGCGGCATCCCGGTCAGGGCCTTGGCCAGGCCCAGCAGCCGCGAACCCTTGGCCGGCGACTCCCGCCGCGCCAGCGCGACCTGTGCCGCGACCCCGGCGCCCTGCTCCTCGGCCGGGACCCCGGCCACGGCCTGCTCCCGCCGCTGGCACAGGTCAAAAGCAACAGCGGCCTCAGCCTGCTGCGCCCCGGCCAGGCACTTCAGATCCTCCAGCCCGCGGATCTGGTCGACCATCCCCGGAGCATCGGCGGCCAGCGGTACACGAGCCAACAAGGCCACGACATCAGCAACGGTGGGAGACGCAGGCAGCACCGACCCATCCGCCTGCACCAGTCCCCACACCGCTTCCATAACCAGAGTCTTCCACTCCGGTCTGACAATGACCCCGCCCTAAACCCCTATGTGGAAAACTGCGGTGATTGGTAGGAAGGCGCCAAGACTCCAAAGGCAGCCATCCGCCGTCGTAGGTTCTTTCCGCCGCCGTGCCTTAGGCAATTGCCGAGATGCCCGTGATGGCGCGGCCCACGATCAGGGTGTTGACCTCAAAGGACCCTTCGTAGGTGTAGATGGCCTCGGCGTCGGCGAAGATCTTGGCCATCCGGTAGTCGGTGATGATGCCGTTCCCGCCCAGGATGGAACGGCCCATGGCCACGGTTTCGCGCATCCGCGCGCTGATGTAGGACTTGGCCAGCGCCACCCTGGGCATGTCAGCGCCGCCCTCGTCCTGCAGCCTGGCCAGGCCGGCCATCATGGCCATGCTGGCCACCGCGTTCCCCAGCATGGTCACCAGCTGCTGCTGGATCAGCTGGAACGCCGCCAGCGGCTGGCCGAACTGGTGGCGTTCGACGGCGTACTGCCGGGCCACGTCGAACGCGGCCAGCTGCTGCCCCACGCCCTGCCAGGCCACCATGATGCGGGAGCTGCGGAGCAGTTCCTTGGTGTCTTCGAAGCTGCTGATGCCGCCGAAGCGGTCCGCCTCGGCCACCCGGACGTCCTCGAACACGATGTCCGCGTTCTGGACCGTGCGCAGCGCGATCTTGTTCTCGATCCGGCTGCGGCTGACGCCGGGCAGCGTGGCGTCCACGATGAAGCCCCGGACCGCGCCGTCCGCTTCGTCACGCGCCCACACCAGCATGTAGTCGCAGAATGTGCCGTTGCCGATCCACCGCTTGGCGCCGTTCAGCACCCAGGCGTCACCGCTGCTGTCCGCTTCCCCTGTCCGGGACGAGACCCGCCGGGCCCGGGTTTCCATGCCGCCGGCGACGTCGGACCCGTGCAGGGGTTCGGTCAGCGCGAACGCGCCGGTGATCCGCAGGTCCGAGGCATCCGCCAGCAGCCGCCGCTTCTGGTCCGGCGTGCCGAAGTGGTACAGGGACTGCACGAACAGGTCGTGGTGGACCAGGAAAAACGTGGCAATGGAAGTGTCCACCCGGGTCATTTCCGCGATGACCAGCCCGGCGAAAAGGTTGCTGTAGCCACGCTCGGCCGGCGTGCTCAGTTCCAAGGCGGCGAGTTTGGGCAGCAGATGCGCGGGGAATTCCGCCTTGTTCCACCAGTCCCCGGCGTACGGGGCGATCTCGGCGGCCAGGAACTCCCGCAGCTGCGCGAGCTTCTTCCGTTCCGTCCCGTTGAGCAGCGACTCGACGGCGAAGAAGTCCGCCGACGGCAGCTGGCTGATGTCCGCGCCCGCCGTGTTGGCGCCCGCCATGTCGCTGCCCGTCATCTGGGCCCCATCCGGATGGCGCCGTCCAGCCGGATGGTCTCGCCGTTCAGCATGGCGTTGTCCACGATGTGTGCCACCAGGCTGGCGTACTCGGCCGGTTTCCCCAGCCTGGACGGATGGGGCACCTGCGCACCGAGCGATTCCTGCGCCTCCTTGGGCAGGCCAGCCATCATCGGCGTCTCGAAGATGCCCGGGGCGATGGTCACCACCCGCACCAGCGAGCGCGCCAGCTCACGGGCGATGGGCAGCGTCATGGCCGCCACGGCCCCCTTGGATGCTGCGTACGCGGGCTGGCCGATCTGCCCCTCGAACGCCGCCACCGAGGCGGTGTTGACGATGACGCCGCGTTCCGGCCCGCCGGTTTCGGTGGCCACCGGCTCGGTGGCAACCATCGCCTCGGCCGCCAGCCGCAGCACGTTGAAGGTTCCCACCAGGTTGACCTGGATGACCCGGGTGAAGGCCTCCAGCGGCAGCACGCCGTCGCGGCCCAGGACCTTGCCCGGCGTGGCGATGCCGGCGCAGTTCACCACGATCCGCAGCGGTCCCAGCCCCGTGGCGGTGGCGACGGCGGCCCGCACCTCGGCCTCGCTGGTTACGTCGGCGGGGGCAAAGACGGCTGACTGCCCGGCGGCGGCACGTTCATTGAGGTGGTCCGCCGCTGCCTGGCCACCCGAGGAAGGGAGGTCCAGCAGCACCACTGAGGCGCCGTCGTCGAACAACCGCCGGGCCGTGGCGGCACCGAGTCCGGAGGCACCCCCCGTCACCAGTGCCACGCTGCCTTTGCTGTCCATCCATCCTCCTTGATGAGTGCCCCCGCCCGCGCCGGACAAGCGGGATCAGTTAGTGAATGTTAACTGAAATTCGCTGATCCCGCACCCATCCGCCGTGCCGCACGCTCCAGCGGCGGGCGGCGGGCGGCGGGCGGCGGCGCGTGGTTAGGGTGGAACCATGAGCCCCAGCGACTCCGCCTTCACCGACTGGCACGGCCGCGCCAACCTGGCCGCCCGGTCTGTGACCGCCCTGTTCGGCCGAAAAGTGCTGTTTCTGCCCGGAACGCATCTGGGCGCAGTTCAGTGGCGGGGACGCCGGCGGGCCGGCCTCACCGCGCCGTGGCACTACTGGTGGCAGGCGCACTACGTGGACTGCCTGGTGGACACCGGGCGGCGCGAGCTCGGCAACGGCGCAACCCCGGCGGCCCGGTTCAACGGTCCGCACCACCCGAGCGCGGGGCGTCTCGCGTCGCGGCTGGTGACCGGCATCCGGCTCCGCAACGCGCTGACGTTCGTCAACAACTATTACGACGACATGGCCTGGCTTGCCCTGGCCACCCTGCGGCTGGACCGGCTCGCCGAGGACACCCGCAGGGCCGGCCGGCGCCGCAACGCCGCGCTCCGCGCCGCGCTGACCCTGCAGTTCGACGCCGCGTGCACCGGCGACCTGGGCGGCGGCACGTTCTGGAGCAAGAAGCGGGACTTCAAGAACACCCCGGCCACGGCTCCGGTGGCATTGTTCTACGCCCGCACAGGCCAGCGGGCCAAGGCCCAGGCGCTGCTGGACTGGCTGGATGCCACCCTCTTCGACGTCGGCCAGGGCCTGTATCTCGACGGCGTCCGGCTGGATCCGGCCGGCGGAGTCCTGGTGGAGCGCGCCGTGTACACCTACAACCAGGGCCCCGTCCTGGGCGCCCTCCTCGAGCTGGGCGGAGCCGCGAACCTCGCACGGGCCGCGGCGCTGGTGGACGCGGTGGAGGCAAGGCTGACCGTTCCGGGCAGCTCCGTGCTCCGCTGCGAGGGAACGGGCGACGGCGGCCTGTTCACCGGGATTCTCTGCCGTTACCTTGCACTGGCGGCAGTGGATGGCCGGCTCCCGGGGCCCACGCGCGCCGCGGCGGCGCGGCTGGTCACCGACACGGCCGGGGGCTTCTGGTCCGGGCGGCGGGAGGTGGGTGCCGGGGAGGCCCGGACCGCGCCGGCAGGGGCAAGCGTCTTCTCCCTTGAGGCCGGCCAACCGGCGGCCGAAACGTATCCGCCGGGTGCCGCCGTCGAACTCGCCACCCAGCTCCAGGCGTGGATGACGCTGGAGGCCGCCGCCGTGGTGGCAGCCGGGGTTTCCGCGAACCCTCCGGCGTCCCCCTAGCGGATGGCGGCGAGCGGCGTCACGGCACCGCTTTTGAGCTGCACCGGACCGTCGGCCTCCAGCCGGGCCTCCCGGTGGCCGGCGGGCGGGAAGACCAGGGACGTGAGCGTCTGCCCGCCCACGAAGACCTCCACGGACGACCGGTCCACATAAACCGTGAGGCGCACCGTGTCCCCCGCAGCCCGGGCCTCCACGGAACTGATCTGGCGGTACGCGCCATCCACGCCCTGCCCGCCCGGTTGCCCCTGGGCCGGCCGGTCCCTGGCACCGGCCACCGCATCCCCTTCGCGGGCCACAGACGCCTTCCCGGCTTTGAAGTCGTAGCCGATGGTGGCGTACGTGGTACCCCCACTTTGCAGGAGGATCCTGGCCTCGCCGCTGCCGGCAGGCCGTTCCAGTTCGACGTCGGCCTTGAACGCGCCGCTGTCAGGTACCGGCAACGTCCGTCCCCCGCCCAGCACGCCGCCGGGAATCTGCGCGGGTTCCCCTTCCAGCGACTGCAGCGCCGGGGTTGGCGCCGAGACCAAAGCCGGCCTGCCGCCGTCGGACTCCAGGCGGATATCCCGCACCACCGACGCGGCCCCGTGCCAGTCCGTGGTGGGCAACTGCCGGGCGTAGGCCCAGTTGTTCATCCAGCCGATGGCGTGCCGGGACGCCTTGCGCTGCCCGTCGGCAAGCCGCGGGTCATCCCAGGTGACCGCGGCGTAGAAGTCCGCCCCGCCGTCGAGCCACTGGTAGCCGCCTTCCGGGGTGAAGTCCTTGCCGTCGAAGCTCCCGGTCCAGTACGCCAGCCCGGTGGTGCGGCCCTCCGCCGAGCCGTTGGCGCTGGCGGCGAGGACCCACGTGCGTTTGGCGGGGTCGCCGTCGACGTCCATTTGGAAGAAGTCGGGGCATTCCAGCACCCCCAGCCCCTCCTGTTCAAACCCTGAAACGTAGGACCACTGCTTCAGGTCCTTGGACGTGTAGAAGCCGATCTTGTGCCCTTCTGCCAGGAGCATCAGCCACTGGTTGTTGGCCTCGTCGCGCACGATCCGCGGGTCCCGCCAGTGCTCGGCGCCGGGGTTTTCCATCACCGGGTTCTGCCCGTAGCTTTGGAAGCTGAAGCCCTTGTCGGTGGAGTAGAACAGGGACTGGCGCTGGACGCCGTCGAGCTGCTGGGTGAGCACGGCGATCACCGCGCCCTTGCCGAACCCGGCCGTGCCGTCCGCGTCCACCATGGCGGAGCCGGTTTCGATGTCGCCCAGGCCGTTGCGGAATTTCTGGATGGCCACGCCCTCGTTCTTCCAGTGCACCAGGTCGGTGCTGGTCGCGTGGAACCATTCGGTGCCGTTCCCCTCGGGGTAGTCGGCGTTGTAGAGGTAGTAGTAATGCCACACGCCGTCCAGGAGGAACGGCCGCTGGGGATCGTTCATCCAGCGCTGGTCCGGGGTGAGGTGGTAGGCCGGCCGGTAGCCGGGATCCTGCGAGGGAGCGGCCGCGGTCGGCGCCGCGGCGGAATCCCCGGTCCCGGGCTGGCTGTTGTCCTGGCGGGTGTTTCCGGCCAGGACCAGCGCAGCGGCCACGGCCAGTGCTGCCACCGCGGCCACCACGGCCCACAAGAGCGGGCGGCGCCGAAGGGCGGCAAGGACTGTTCCGGGGAATGTGGGGAGCATGGGCCGATCCGTCGCTGAACGCACAAGTGCCGTCCCCCGGGGGTCGGGGAACGGCACCAGCGCAAGTGAACCATCAATTTTACCGGTTCAGCCGCCCGCAGCCGAATCCGGAGCGTCATCCGGGGCGGGCCCGCCCCTCGCCGCCGGGCGCTTCTTTTGCGGGTAGAACGCTTCCCCCCGGGCCAGCATCTCCACGATTCCGGCGATCCGGCGCTCCCGGGTGGCTGCCTGCTTCGCCGAATTCGTCCGGTACACCAGGGCGAACAGGTTGCTCTTGGTGAGGACGTCGAACATGTCCTGGGCCGCCGGGTTGGCGGCGATGGCGGCTGCCAGGTCCGGCGGTACTTGAACATCGGCCTGCCCGCCGTAGGCCGCGTCCCAGCGGCCGTCCGCCTTGGCTGCCTCCACTGCGGCCCGGCCCGCATCGGTCATCTTCCCGGTTTCCTCCAGCCGCGCGACATGCCCCACGTTCCGTGCCGACCAGATGCTCCGCGGCCGCCGCGGCGTCATCCGCTGGAAGGAGCTTTCCTCATCCCGGCGGCGCAGCTGCCCGTCGATCCAGCCAAAGCACAGTGCCTCGTCCAGCGCCGCCGGGTAGTCGAGGCCGGTGACCGTGCCGCCCTTCTTGTGCAGGACCAGCCACACCCCCGGGCTGGTTGCGTGGTTTGCCTCCAGCCAGGCGCGCCAGGCGGCGGCATCGGGCAGCAGCAGTTCCTCCAGGTCGTCAGCCATGGCCTAATTCTGCCCGTGAAAACCCGTGCCACAAGCCCTGGTGTGCACCGCGGCATCAAGTGGCATCATGGCCATACGGCAGCACACCACCGAGCACCAAGGACAACACCATGCTCCGAGTCCGTCCCATCCACTACACCTCCCGCACCGAGCAGTGGAAACAGCTCCTCACCGCCCTCGGCATGGTTCAGACGGAGGACGACGGCGGGCGGGAGGTGTTCGATTCCGCGTCCGGCCGCCTGGTGCTGCACCCCGAGCAGGCCGGATCCGGGCAGGACGGCCGCACCGTCCTGGCCGTGGAGGTGGGCGACGTCGCCGAGTTCGCCCGCCGCACCAACCTGTCGGCACAGGAGGACGGGACGGAACCGGCAGGCCCGGTCACCGGCGGGCAGCCCGATGCCTGCCTGATCAGCGCACCGGACGGGTTCAGCTTCATGGCAGGCAAGGCAGACCATTTCGCCCAGTGCGCCGACGCCGATCCTTCCTTGGCCGTCGTCGGCGTCTGGTACACAGCCGATCCCGAAGGCGCGGCCCGGACCCTGCTGCACGTGGGTGCGCGCCCGCGGCCGGTTCCGGACAATGACGAAACCGCCGACTTCACGGCCAAGAACGGCGGCGTCCTCCTGGTGCGCCCGGCGTCCGGCCCGTCCCGTTCGGGGCTCGGCTTCGAGTACGGGGGCACCCTGGAGCCGTTGCGGGAGCGCCTCGCCGCCGCCGGGTTCACCGCCACCGTGACGGAAGAGGCCTTTGGCAGCACCCTGCACGTGGCCAATCCGGATGCGCCCGGCCCCAACGCGCCAGCCACGGTCTGGATCTCCCAGCGGCGCCCCATGGGGTAGAACTTAAGCATGAACGTGCGCACACCTGATCCGAATCCCGGCTGGCTTTCCGAAGAAGACCTTTTTGAGGCGCGGGGCCGGCTGCCCATGGTGTACGTGGAGGCAGTGCCCGTGCGGCTGGACCCGCTGGGGTACGTGAACGAAGTGGGCACGCTGCTGCAGGCGGACGCCGACGGCACCATGGTCCGGTCCCTCGTGTCCGGCCGCGTCATCTACCGCGAAACGATCCGCGCCGCCCTGCTGCGGCACATGGAAAAGGACCTCGGCCCCCTCGCGTTCCCGCAGCTGCCGTTGAGCCCGGTGCCGTTCACGGTGGCCGAATACTTCCCCGCGCCGTCGCAGACCGGGTTCACCGATGAGCGGCAACACGCCGTATCGCTGGCCTACATCATCCCGGTCACGGGGGAATGCGAGCCCCGCCAGGACGCCCTGGAACTGACCTGGATGACCCCCGAGGAAGTCCTCAGCCCCGGCGTGCAGATGGAGTTCACCGGCGGCCGCGGCGGGCTCATCCGGCAGGCCCTGGCCTTCGCAGGCGTGGGCTTCTGACATCCCCGCCGGGACGTGGGGGTCCCCGGTTTTTGGTGCCCGCCTTTGTAGACTGTAGGGCGGACCGCAAGAGAACTTAAGGACTCCCATGACCGAAACACCAGCCGCCAGGCACCACCGTGAACAGCAGGCTGGATCTCTGACCACCGGCAGCCACATCCTCCTTCCCGACGGCGAACGCACCGCCGAAATCGACCAGGTGGAGCTTGAGCGGGATGACTTCGGCTCCCCCGCCCTGGTGCTGGCCAGCCTATCCGGCGGCGGCACGCTGCGGGTCGCCGTAGGCACCACGGTGACGGTCGTGGAGGGAACGCACGACGCCGTCACGCAGCTTCCGCTGCCGGAGAACTTTTCCGAGGCCACGCCGCCGGCGGAAACCCCGGCACCCAACAACGGCCCGCAGGAGCAGCCCGGCGCGGGGACCGGCCCGCTCGCAGTGGCGCCCGCCGTCGTCGTTCCTCCCCTGCCGCCGGTGCCTCCGGCGGTGACCGGGCCCGGCGAGGAGGAACTCGCCCTCATCCCGGCTCCTTCCGGCACCCCCGAGTCCGTGGTGGAGGCCGCCGCCGAAGCCCACCCGGACGCGATGGGCGTGCTGCTCCTGGCCGACCGGCTTTCCAAGGGCGTGAACTTCAAGTCCGGCAGCTGCCTGAAGGACCTCAGCGACCTCGCGCACGAACTGTTCATCACGCTCAAGGACGCCGAGGGCGCACTTGCGGTCGCCGACCTGATCACCGTGCTGCCCTATGACGGCAACCCGGGCCGGTGGACATCGGTGAAGGCGGCCCTGGCGCTGGCCAGCTACATCTGCCGGCAGGACGGCCAGGACGAACGGGCAGAGGTCTACGAGAAACTGATCCGGACGCCGGAAAACCAGGAGACCGACGCTTTCAAGGCCCGGATGGCGGC
Source organism: Arthrobacter sp. C152 (assembly GCF_054890965.1). Lineage (NCBI taxonomy): Bacteria > Bacillati > Actinomycetota > Actinomycetes > Micrococcales > Micrococcaceae > Arthrobacter > Arthrobacter sp. C152. Next base: position 8,809 of record NZ_JBTZSU010000028.1, read on the forward strand.
CAAGGTGCGGCAGCGCTCGCTCAATGAGCCGAACCTGTACGACAAGGAAATCTTCCGCTCCATCGACAACTCCAACCACGACGCCGAGCGTGAATGGCGGCTGCTGCGCCTGGAATCCCTGCTGTTCCTGCGCGCCCACGGCGGGTCGGAGACCATCGGAATGTCCGAACTGGAGCGGCGCATCAGCAACGAGCTCGAGGCCGTCCGCTCCTGATCCTTGGAGCACCTCCCGGGCAGGGGAAATTACCCCTACCCGGGGCTGGGTCCGGGGCGTACATTCGGGGCTATGACGAACAATCTCAGCGTAGTGATCAACGCCGACGCTCCGCAGGTCTGGACCATGCTGCGTGAGCCGTCCCGGGTGGCCCAGTGGCACGGCTGGCAGGCCGAGGACCTGGAGTCCGAGATCAAGGAAATCTATTTCTCCGGCGACGTCCAGGAAGCCGCGGACCACACCAGCCTCACCGTCCACGGCGGGGACACCTTCGAGCTGCATCCGGTGCCCGAGGGGACCCGGGTCAGCGTCACCCGCGGAGCCCTTGACCACGACTCGGAATGGGCCGCCTGGGACGAGGACATCACGCAGGGGTGGCTGACGTTCCTGCAGCAACTCCGCTTCGCCCTGGAACGGCACCCGCACGGCAAACGGCACACGCTCTTCCTGCACCTGACGGACGGGAAGGGCTCGGCCATCGACAAGCTGGGGCTCACGGACCTCCCGGCAGCCGGCGAGCCGTACGAGCTGAAACTGGGGACCGGCGAGCAGATCAGCGGGAAGGTCTGGTACCGGACCAGCCACCAGGTGGGGCTCACGGTGCACGACTACGCCGAGCACGGTGAGGGCCTGCTGGTGGTGGCCGACCATCCCGCCATCAAGAACGTGCGCGAGGAAGGGGACGGTTCCCTGGTCATCGCGTCCACGTACGACCTCGGGGCTGGCAAGCTCGAGGCGGTCCGGAAGTCCTGGGATTCGTGGCGGGACGAAAACTATCCCGACTCGGACCCCGTGAGCTGACGCCGGCAGCCTGTTTCCGGGCGCCGCCCCGTTTGCTGGCAGACTGGTACGGTGCCAGCCAACCCCACCCCGCCGCCCGCGGCGTCCCCTCCTGCTCCTGCCGCGGCCCAGTCCCAGTTCTCGTTTACGGTAGGCGCCCGCCTGGTGGAGTCCTGCCCGCCGTCCGCCGCGCAACGCGACGGGAACGGCGGCGAGTTCCTGGGCCGCACCGGCACCATGGCCACCCCGCACGGTGAGATCCGGACGCCGGCGTTCATCGCCGTCGGGACCAAGGCCACGGTCAAGGCCGTGCTCCCGGAATCCATGGCGGACCTGGGCGCCCAGGCACTGCTGGCCAACGCGTACCACCTGTACCTGCAGCCGGGCCCGGACATCCTGGACGAGGCCGGCGGCCTGGGCGCCTTCATGAACTGGCCTGGACCCACGTTCACGGACTCCGGCGGGTTCCAGGTGATGAGCCTGGGTTCCGGGTTCAAGAAGGTCATCGACATGAAGTCCGTTGACACCTCCGGGCCGGACGACGCCGTGGCCCCCGGCAAGGAGCGGCTGGCGCACATCGACGATGACGGCGTCTGGTTCAAGTCCCACCTGAACGGGGACCGGCACCGTTTCTCCCCCGAGATCTCCATGCAGGTCCAGCACCAAATCGGCGCGGACATCATGTTCGCGTTCGATGAGCTGACCACGCTGCAGAACTCCCGCCGGTACCAGGAGGAATCGCTCGAACGCACCCGGCTGTGGGCCGAGCGGTGCCTCGAGGAGCACTTCCGGCTGACCGATGAGCGGGCCGGGAAGCCGTACCAGGCCCTGTTCGGCGTCATCCAGGGCGCCCAGTACGAGGACCTGCGCCGGAAAGCCTGCCGCGACCTCGGCGCCATGCCGTTCGACGGCTACGGCATCGGCGGGGCGCTGGAAAAGGAAAACCTGGGCACCATCGTGCGCTGGTGCAACGAGGAGCTGCCCGAGGACAAGCCGCGCCACCTGCTCGGCATCTCCGAGCCGGACGACATCTTCACGGCCATCGAAAACGGTGCGGACACCTTCGACTGCGTCTCCCCCACCCGGGTGGCCCGCAACTCGGCCTTTTACACCCCGTACGGCCGGTTCAACCTTTCCGGCGCCAAGTACAAACGCGATTTCGGGCCGCTGCAGGAAGGCTGCGACTGCTACGCCTGCCAGAACTACTCGCGGGCCTATGTCCACCATTTGTACAAGGCGAAGGAGATGGTGTCCGCCACGCTGATCTCCATCCACAACGAGCGGTTCGTGGTGAAGATGGTGGACGACGCCCGGCTGGCCATCGAGTCCGGCACGTTCTTCGACTTCAAGGCCGAGACCCTGGGCCGGTACTACTCCTGAGCGTTGCTCCCGGTTGCCTCCGCTATCCTGACCCAATGCTCTTTGAGATCCAGGCCGCGGAAGGCCCCGCCGAAGCTTTTGTCGCCCGCCCGTCCACCGGGACCGGCCCCTTTCCGGGCGTCATCCTCTACATGGACGCGTTCGGCCTGCGCCCCCGCATCCAGGACATGGCCCAGCGCATCGCGGACTGGGGCTACGTGGTGCTGGCACCGAACGTCTTCTACCGGGAAGGGACCGTGGCCGGGCTCTCACCCGCAGCCGACATGACCACCCCGGAAGGCAGGCAGGCCGCAGGCAAGGCCGCCTTCCCGCGGGTGGGCCGCCTGAGCCCGGCCAAGGCGCTGCCGGACATCGATGCGTGGGTTTCCGCGTTGAGGGCGCTCGACGGCGTTGCACCGGGCCCCATCGGAACCACCGGCTACTGCATGGGCGCCCGCCTCGCCGTCCGCACCGCCACCTCCCACCCGGACGACGTGGCGGCGTGCGGCGGCTTCCACGGCGGCGGCCTCGCCACGGACGAGCCGGACAGCCCGCACCTGGGCCTCGGCAACGCGCGGGCCCGCTTCGTGTTCGGACACGCCGACCATGACCACAGCATGGGGCCCGACGCCGTGGCCCGGCTCGGCGAAGCGCTCAAGGACGCGGATCTTGAGGCCCTCAACGAGATCTACAAAGGGGCGCCGCACGGCTACACGATGGCGGACACCTCCGCCTTCCACCCGGAAGCCACCGAGCGGCACTTCAGGGAGCTGCAGGCGTTGCTGGACGGTGCGCTGAAGGCCTGAGCCGGCTTGCGCCGTCGAACCCGCCGGAACGGTGCCAGCTCGCCGGAACGTTCCGGCGATGGGGAAGGTTTCCGGCGATCCGGGGGCCGCAGGACGTTTTCCACATGACGACGGCGGCGCCTTCCTTAGCTGCCGCGGCGGCAGGATCCTGTCGGGATGACACCGCAGCCAGTCCGCGTCCCTGCTCTTCCCTGCACCGGCAACCTGTGGCGAACGGGGCAATTGCACGAGATGGGCCTCAACTCCAAGGCCATCAGGGCCCTGGTGCTCGATGGGAAGCTTGTCCGCCTTCGCCACGGCTGCTACATCCGCGCTGAGCTGTGGGAGAAGCAGACAGCTCCCCTTCGCAGCAGGCAACTGATTCGCGCCCATGCGCATGGGACGCTGACCACCTCAGCAGGTGGCTATGTGTACAGCCACACCTCAGCGGCGCGGCTGCACGGTTTGTCTCTGTGGGATGTCGATGACCTGGTCCACCTTCTGCTGCCGGGGAACCCTTCCAGCGAGCGGCTTGGCAAGGATGTCCGCGGCCATACCCGGGCTTGGACCGAGCGGGAGGTGGTGACTCTTGACGGCCTCCGGGTGACATCGCTTGAGCGGACGGTAGTGGATTGCGCCATGATGCTGGGCTACCGGCAGTCGCTGGTGCTGATGGACCATGCCCTCCGGCTCGGTGCGGACAAGCCGCTCATCGAAAGGATGGCTGACGGCCTGCAGGGACGCCGCGGGGTCCGGACCCTCCGGCTCGCACTCGCCCATGCAGATCCACGGTCAGAGTCGGCCGGTGAGACGCTTACCCGCGAACTCCTGATCCGGTTGAAGCTTCCCCTTCCGGAGCCGCAAGTCGCGGTAGCTACGCGTGCAGGCCAGTACCGCCTGGATTTCGCGTGGAAGGAAAAGAAGGTCGCACTCGAATTCGATGGGAAGACCAAGTACTTCGACTACAAACCAACGGGTGAGGTGCTGTTTCAGGAACGGCAGCGGGAGAAGGCCCTCACCGAGAACGGTTGGACTTTTCTTCGCGTGACATGGGCCGACCTTTTCCGCGAACACGAATTCAAAGCCCGTGTCCTCGACGCGCTCCGGCTGTAGCCATACCTCGGCGGGAGCACAGAAACGCCGGAAAGCCACCAGATCGCCGGTTCTATCCGGCGTCCTGGCATTCTTCCGGCGTCCCGGGAGCTGAGGGGCGCCGGCGCTCAGGCAGACCTGAAGACCTTCCAGGAACTCGGCGTCTTCGGCATCGCGAACCTGACGTGCATCGTCTCCTTTGACCCGAAGGACAGCTGGAACCACCGCTTCGTGCCGGTGGACCAGCAGGTGATCGCCCACCAGCTGGAGGCGACGACGGCGGCGTACGGCCCGGCGTCCGGCGCACCCTCTGCACTGGACACGGTGAAGATCGGCATGCTGGGCAGCCCGGCCACCATCAGCACGGTGGCCGGAGCCCTCAAGGAGAACGGCTTCGCCAACGTGGTGCTGGATCCGGTGCTGATCTGCAAGGGCCAGGAGCCGGGCCACGCGCTGGACACGGACCAGGCCCTGAAGGCGCAGATCCTGCCGCTGGCCACGTTCGTCACGCCGAACCACTTTGAGGCGGAGTCGCTGTCCGGCCTGGAAATCACCGACGTCGAGTCCCTGAAGGCCGCCGCCGTCCGAATCCATGAACTCAGCGGCGCGGCAGTCCTGGCCAAGGGCGGGGTGCGGCTGGAAGGCCCGGACGCCGTCGACGTCTTCTACGATGGCGGAACCCTCGAAGTCCTGAGCGCCCCGAAGGTGGGCGAGGTGGCCGTGTCCGGTGCCGGCTGCTCCCTCGCAGCGGCCGTGACGGCGGAACTCGCCAAGGGCGCCACCCCGCTGGAGGCGGCCCGGACCGCCAAGGACTTCGTCACCGCCGGCATCCGCAACCGGGTCGCCTCCGGCGCCCCGTTCGATGCCCTGTGGCAGGGCGGCCAGCGCTAGCCGAGCCCAAACGCCCCATCACTTTTGGGGCCGGGTTGGGAGGGGCTAGCGCCGGGGGATGTTCCGCAGGTTGCTGCGGGCCATGCTCACGGCCTCGCCCGCGCCCCGGTTCAGGACCACCTTGGACATGGCGGTGGCGAATCCGAGTACCTGGGAGCCGGAGACCTTCGGCGGGATGGACAGGGCCTTGGGGTCGGTGATCAGTTCCACCAGTGACGGGCCCGGATGGGCGAACGCTTCCCGGTACGCCGCCTCGATCTGCGCGGGATCGTTGACCCGGACCGTATGGATGCCCAGGGCCTGGGCCACGGCGGCGTAGTTGGCGTCCGGCACGTCCACGCCAAAGTCGGGCAGGCCGTCCACCAGCATTTCCAGCTTGACCATGCCCAGGGTGGAGTTGTTGAACACCACCACGTTGACCGGCAGTTTGTACGCCGCCAGCGTGATGAGCTCGCCCAGCAGCATGGAGAGGCCGCCGTCGCCGGACACGGACACCACCTGCCGCCCGGGGTTCGCCAGCTGGGCGCCGATGGCGTGCGGGAGGGCGTTGGCCATGGAGCCGTGCAGGAAGGACCCGATCAGCCGGCGGGTGCCCAGCGGATTGATGTAGCGTGCGGTCCAGACATTGCACATGCCCGTGTCCGCGGTGAAGATGGCGTCCTCCGCGGCCACCTGGTCCAGCAGCGAGGCCGCATATTCGGGGTGAATGGGCTGCTTCGTCTCCACCTTGCGCGTGTAGGCGCCCACGGACTTGTTCATCAGGCGGTCATGCTTCTTCAGCATCTGGTCCAGGAAGCGGCGGCTCTTCTTCGCCTTCACCAGTGGCAGGAGTGCGCGCAGGGTGGGGAGTATGTCGCCGTGGACGGCGATGTCGACGTCGGTGCGCCGCCCCAGCCGGGGCGCGGCCCGGTCCACCTGCGCGGTGCGGGTGTCCGGCAGGAACTGGTCGTACGGGAAGTCGGTGCCCAGCAGGACCAGCAGGTCCGCGTCCTCGATCCCCTCCGCCGCGGCGCCATAGCCCAGCAGTCCGGTCATGCCGATATCGAACGGGTTATCGTACTGGACGAAGTCCTTGCCGCGGAGCGAGTGCCCCACCGGCGCCTTGGCCAGCTCGGCGAGCGCCATCAGTTCGCGGTGGGCACCCTCCACGCCGGCGCCGGCGAAGATTGCCACCTTGCCGGCGCTGTTGATGGCGTCCGCCAGCGCCCGGACGCTGGCGTGATCGGGAACCAGTGCCGCGGGCCGGAACGTGGCGGGCAGCGGGGTGGGCGCGGTGGCCTCCAGCCCCGCGATGTCACCCGGCAGGGTCACGACGGCGACTCCCCCGAGTCCCAGTGCATGCTGGATGGCGCTGTGCATGACGCGCGGCGCCTGTTCAGCGGTGCTGAACAGTTCCGAATACACCGAGCACTCGTTGAACAGCCGGTCCGGATGGGTTTCCTGGAAGAAGCTGCTGCCGATCTGCTTGCTCGGGATGTGCGAGGCAATGGCCAGCACGGGCGCGCCGGACCGGTTGGCGTCGTACAGCCCGTTAATCAGGTGCAGGTTGCCGGGGCCGCAGGAGCCGGCGCAGACCGCCAGCTTTCCGGTGAGCTGGGCTTCCGCGGCCGCGGCAAAGGCTGCGGCCTCCTCATGGCGCACGTGGATCCAGTCGATGCCGCCCTTGGCCGAGCCGCCCGTCTGCCGGACGGCGTCCACGATCGGGTTGAGGCTGTCACCCACGATCCCGTAGATCCGCTGCACGCCGGCTGCCTGCAGTTGTTCGATGAGCTGGGTGGCAAGTTCCTTGGCCATGGTTCAGGCTCCCGCGGTTGAGGTGGTGGACTGACATGGCCCAATATAGCCCCGCTGCCTGGACCGGCACCCGCGGCAGGAGTGGTACGACGGCGGCGGGCAGCTACGCGCGCGCTTCCTCACGCGCCGTCTCCACGTCGGCCAGCAGGGCCTCGGCCAGCAGGGTGGCAGTGCGGACAATGAACGCACGACGGCGGGTGGTGCGGTCGGGGCTGGTGCCGGCCAGGAGGGTGTCGATCTGGGGCAGGACGGGCCATCCGTCGCAAAGCGTGACAACCGTGATCAGCAGGTCCGCGGCGTCCGTGCGGTCGATTCCGGGCAGGACGTCCAGCACCTGCCCCACCTTGATGGCGCAGTGGTCCGTTCGCGTGGCACGGCTGGCGGTTTCGCGGCCGCGTTCCAGGCCTTCCCAGAACAGCAGCCTGGGCAGGACGCCGTCGCTGGTGTGGCGGTCGAAGAGGCGCCCGGCGTACTCGCCGAACGCTGCCGGACCGTTCCCCTGGATGGGCACCTCGGTCATGACGCGGACCATCTCGGCGGCAAGGACGGCGTCGAACAGCTCGTCCTTCTTGCCGAAGTACTGGTAGATCCGTTCCTTGTTGACCCCGGCGGCAGCGGCAATCCTGTCCACGCGGGCGCCCGCCAGCCCCCTGGCACTGAACTCCTCGGTGGCAGCGGCCAGCAGAAGCTCTTTGGTCCGCCCCGTATTCCATGCCATGACACAAGTCTACGCAATTCCAACCAGGTAGTTGCAATTGCAATCGCGGCCCTTTAGTGTCTGTGCAAGCAAATAGCAACTAATCAGTTGGAGTTTTCCGTGGACGCTGCGACCCAGCCAACAGCCCCCGCCACCGCCGAACCGGCCGACCTTGCCGCCCTGCAGCCCGCGGAACCCGCGGCGGTGCCCGCCCCGCCGTCCATCCATGTCCGGGCAGTGATCACCTGGCTGGCGATCTTCCCCCTGGTGGCCGTGGGAATGATGGCCGCCGCTCCGCTGATGGAAAGCTGGCACCCCATCTTCCGTGCCATGGCCCTGACCATGGTGGTGGTGCCCACGGCGGTCTATGTGGTGCTCCCCCGGCTCTTTGCCGCGCACGGCTTCCTGGTGGGCCGGCGGAGCACCCGCCGCTGACGGTTACCGTCCGGCACCCAACCGTTCTCCGCCGTCGGCAGCGCCCTGGACCTCCCAGGCGTGGCCCTGCTCGTCGTCCAGGTGAGTGGCCTTCTTGTTCTTCAGCGCGAAGATGTAGACCAGCAGCGAGATGCCGATCGCGATGGTGACATAGGTGAAGAACAGCTCCTCCTGGCCGGCCTTCTGGAAGGCCGCGCCGATCAGCGGGACGGTGCCGCCGAAGAGGGAGTTGGCGATCGCGTAGCCCAGGCCCACGCCCAGGGCGCGGATGGAGGCCGGGAAAAGCTCGGCCTTCACCAGGGCGTTGATCGAGGTGTAGCCGCCGACGATCAGCAGGCCGCCCATCATGAGCAGGAAGGCGGTGAACGGGTCCTTGGTCCCGGCAAGCGTGGACAGCAGCGGCCAGGTGAAGAGGACGCCGGTGATGCCGAACCAGAGCAGCAGGGGCTTGCGGCCCACCTTGTCCGAGATGATGCCGTAGACGGGCTGCAGGAGCATGAAGATGAACAGCGCCCAGAAGTTGATCACTGAGGTGTCGGTCTTGGCGATACCGGACGTATCGTTCATGAACTTCAGGATGAAGTTGGTGTAGGTGTAGAACGCCACGGTACCGCCCAGGGTGATGCCGATGCAGACCAGCAGCGGCTTCCAGTAGCCCGTAAACAGGAGCTTCATGGTGCCGGGCTGGGCCTGGCCGGACTTGGCCGGTGTCTTTGCGGCGTTGAGCTGGTCATCCGAGACGGTCTCCTCCATGGAGCGCCGCAGCCACAGCACCACGAGGGCGGCTACGCCGCCGATGGCAAACGGGATGCGCCAGCCCCACTCGCTGAGGTCGCCCTTGGGCATGATGTTCTGCAGGATCACCAGGACCAGCAGGGCGAGCATCTGGCCGCCCACCAGGGTGACGTACTGGAAGCTGGAGAAGAAGCCGCGGCGCTTGGAGGTGGCCGCCTCTGACATGTACGTGGCGCTGGTGCCGTACTCGCCGCCGACGGAGAAGCCCTGGATCACGCGGACGACCACCAGCAGGATCATGGCCCACAACCCGATGACGTCCTGGGTGGGCAGCACGGCGATGGCGAAGGAACCGGCGGACATCAGGGTCACGCTCAGCGTCAGCGCGGCCTTGCGGCCCTTGCGGTCCGCGTACCGGCCGAAGAACCAGGCACCGATGGGGCGCATGAGGAACGACGTCGAGAAGACGGCCATCGCTTCAAGGCCGGCTTGGAGGTCGTCCTTGGAGTTGAAGAAGTGCGCCTGGAAGTAGGCGGCGAAGACGGTGTAGACGTAGAGGTCGTACCACTCCACGAGGTTGCCGGCCGATCCCTTCAGGATGTTGCCCACCGCCCGCCGGGTCTGGGCTGCCTCGGTGGCAGGGATGGCTTGTTCGGTGCTCATCGGTGAGTTCCTCCTTGTAGTGGATGCGGCCTCCAGCGCCGGAGTGGCCTTATCCAAGCTATGGGTGATGCACGGCACAGCCAACGCGGAAGGGCATTTCCTAACACTTCCTTAGGTTTTGCCGCACTGGTGCCCTTCCTGCCTGCCTGCCTGCCGGCCGCCGTCGGGCATATTCTGCCGCCACGCGGTAATCTCACGGGGCGGGGATGAACCGGGTACACGAACCAACGCAGCAAGGAAGATGGCCATGGACGTGCTGATCGTCGAGGACGACGACGCCATGGCCGGCGCGCTGGCGGCCGGTGTCGCCAGCGCGGGGCATACGGCGTCCCGTGTGTCCCGCGGCGCAGACGCACTCCTCTCGCACCGCAACTTCCAGGTGATCCTGCTGGACCTTGGGCTTCCCGACATGGACGGACTGGACGTGCTGCGCAAGCTCCGCCAGGTCACGGATGTTCCCATCCTGGTTTTGACGGCGCGCGACGACGAACGCAGCGTGGTGCTCGGGCTGCGGTCCGGTGCGGACGACTACCTGGTCAAACCCGTCAAACTCGTGGAGCTGCTGGCCAGGATCGAGGCGGTGACGCGGCGGGCGGGGCGAAGCACCGCGGTGCCGCAGCACATCATCGTCCTGGACGACCTTGAGATCGACCTGGACCGGCGCACGGCGGCCAAGGCGTCCGCGCCGCTCCCGCTGACCGCCACCGAGTTCGAATTGCTGGCCCTGCTGGCGCGCCATGCCGGCTCGGTGGTCACGCGGGAACAGATCCTGGACGCCCTCTGGGGCGATGCCTTCCTGGCCTCCTCGCGCTCCCTGGATGTGCACCTGACCGGGCTGCGGGCCAAACTCCAGAAGCCCGGCTTCATCATCAACGTCCGCGGTGTCGGGTACCGGGTGGAGGCGGCGGCCCCATGAGGCTGCGGGTCCTGGGCGTCCTCAGCGTGCTGTGCCTGGTGGTGGTCTTCCTGATTTCGGGCACCATCCTGACCTCCGCGTCCCGCGAGCTGACCCAGGAGCTGCAAATCAACCGGGCGGCGTCGCTGAACCGGCTGGCACAGGTGGCGTTTGACGCATCCGGCGACGGCGACACCGCCCGGTTGCAGCGGGAAATGGACACGTATTCCGGGCTGTACGGCGAAGGCATCGTGGTGCGCTTCCAGCAGGCAACACTGGTGTCGGGCGGCCTGGATGCCGGACGCGCCGACGTGCAGGATGCCCTGTCCCTGGCCCGGCTGAACGTCAGCAACACCGCTTTGTCGCCCCTGGAGCTTTTCGGGACCGGCACCCGGGTCATCTTCCGGCCCTTCGGTAATGCCAGCCAGGTCCTGGGTGCCGTGGTCCTGGAAGTCGACGCGGCAACGGCGCAGCGGAAGCTGCAGGAACGGTGGCTCGGGGTGGGGGTCGCGGCTCTCGCCCTTGCCGCCATCCTGCTGCTTGGCGCGGCCCGGGTGACTGGTTGGGTCCTGCGGCCGGTCATGCGCCTGAACTCCGCGGTGAACGAGCTGGGCAGGACGGGCCGCGCCGGGCTCCTGCCGGAGGCCGGGCCACCGGAACTGCGGGAACTGAGCCGGTCCTTCACGGCGATGGCCCGGACCGTGAGTGCCAGCATGGAGTCCCAGCGCCAGCTGATCGCGGACACGTCGCACCAGCTGCGCAACCCGATCGGGGCGCTGCGGCTGCGGCTGGACCTGCTCCAGCTCGAATTGAAGAACGCCCGCGAACACGACGCCGCCGAGCGGGCCATGGCGGAACTGGAACGGGTGGAGGAGATCCTGGACGGCGTGCTGAAGCTCGCCGCTGCCGAGCACCGGGCGTCCGAAGGTTCCCTCCGGGCGGTGGGCAGCGACCCCGACGGACCCGGCCTTGAGCCGCTGGACCCCTACGCCGTCCTCCAGGGCGAAGTGGAGCGGGCGGCGCCGCTGGCCCGGCAGTCCGGGTGCCGGCTGGTCCTGGCACCGGCGCCCCGGCCGTCAGTGCTGGTGGCCTGCAAGCCGGCGGAACTGGCCCAGATGGTCGGCGAACTGCTGGGCAATGCCTTCAAGTACGCCCCGGGTGCCACCGTGACCGCGGAGGTCCGGTCCATCCCCGGCCGGGTAATTGTTGGAGTTTCCGACGACGGCCCGGGGCTGTCCGACGCCGAGCGTGCCGCGGCTGCCACCAGGTTCTGGCGCTCGCCCCGGCATGCGTCGGTTCCCGGAACCGGGCTGGGGATGACGATCGTGGGTGAGCTTGCGGCGGCCAACGGCGGCCGGCTGGTCCTGGATGCGGCGGTACCGCACGGCCTGGCAGCCAGGATCGAATTCCCCATGCACACAGCACAGCCCCCGCCAGGTCCCCACAGCGGTGAGAAGAATGCGTGACGTTCACGCGCCAGCACCGGCGCCTTCGCGCCGCTCAGTGCTCAAGTCAGCCCTCGCCGTCGGATTTGCTGCCTGGCTGCCGCCCGTGCTCAGTTCCTGCACTGCCGGGGACCGGCCGGACCTGCTGACGGTGGCCGGCGGCGAACCGGGCGGTTTCTACCTGGAATTCTCCACTCTGCTGGCCGCGGCGCTGGAGCGCCACGGGGTGGCGCGCCAGGCCAGGGCGGTGCCCACCGGCGGCAGCCTGGACAACCTCGCGGAACTGCGGGCCGGGAGGGCCGCGTTCGCCGTGGCCCTGGCCGACGCTGCCAGCCAGCAGGGTTTGGCTGACGGGGCGGAGATTGCCGCGGTCGGAAAAGTCTACGAAAACTATGTCCATTGCGTGGTCCGCAGGGACAGCGGGGTGCGGGACATCTCCGGCCTCGCGGGGCGCAGGGTCGCCGTGGGCCAGCCCGGCTCGGGGACCTCCATCACCACCCCGAGACTCCTCGAGGCGGCCGGGCTGGGCACCTCCGCCGATGCGGGCGCGCCTCCGGCCGGCACTGCCGCCGTCGAAAACCTTGGCCTGAACGACGGTATCGCCGCGCTGAAGGCCGGGACCGTGGACGCCCTGTTCTGGTCCGGCGGGGTTCCCACGTCAGCGATCGCCGCCGCCGCGCAGGAGGTGGCGCTGGGGCTGCTGGACCTGTCGCCGCTGCTGCCGGAGCTGCGGCGGCGGTACGGCGGGGTCTACGACCGCGTCCTGATTCCCGAGGGCAGCTACCCCGGCGTGCCTGCGGTCTGGACGATCGGGGCCCCCAACCTGCTCCTGTGCCGCCGGGACCTGGACAACGCCACGGTGGAGCGGACGGTGCAGCTGCTGGTGCACAACGCCGGCGAGCTGATTCCGCAGTCCACCCTTGGCGTGCAGTTCCTCAGCGCGGAAACCCTGATCAACACCGCCGGCGTTCCCCTGCACCCCGCCGCGGCGGCTGCATACCGTACGCTCCACGGCTGACCCAACGCCCGCTCACCTTTGGCGGCACAAACCCAGACGCCCGCTCACCTTTGGCGGCACAAACCAAAAGCCCGCTCACCTTTGGCGGCACAAACGCAAACGCGCGCTCACCTTCTGCGTGAGAAGGGGGGCGTGCTTTGCATCGGGTTCGGGCCTCTTATCCACATACGCGCTTGGGGCTGTCGCAGGCTTGGCAGCTTCCTCCCTAGTGTTTGGGATTACGCCGAACAGCGAGCAAAGCGAGGATCAGTGTGGGCAGGAACCAGCGCCGACGGGCGGCACGAACGGACCAGGTGCGGAACCAGCCGGGAGACCCGTTCAAAGCCGCCAACCGAACCGTGGCAGTTCCTTCATCTGGCAGCCTCCGCGAGTTGGAGGCCCTGGCTCCCGCCTTCATCTGCTGGTATGTCCAGCGCCCATTCAGCACAGATGTGAAAGAGGTGCTGGCGAGCTTGGAGCTCTTCTTCCGTTTTTACCCTGATATTGGTGAACGCCGTTCCATCACTGCCCTCAAACCGGGTGAGGTGGCAGCAAGACTGGCGACTTTGATAATCAATACCGTCCAGCCAGGCCTCGTGGCCACCTATTCATTGATGCAATTCCTACGTTTCCTTCACGATTCAGGTCGCTGGTCCGGCAATCCCGAGTCTTACCGAGCAGTGCAAGGAATCTTGTTTGACATCATCAGCCTGGACATGGGCGCAACTCGCCACCGCATGCAGATGGGGGCCGACATTGCGGCTGCACCCTGACTAGCTCCCCGAGTGCGCCTGCAGGAAGCTGTACACCTCGGTTTCGTCCACGCCAGGGAAGGCGCCGGGCGGCATCGCAGCCAGCAGGTGTGAGTGTGCACGCGCCGAGGGCCAGGCGTTGCCGGCCCAGGCATGGGCCAGCTCAGCAGGCGGACGTTTGCAGCAGGTGGGATCCGGGCAATTGGAGGTGGCCCGGGCAGTGGTTTCCCGGCCGCGGAACCACTTCACATGCTGGTACGGCACCCCGATGCTCAGCGAGAACTCGCCGCTCGCCGACCGTTCAGTCCGGGCCGTGCACCAGTAGGTGCCGGACGGCGTGTCCGTGTACTGGCTATAGGCACTGAACTTGTCCGGCACATCGAACACCGCGCGGGAGGTCCAGGCTTTGCACGACGGCTGGCCCTCGATGGCGCCGGTATGGTCCTGGGGGAAATTCACGCCGTCGTTCTCGTACGCCTTGTAGATGATGCCGCTCTGGTGGGTCTTCTGGAAGTGGGTGGTGATGCCCAGGTGCTTGGTGGCCAGGTTGGTGAAGCGGTGCGCGGCAGTCTCGTAGGAGACGGCGAACGCATCCCGGATGTCCTCAACCGCAATTTCCTTGGCCGCTTTGGCTTTTTGCAGAAATTCCACGGTGGCCTGCTCGGGCAGGAGGAGCGCTGCGGCGAAATAGTTGGTCGCCACGCGCTGGGCCAGGAAGTCGCCGTAGTTCTTGGGTGTTTCGTGGCCCAGGACGTAGTGGCCCAGGGCCTGCAGCAGCACCGAACGGGGGTCGTGGTCCTGGCGCTGGCTCTGCGTGAGGTAAATTTTGCGGTTCTTCAAATCCGTCACGGAGCGGGTGGAATGCGGCAAGTCCCCCACGTGGTGCAGGGTGAAACCGAGGTGGGCGGCGATGTCCGCGATGACGTGCTGGCTCAGCGGGCCGGTGGTGTAGCCCACCTCCTTGAGGACCTTCTGTGCCTCGGCCTCGTACTCAGGAAAATAGTTTCCCCGTTCCCGCATCATGGCCCGCAGTTCACCGTTGGCGCGGCGCGCTTCCTCGGGGGTAGCCACGTGCTCGTTCATCTTCTTCTCAAGCTCATGCAGCAGCCCCACCTGGGCCTCGAGGACATCCAGTGGAAGCCGCGAACTGATGCGGATTTTCGGCAGGTTCAAGGACTCGTACAGCGGCCCGCGCTGGTACCGTTCCAGCTCAATCTCGAGGGCGGCCCGGCGGCTGGGCGGCTCTGCCCCGAGCAACTGGTCGATGCTGACATTGAGAGCACCAGCCAGATGCTGCAGCAGCGTCAGTTTGGGCTCGCGCTTGCCGTTCTCGATCAGGCTGAGCTGGCTGGGAGCGGTCCCGACGGCGGCACTCAAGTCATCGAGCGTGAGCCCTGCCTGCTTGCGAAGGTGACGGACGCGCCGGCCCAGCGCGAAGACGTCCAGTTCGGGGGCGGCAGCGGTGGACGGTTGCTGGGAAACGTCCCTGTTCCAGCTTGAAGGCGACATTTCTGAAGAATACGTGAAGAAACGCATTTCTTTCCATAGTTTTCTCTGGAAAGGGGCTTGGAAGTGCTGAAAAGTAGGTGTCACGGAAAGAAACACCGCACCGGATAAGCCGGTGGGAGCCTCAACGGCGCGGTTCCCACCTACTCCATCCGGAGCTCAATCAAGGAGATCAACGATGACTGCAGCATTTGAGCCCACCCCGCAGACGCCCGAACAGCAGGCAGCCGCCCTGGAGCTCGAGTGGGCCGCCAACCCCCGCTGGGAAGGTGTGACCCGGGACTACTCAGCTTCCGACGTCGTCCGTCTCCGCGGCCGTGTCTCCGAAGAGCACACCCTGGCCCGCCGTGGCTCCGAGAAGCTGTGGAAGCAGCTCACCGAGGAGCACAAGACCGGCGGCTACACCAACGCCCTTGGCGCCCTGACCGGCAACCAGGCCGTGCAGCAGGTCAAGGCCGGGCTGCGGGCCATCTACCTCTCCGGCTGGCAGGTGGCCGCGGACGCGAACAACTCCGGCCACACCTACCCGGACCAGTCCCTCTACCCGGCCAACTCGGTCCCCACGGTGGTCCGCCGGATCAACAACGCCCTGCTCCGGGCGGACCAGATCGAGTTCTCCGAAGGCATCCAGACCGTTGAGGACTGGCTGGTCCCGATCGTTGCTGACGCCGAGGCTGGCTTCGGCGGCCCGCTGAATGCCTACGAGCTGATGAAGTCCATGATCCAGGCCGGCGCTTCCGGCGTTCACTGGGAGGACCAGCTCGCTTCGGAGAAGAAGTGTGGCCACCTCGGCGGCAAGGTGCTGATCCCCACCCAGCAGCACGTCCGCACCCTGAACGCCGCCCGCCTCGCGGCAGACGTCGCCGGCACCCCCACGGTCGTCATCGCCCGCACCGACGCCGAGGCAGCCACCCTGATCACTTCCGACGTCGACGAGCGGGACCAGGAATTCATCACCGGCGAGCGGACCGCGGAGGGCTTCTACAAGGTCCGCAACGGCATCGAACCCTGCATCGCCCGCGCCAAGGCCTACGCCCCGTATTCCGACCTCATCTGGATGGAGACCGGGACCCCGGACCTGGAGCTGGCCCGCAAGTTCGCCGAATCCGTCAAGGCCGAGTTCCCGGACCAGATGCTCTCCTACAACTGCTCGCCGTCGTTCAACTGGCGCAAGCACCTGGACGACGCCACCATCGCCAAGTTCCAGCGTGAACTCGGCGCCATGGGCTTCACGTTCCAGTTCATCACCCTGGCCGGCTTCCACGCCCTGAACTACTCGATGTTCGATCTCGCCCACGGCTACGCCCGTGAAGGCATGAGCGCCTACGTCGAACTCCAGGAAAAGGAATTCGCCTCCGAGTCCCGCGGCTACACCGCAACCAAGCACCAGCGCGAAGTCGGCACCGGCTACTTCGACAGCATCTCCACGGCGCTCAACCCGAACGCCTCCACCCTCGCCTTGGTCGGATCGACCGAAGAAGGCCAGTTCCACTAAAACCCAGCCTTTCCCGCTCGTTGCTCTATCACTTTTGGCCCCTATCAGGCCCCCTTGGCAACCAAAAGTGATAGAGCAACCGGGGTTACCAGGAGATTCCCATGAACAGCTTCACCGACAGCTTCACGATCAACGGCATCACCATGACTGCGCAGCCCATTTGCCGGCAGGACGAGGTCCTCACGCCGGACGCGCTGTCCTTCATCGCCAGGCTCCACCGGGCCACCGCCGAGCGCCGGCAGGAGCTGCTGCAGGCACGCCGGACCCGCCGCGCCGACATCGCCGCCGGCGCCGACCCCCGGTTCCTGCGGGACACCGAGCACATCCGCAACGATCCATCCTGGCGCGTCGCTCCCCCGGCCCCCGGCCTGGAGGACCGGCGCGTGGAAATCACCGGCCCGGTGGACAAGAAGATGACCATCAACGCCCTGAACTCCGGCGCCAAGGTCTGGCTCGCGGACATGGAAGACTCCTCCACCCCCACCTGGCGCAACGTCATCAAGGGCCAGCTGAACCTCACCGACGCCCTGGAACGCCGGATCGACTTCACCACCGACGAAGGCAAGGAATACAAGCTCAAGGCTGGCGACCTGCCCACCATCGTGGTTCGCCCCCGCGGCTGGCACCTGCCCGAGAAGCACATGCTCATCGACGGCCAGCCCATCGCCGGCGGCATCGTGGACTTCGGCCTGTACTTCTTTCACAACGCCCGCCGCCTCCTCGCCCAGGGCAAAGGCCCGTACTTCTACCTGCCCAAGATCGAGAACCACCTCGAAGCCCGGCTGTGGAACGACATCTTCATCCTCGCCCAGGACCTGCTCGGCATCCCGCAGGGCACCATCCGCGCCACCGTGCTGATCGAGACCATCACGGCGGCCTTCGAGATGGAGGAAATCCTCTACGAACTGCGCGACCACGCCGCCGGGCTGAACGCCGGCCGCTGGGACTACATCTTCTCCATCATCAAGAACTTCCGCACCCGCGGCCCCCGCTTCGTCCTGCCGGACCGCGGCCAGGTGACCATGACCGCGCCCTTCATGCGCTCCTACACCGAACAGCTGGTCCGGGCCTGCCACAAACGCGGCGCCATGGCCATCGGCGGCATGGCCGCAGCCGTGCCCAACCGCAAGGACCCCGAAGCAAACGCCAACGCCCTCGAAAAGGTCCGCGCCGACAAGACCCGCGAGGCCAACGACGGCTTCGACGGCTCCTGGGTGGCCCACCCGGACCTGGTGCCCATCTGCCGCGAAGTGTTCGACGGCGTCCTGGGCGCCAAGCCGAACCAGCTCGACCGGCTCCGCGAGGACGTGACCCCGGACGACCGCGCCCTCATCAACGTCGCCGCCACCCAGGGCACCATCACCGAACAGGGCATCCGCAACAACATCGAAGTAGGCATCCGCTACATCGAGTCCTGGCTGCGCGGCAACGGCGCGGTGGCCATCCACAACCTCATGGAAGACGCCGCCACCGCAGAGATCTCCCGGTCCCAGCTCTGGCAGTGGATCTACGCCCGGGCCATCACGGACCACGGCGAGATCGTGACGCACGAATGGGTGGAGGAACTCCTGGACGAGGAATTCGCCCGCCTGGAACGCTTCGACGGCGACCGCTTCGAGGACGCCCGCGACATCTTCGAAGAGGTCACCCTGGGCACCGACTTCCCGTCCTTCCTTACCCTGCCCGCCTACGCCCGCTACCTCACCGAGGCCCGCGAAAAGGCCACGGTCGAGGAGCTCGCCGCGGCGTAGCCGGGGATTCAAGGACAGAACTTCCGTTCGCCGGGCCGGCACGCCCTTCGCAACAGGCCCCCCGAAATCCGGGGCGCCGGCCCGGCAGCGGAGCACCCGGATCCCCACGCGCCTTAGCGGCCTTTGGGCACCTTCCGCACGGAGAGGGTGGTGCTGCCCAGGAAGGTCAGCACCGATGCCAGGATGACGAGCAGGGCCGGGGTCCACGATCCCGAAGAGTCGTGGACGAAGCCCACCAGCGGGGGCGCCACGGCCCCGACGCTGTAGCCCAGGCCTTGGACCGTAGCGGACATCCGGCCGGCGGAAGCCTGGTCGCGGGCCAGCTTGATGATGGCGATGAAGATCAAGGTGATGCCACCACCTTGGGCGATACCACCGGAAGTGCTCCACAACCACCACAGCTGCGGCGCGAGGAGCAGCCCCACCGGAACGGGGAGCCACAGGGCACCCAAGGTGACCGCCACCGCCGTCGTACTCATGTATTTGGCGGCGAAGGGCACGCCGAGGCCGCCCACGATGGCCAGGATCTGGAAGATCGAGGATGCGGCACCCGCCTCCGAAGCGGACATGGCCAGTTCGTCGTGCAGGTAGCTGGGGAGCCACGCAGTGACCCCGTAGTAGGAGAACGCCTGGCCGCCGAAGCCCGCCGTTAGACCGGCGGTGATCCACCCCGCGCCGACTACCGGGGCCAGTGGCCTGGTAGCACCGTCGTCCTCCCCCGCCGTCAGGAACGCGGTGCGCGGGCCCACCGCCAGGACCCACACCGCCACTGCGGCAACGGCCAGGACGGCCACGGACCCCAGGGCAAGCCGCCATCCTGCGGCGGCTGCCAGGGGCGCCATCGCGACCGACGTCAGGAACGATCCGATGTTCAGGGCCGCGGTGTAGATCCCCATCGCGGTCCCCTGCCGCCGCGGCGCGAAGTCACGCCTGATGATCAGCGGCACCGCGATGTTGCCCACCGTGATGGCCACCCCGATCAGCACCGTTCCGGCCACCACCAGCACCGGTCCGGCGGCGGAGCGCACCAGGACGCCGGCCAGCACACCCAGGATGGTCAGCGTCACTGCCAACTCGGCCCCGAATTTCCTGGCCGCCAGGGAGGCCAGCGGCGCGGCCAGCGAGAAGCAGAGAACCGGGATGCTGGTCAGCAGCCCCAGCAGGACGGGGGAAAAGTGCAGCTCCGCCTGCATCAGATCCACCAGCGGGGCGACGGCGACAAACTGGCCGCGAAGGTTCAGTGCGAGCAGGCCGATGCACGCCAGCAGGATCCAGCTGTCCGGGACGCGGGAGAGGAGCCGGCCGCTCACAGGGGCAGAATCAGGAATGGGCGCAGTTTCATCACTCCCATTGCTATCACGCCGCAGGTTGCGGGAGTTTCAGGCACCCCCGCCGCCGGCCCTGCCATACGATGAACGTGACCCTGGCCGAAGGACACTGCGAAGGACACCGCCATGCCGCACCGCCTTGCCATCCTTGACGACTACCAGGATGTGGCCCACGGCTTCGCCGACTGGACTTCGCTGGAAGCCGGGGGCGTGGCCGTCACCACCTACCGTGAACCCTTCGCCACCCAGGACGCGCTCGTGTCCGCGCTGGCGGACACCACGATCGTGGTCGCCATGCGGGAGCGGACCGCCTTTCCGCGCGGGGTGTTCGAGAAGCTGCCGGCGCTTCAGCTCCTGGTGACCACGGGAATGGCGAACGCCTCCATCGATGTCGCCGCGGCAGCCGAGCACGGGGTGACGGTCTGCGGCACCCCCGGCTCACCCGCCGCCGCCCCTGAATTGACCTGGGCCCTGCTGCTGGCCGCCGCCCGGCACCTGCCTGCGGAGGAAAACTCGCTGCGGGCCGGGACCTGGCAGTCCACCGTGGGCATGGAGCTGGCCGGCAAGACGCTGGGCATCGTGGGGCTGGGCAAGATCGGGCGCCGGGTGGCGGCCTACGGGCAGGCGTTCGGGATGGACGTGGTGGCGTGGAGCCGCAACCTGACGGCGGAAGCTGCAGCAGAGGCCGGGGCGAAGCTGGTGTCCAAGGAGGAACTCTTCGCCGTCGCCGACGTCGCCACCCTGCACCTGCGCTTGTCCGGACGTTCCGAAAACACCGTCGGCGAGGCCGAGCTCCGGCTGCTGGGGCCCGAAGGCATCCTGGTGAACACTGCGCGGGGGCCGCTGGTGGACCAGGAGGCACTGGTCAGGGCGCTGAACGAGGGCTGGATCCGCGGCGCCGCCCTGGATGTGTTCGACCAGGAGCCGATGCAGGCAGGACACCCGCTCCTGGCGGCGCCGAACACCGTGCTCTCGCCCCACCTTGGCTACGTCACGCAGGAAAGCTACCGCCAGTTCTACGGCGGGGCGCTGGAGGACGTCACCGCCTGGCTCGCCGGGTCCCCCATCCGCACCATCACCGCCTGACCGGGAGGAACCGCATGAGCCACATTATCCGCAAGGCAACAGCGGACGACGCCGGCCCGCTGGCTGGGCTGGCGGCCGTCACCTTCCCGCTGGCCTGCCCGCCGTCGTCGTCACCTGCGGACATTGCCGCGCACCTGGCCAACACCCTCAGCGAAGGGCACTTCCAGCGCTACCTCGCCGACCCGGAGACCACCATCCTGGTGATCGACGCCGGCGGCCGGCTCAACGGCTACAGCCTGCTGGTGAACCGGCCCGCCGCGGATCCCGGCGTGGCGTCCGCCCTGACCCTGCTGCCGTCCGTGGAAATCAGCAAGTGCTACGTCCACCCTGACTATCACGGGCTCGGCGCGGCCGCCGAACTCATGCACGCCAGCCTGCAGGCGGCCGCGGCCGCCGGCGGCGCGGGCGCGTGGCTGGGGGTCAACAGCCAGAACGCACGCGCCATCCGGTTCTACGAAAAGTCGGGATTCCGCAAGGTGGGAACCAAATCCTTCCAGTTGGGCAGCACCGTGGAACATGACTTCGTGCTGGAGCGCCCGCTGCCCTGACCGCTCACGTTTCCGCTTGGTGCAGCCTCCGGATGCCCGGGCCAGCCACTGCGTCTTCGACCGGGTAGGCGAGCGGGGGACGCGGTTCGGCCAGCAGCCTCAGCCCGGGCGGAAGGCCCTCGATGCTTCCGGTCGTCCCGGCGGCGTCGATGGTAACCCGACTGGTGTCCAGCAGCACGTTTTCCGCCCGGAACCTGCCCACGATTTCCGGGAGGATCGGCGCCAGGTGCACCACACCCCGGGTGAAGACGGGGTCGAACCGGAGCAGGATCCGCGCCAGCTGGACAGGCGCGGCAGCGGCCCAGGCCTGCGGGGAACACGCCGTCGGATACGGCACCGGGCCCGGGAACTCCCCACGGTCAAAACCGCAGAACAGTTCCGGCAGCCGGTTGTCGAAGTGCCCTGCGGCGTCGAAGATACCCATGGCAACCCGTTTTGCCTCGTCCACGAAGCCGTAGCGCATCAAGCCCGTCGCCACCATCGCCGTGTCGTGGGGCCAGACGGATCCGTTGTGGTAGCTCACCGGGTTGTAGGCACCCATGTCCGAAGCCAGCGTGCGGATCCCCCAGCCTGTGAACATCTGCGGGGACATCAGGTGCTCCATCACGGACTCGGCCTTGTCCTCGTCAACGATGCCCGTCCACAGGCAATGCCCGATATTCGAGGTGAGTGCATCGACGGGCCGCTTGTCCTTGTCCAGCGCCACCGCGAAGTAACCCCTGTCCGGCAGCCAGAATTTTTTGTTGAACTCCTCTTTGAAGGCCGCCGCCTTGGCGGCCCACTTCTGTTCCAAGGCCGAGTCGCCGGTCCAGTGGGCCAGCAAAGACCTGCCCAGGTAGGCGGCATACACGTAGGCCTGGACCTCGCAGAGGGCAATGGGCGCCTCTGCGATGGTCCCGTCCGCAAAGTTGATGCCGTCCCAGGAGTCCTTCCAGCCCTGGTTGACCAGGCCGTGGTCATTGGGGCGCAGGTACTCCACGAACCCGTCGCCGTCTTTGTCACCGTATTTCCCGATCCATTCCAAGGCCCGGTCGGCATGCGGCAGCAACGCCTGGATGGCGTTCCGGGACAGTCCCCACCGGCTCAGTTCACCCAGGGTTGCCACAAAGAGCGGCGTGGCGTCGACGGTGCCGTAGTACGCCGTGCCGCCCAGGGACAGGCCGGCCGTGACTCCGAGCCGGACCTCGTGCGGGATACGGCCGGGTTCTTCCTCGGAGTCCGGGTCCACCTTCCTGCCCTGGAGTCCGGCCAGGGTCTGCAGCGTACCCAGTGCCAGGTTGGGGTTCACCATCAAGCTCATGTACGAGGTCAGCAGCGAGTCCCGGCCGAACAGTGCCATGAACCAGGGCGCACCGGCAGCCACCGCGGCACGTTCGGGGTGGTGCGCGTCGAAAATGCGCAGGGCACCGAGGTCGCTCTGGCTGCGGTTGAGCAGGTCCTGCAGGCCGGCGTCCTCGACGCTGATCCGCGGTACCCCCTCTTCCCAGTCCAGGTGCCGGCGCACTCCCTCGCGGTGGTGCGGCAGCTGCCCCTCACGGAACGGCTTCTCCGGCGCCTCCCCGTTGACCAGGGGGACCACGATGACGCTGGTGGCCCACTTTCCCCGTGCCGGGACCGTGACGTGGAAGCGCAACCCGTCCGTGCTGGCCTCGGCGTCCCGGGCACCGACGGCTGATCCCCGCTGCTGGCCGTGCCGGAAGGCCTCGATGACCAGCCGGCCTTCCTCCAGCCGGCGCGTCGTGTCGTCGGGCCCCGTGGTGCGTCCGCCCTTGACGTCGAAGAGGTCCGCCTGGTCCGCGTCCACGAGCAGCTCGATGTCGCATTCCACCGGCTCTGCCGCGTAGTTTTCCAGCGTGATGTCATCCTGCATGCCCGGCCCGATATGGCGGACCTGCCGCACCACAAGAGGGCTGTCGAACCTGCCGCCCGGCCATTTGGCACGGCCCACGAAGGTGGCGTCGAACGGGTTCGGCCGCTGCGCGGAGAGCGGCTCCCGGAGTGAGCCGTTGATGCGCAGGACCCAGCGGGAGACGATGCGGGTGTCCTGGAAGAACGCGCCGTTCGTTCCGGCGTCGGGACTGATGTCGCCGCTGCCGGAGGAGATACAGAACGACGAGCCCTCCAGGACCGTGACCGAACCGGAGTCGGACACGGAGGCTTCGTTGTCTGCGTTCCAGGCGGTCATGGGGGGACTCCCTTCTCAGGCGGGGTGCTGCCCGGGGGATCGGGAAAGCATTGCCCCTATAGATTTTGGTGCACTCGCGGAGCCTGCGGAACCCCTGCAGGCGTCTTCCCTTCGATGAGGTCCCGGTAGAGCTGCAGATGCTCGGCCACCATCCGGGATGCACTGAACCGGTCCTCCACCACTTTGCGGCAGGCAGCCCGGTCCAGCCCTGCAGCGGCCGGAACGTACCCCGCCAGCTCGCCGGTCTGACCCAGGAAACCCGTCCGTCCATGCTTCACGATCTCCGGCGCGGAACCTATCAGGGTGCCAATGACCGGCGTCCCGGTGGCCATGGCCTCGATCATGACCAGGCCGAACGGCTCGGACCACTGGATGGGGTTCAGGAACGCCAGGGCCTCCCCCATGAGCTGGTACTTGCCGGCATCGTCCACTTCCCCCACGAAGTCCTCGTTGGAGCCCAGCATCGGCTCGACGACGTCGCGGAAGTAGCGCACCTCGTCCGGTTCACGCATCTTGACGGCGATCTTGAGGTGCACCCCCGCCTCCCGGGCAATGGTGATGGCCTCCACCAGCCCCTTGTCCGGGCAGGAGCGGCCCACGAAGCACAGGTACCCGCCGCCGCCGGTCCCGACCGGGACGCGGGAGAGGTCCATGCCGTGGTGGATTACCCGCGTGACGGGAACGTCCGGGGCGTGCGACGCCTGGTCCCGGGAGATGGCAATGACCGCACCACGGCGTGCCACGGCTCGGTAGATGTCCGCCGCCTGCTCATGGATGGGGCCGTGGATGGTGGTGACCACCGGCACCTCCGGGGGCCGGTGCAGGTAGAGCGGGCCTGTCAGGGTGTGGTCATGGATGATGTCCACGTCCTGCAGCCCCTCGTAGGCCCGGGTGACGTGGCTGAGCTCCGAGATCGTGGTGCCGAGCCCGTCATAGTCGGCCGGCCGCATCTTCGGGACCAGCCGCACCGGGCAGGTGCTCTCAGTCGGCGCCGCCAGGAGGACCTCATGACCGGCGGCGGCGAAGCCGCGGGCAAGGGTGTCCACCACACGTTCAGTTCCACCATATGTTGCCGGCGGTACTGGAATCCAAGGTCCTGCAACCAGTCCTATCCGCATTCCTGCTCCCAGATGACAGGCCGGGCTCCCCAGCTGGCCGGGCAAGAATCCCATTGCACGGATTTACCCGCTGCAATGCTTTCACTTCGAAAGGGCCCGCTGCTTGAGCTCTGATCCGACTATTGCCCAGGATCGCTCCCGCCACAAGACCCAATGTGGCTGATGTCATAGACCTGCGCGGAATGGCTTCCGGGAAGGGCCGGTTATGGAAACCATGAGGATTGAGATCTGGTCTGACGTTGCCTGCCCGTGGTGCTTCATTGGAAAACGCCGCTTCGAGTCGGCCCTGGCGGACTTCCCGCACCGGGACTCTGTGGACGTGGTGTGGCGCAGCTACCAGCTGGACCCCACGCTGCCCGACCACTACGACGGAACCGAACTGGAATACCTGAGCACCCGCAAGGGCCTGGCGCCGCAGCAGGTGGCGCAGATGTTCGGCCACGTGGCGCAGCAGGCCAAGGGCGAAGGCCTGGACTACCGCTTCGACAAGGTGGTGGTGGCCAACAGCTTCACGGCGCACCGCCTGATCCACCTCGCCGCCGCGCACGGGCGGCAGGACGCGGCCAAGGAGCGCCTGCTCAGCGACCACTTCGAGCACGGCAGGGACATCGGCAGCAGGGACTACCTGTCCGCCCTGGGCCGCGACCTGGGCCTCCCCGGGGACGAAGTCGAAGAGCTCTTCAGCACCGACAAGTATGCCGCTGACGTGCGCCACGATTTCAGCGAGGCCCGAGCCCTGGGCATCAGCGGCGTGCCGTTCTTCGTCATCGACCGCAAGTTCGGCCTGTCCGGCGCGCAGCCCGTGCAGACCTTCACCGCCGCCCTGAACCAGGCCTGGCAGGATGCCAACCCGCTGGTCCTGGTCAACTCCGGCGAGGCCGAAGCGTGCGGCCCGGACGGGTGTTCCCCCTAACCATCCCGGTTTACTGACACATCGCTGTAAAGTGTCTGTATGCCGAGGATTACAGCCGCCAGCAACGCCGAGCAGCGCGCGGGCACCCAGCGCCGGATCCTGACCGCTTTCGGTGAGCTGCTGTTTTCGCACGGCCTTCCCGGGCTGACCATGACGGACGTGGCCCGGCACGCGGGCGTCGGCCGGACCGCCGTCTACAACTACTACGCGGACATCGAAGAGCTGCTGATCTCCTACGCGCTCGACGAGACCGAGAAGTTCCTCTCAGACCTGCGCGAGGCGCTCGGCCGGCTGGAGAATCCGGTGGACCGCCTGGCACTGTACGTCCGCGCCCAGGTGGTGGACCTCAGCCGCCGCCACCTCCCCCCGGGCCCTGCCATGGGGGCGGTGCTGTCGCCGTCGTCCTTTGCCAAACTGTCCGACCATGTGGGCGAACTCAGCGTCCTGCTGCAGGACATCCTGCGCGACGGCATGGAGCAGGGCTACCTGCCCGTTGCGGACGTCGGGCAGCAGTCGCAGCTGATCCTCGGCACGCTGTCCTCAAGCGCCGCCCGGGGCAGCGACGAACCCGCCGAGCTTGAAGCCCGCGTGGCGCGCACGGTGCGGTTCATCCAGCTTGGCGCGGGCGCCAGGTTCGACGGCGGGGGGCGGCCCGTCCGGGTGGGTCCCCTTTCCCCGGCGGCCGGCTGAGCCGTCAGGGCGTGGGGGCTGCCGACGGCATGACCGGCCACTTGTCGCCGTCCGCGGTCCGCCGGCTTTCCCGGGGGCAACTGAGCTTGCCGGGTGTCTGGTCCACCAGCTCCGGCGGGACAAGCGTCCTGTAATCGTGGGCGAGGATGAGGTCCACGCTGGCGTCCGTCCGGCCGTCCTGGAAGTAGTCCGAGCCGGGGATGTTCCGCTGCACGCTGAAGGCGGCTGCCTGCCCGGCGGCCCCGGACACCACTGCCGCAGCGCCCCGGTAGCCGGCATTGATGTTGGATACCGCTCCCACCGCGAACTTCCTCGCCAGCAGCTCGTCCGCCACGGTCCGGGCCAGGCCCGGCCGGTTGGTGGAGTTGTAGACGTTGAGGTTGATCTTGTCGTTCGGTGTGTAGTCGAACATTGACGCGGGGCAGGAAGAGACCGGCGCGGGAGCCGGTTCCGCGGCCGGGATCTTCAACCGCCCGTTGATGATGGCGAGCGCGAGGATGATGGCTGCGGCGATCAGGCCGATCAGGAGCACCAGGACCACGCCGTGCAGCACGCGCCGGCGCACCCGGCCTGTCTCATCGGCATCCCGGGCGGCCTCCATGGCTGCCCGCAGCTCCGGCCCGCTGACCACGTGGTGGCCGTGCAGGATGCCCGGATCCACCGGCCTCCGCCTAGCCATCGAGCACCAGGACGCGCGCGTGGATGGCAGTGCGCTGGTGCAGTGCGGTGCGGACCGCACGGTGCAGCCCGTCCTCCAGGTACATCGTGCCCCGGTACTGCACCACGTGCGGGAACAGGTCCCCGAAGAACGTGGAGTCCTCGGCCAGCAATGCCTCCAGGTCCAGGGTCCGCTTGGTGGTGACCAGTTCATCCAGCCGGACCGGGCGCGGCGGAAGCGACGCCCACTGCTTCGGGGTGTTGTAACCATGGTCGGGGTAAGGGCGGCCCTCGCCCACAGCTTTGAATATCACCCTGCCACAGTAGGCACCGGGGCGCCGCAGGGAAAGTATCAGCGCGGACCGGCCGGAGGTTGTAGCCAAACAGTGACCATGCGTCATCTGGGCGGCTTTCGCTGTGCCGGAGCCTGCCAATGCGGGCACTGCTGACAGAATGGACCCATGACAGCCTCCGAGTCCCCCGCCGTGCCCGCGCCCGGAACCCGCCTGCCGTCGACGCCGCCGCTGGCGCTCCTGCTGGATGTGGACGGGCCGGTGGCAAGCCCCGTGACCCGGGACGTGAAACCGGACATCATCGCGGACCTGGTGGCCCTCGCCGCGGCCGGCATTCCCGTCGTCTTCAACACCGGCCGCTCGGATGCCTTCATCCGGGAACAGGTCATGGAGCCGATGATCGCGGCGGGAATCCCGTCAGGGACGGTCATCCACGCCGTTTGCGAAAAGGGCGCCGTGTGGTTCAGCTACACCGCTGCCGGCCCCGGCCATGTCCACGTGGACCGGGAGCTGGCCGTGCCGGCCGCGTACGGCGACGACGTCCGCCGCCTGGTGGCGGAGGACTACGCGGCGCACATGTTCTTCGACGAGACCAAGCGGGCCATGGTGTCCGTGGAGCAGCACATCGACGTGCCCAGCGCGGAGTACCTGGCCGAGCAGAAGCTGTTCGACGCCGACGCCATGGCACTGATGGGCCGCCACGGACTGGGCGTCGTCCGGCTGGACCACCATGCACCGAATTCCGACGACGAGGTGGACTACCGCGTGGACCCCACCATCATTTCCACGGACATCGAGTCGGTGCGGCTAGGCAAGGACCTCGGCGCCAGCCGGGCGGTGGAGCTGCTGGCAGCCCAAGGCATCACGCCGCAGGCGTGGCGGACCGTGGGCGATTCCCGCACCGACTACGCGATGGCCGACTGGCTGCACCACAACGACCACCCGGTGAAGCACGTGGACGTCCGCCCCGCGGACGGCGTGCCCACCAAGCCGTACCAGGTGCTGACGGCAGCGGACCTGGGGCTGGACGCCACGGTCATCCATGACGACGCCGGAGGGGCCTTCCTGCGCGGCTGGCGGGAGGCGCTGGGCATCTAAGCCCGGCAGCCCGCCGTCGTGCGCTTCCTGTGGCGCCGCCACGTGGAGGCGGCTTGACCACCGCCCGAAACCTTCCGTTATCCGGGCAGGACTATCATGCAGGTAAGAACGCCCACTTCCACCAGCACGGAGAATCCCATTACAGAAGCACCGGTCCAGGACGAGGTCTACTACGGCGGCCAAGCGTCCGTAGAGGAACAATTCCATTCCGAGATCACCTCGGCGGCGGCTGAGCAGCGCCTCAAGCACCGCCCCGATGTGGTGCGGCATAAAGGCCGCTACGCCCTGATCAATGACACCAGGACCCCCTACCAGGCCATGGTGGAAGACCTGTTGTTCGTGCGCAACGTACTGGTGAATGCGGAACTGGCCTACCTGCTGGTGCGCGGCAACAACGACCGGCCGGTCATCGCCCTGGACTGGAAGGACCGCAAGAAGCTCCGTGCCGCCCTGGTGGACGCCTGCCGGGACGAGCCCTTCTACTCCATGACGGTGGACGCCAAGAAGAAGACGTCCGTCCTGGTGGCCGACGGCGAACTTTCCCCCAACCGGCAGGCACGCATCTTCCGCCTGTACCGGCCCCGCGTGGAACCCGTGGGTGGCTTTGAGTTCGGCGCCTCAGCCGGCGTCCAGATCGAGCTGTGGTCCTTCGAAGGCGAACAGCTGATCCTGCCGATCGAAAATTCCCTGACCCGCCGGACCCTGCTGCGCCAGGATGCGGTCCGCGGCACCGTGGAACGCTACGGCCACACGTGGCCCACCATCGAGAACATGTTCGCCGACCACGCCAGCGACATCAGCTTCGACATTGACCTGGTGTTTTCCTGGGTGGACGGAAGCTCCCCCGAATACATTGCCGCCCGCCGCGCCCAGCAACAAGGGCATGTCCTGGGCGAGGGCGACGACCACGAAGCCCGGTTCCGGCAGATCAACGAACTCAAGTACGCGCTCCGGTCCGTGTACATGTTCGCCCCGTGGATCCGCCGCATCTTCATCGCCACGGACTCCCCCGCGCCGGCGTGGCTGGCGGAGCACCCGTCCGTCACCATCGTCCGCAGCGGGGAATTCTTCTCCGACCCGTCGGTGCTGCCTACGCACAACTCCCAGGCCGTGGAATGCCAGCTGCACCACATCGAGGGCCTGTCCGAGCATTTCCTGTACTCCAACGACGACATGTTCTTCGGCCGGCCCGTCGGCCCGGACATGTTCTTCACTCCCGGCGGCATCACCAAGTTCATCGAGGCGGAGACCAGGATCGGCCTGGGCGAGAACGACGCCGAACGCAGCGGTTTCGAAAACGCTGCCCGGGTGAACCGCAAGCTCCTGTGGAACCGGTTCGGCCGGATCACCACCCGCCACCTGGAGCACACGGCCGCTCCCCTGCGGCGCAGCCTGGTAACCCAGATGGAAGAGGAGTTTCCGGAGGAATTCCGCAAGACGGCCGCCAGCCGGTTCCGGGCGGCGGACAACATCTCCGTCACCAACTCGTTCTACCACTACTACGCGCTGCTCACCGGGCGGGCCGTCACGCAGACAGCCGCGAAAGTCCGCTACGTGGACACCACCATGCGGGCCGGTCTGAAGTACCTCCCCAAGCTGCTGGCCAAGCGCAACATGGACTTCTTCTGCCTCAACGACGGCAGCTTCCCGGAAGTCAGCGCAGACGAGCGCGCCGAAGTGGTGACCAACTTCCTGGAGAAGTACTTCCCCATCAAGGCGCCCTGGGAAAAGTAGCGGACACGCCCCGGGTGGGGTGTGTCCGCGGGGTGCGGCGGTTTCCGGGGCAGCGGCGGTTTCCGGGCAGCGGCGGTTTCCGGGCGCTTAGCGCCTGGTGGGCACGCCGAGCCGGGCGCCCACGCGCTGCTGGGTGGTCTCGGGAATCCGGACCCCGGCCGCTTCCAGGCGCGCCGCAGTCTCCTCCGGTGACACGTATTCGCCAACCGTGGGTGAGCTGCCGAGCGGAACCACGGAGTGCACAATCGTGTGCTCGTACACGTGCACCAGGTTGAACGCCTGGCCGCCGTCCTGCCCGCGGGTGCCGCCCACCGGAACGTTCAGGTCCTGGGTGTAGCAGGAAGCCGAGGCGACCGAGACGGGGACACCGGCAAACATTGCGGTGGTGGAGTAGTGCAGGTGGCCGGCCAGGATGGTGCGTACGTCCGAGTTGCGCACCACGGCCGCCAGCGACGCCTGGTCGCGCAGTTCAACCAGCACCGAAAGGTCCAGCACGGAGGGGACCGGCGGGTGGTGGAGAGCCAGGATGGTCCCGTCCGGGGCGGGCGTTTCCAGCTGCCGGGCCAGCCAGTCCAGCTGTGCCGGGCTCAGCTCGCCGTGGTGGAAACCGGGAACAGTGGTGTCCAGCGTGATAACCCGCAGCCCGTTGATGAAGTAGCTGTGGTCCACGGGCTCGGCGGTCCCCGGCTGGTCGAGCAGTCCCATCCGGAAGTTGGCGCGGTCGTCGTGGTTGCCCATGGCCCAGATGACCTCTGCACCCATGTCCCGGCACGCGGGCTCCACGATGGCCCGCAGCTTCACGTAGGCTTCGGCGTCGCCCTTGTCCGCGAGGTCTCCGGTGAAGATCACAGCTTCCGGACGCGCGCCGGACGCCTTCACTTCATCAAAGAGCTGGATGAGCCGCGCTTCGCTATCGACGCTTCCGTAAAGGGGTTCTGGACCTCCCAACAGGTGGGGGTCGCTCAGGTGGAGTAGGAAATGGCGTGGCCGGGGATGTTCGGCCTCGATGTGCTCCATTGCTGCCTCTGTGGTCGGTGGGAAGCCGTTCTTCCCTTCTACCCTTCAGTAATCTTTATCCAATCAGACATTTGGCAAACACGGGGTAAATCGCCGTAGCTGATGTGGAAAAACTTCGTAAAACTGCGCATTTTCATATTGCATTCGGATATTCCGCTCTTATCACCCCAGCCATTCGTTGATCGCGGCCAGGATCCGGGGCGAGTCGGGCTCAACGCCCGGGGCAAACCGTCCCACCACATCGCCGTCGCGGTTCACCAGGAACTTCTCGAAGTTCCACTTCACGAGGCCGGGCAGCAGGCCGGTCCGGTATTTCGTGAGCTCGGCGTACAGCGGGTGCTGGTTCCTGCCCCGTACATCCGCCTTGGCGGTCAGCGGGAACGTGACGCCGTAGTTGCGTTCGCAGAACTCGGCGATGTCGCGGTCCGTGCCCGGCTCCTGCCCCGCAAACTGGTTGCAAGGCATGCCCAGGACCTCGAAGCCACGGTCACGGAACCTGCCGTAAAGGGACTCCAGCGCCGCATACTGCGGTGTGAACCCGCAGTTGGAAGCCACGTTGACCACCAGGACCACCTTTCCCTCGAACCGGCCGAATTCCGTATCCGTGCCGTCATTGAGCAGTAGTGGGATCGGGTAGAGGGGTGAGCGTCGCGTCTCCGGAAGGTTCTTCATATGGAGAGTTCGTCGCCGTGGGCTCACCGTACGGGTCCAGGGTGGAAGTTTCTGGGCTGGATGATTCCGGGCTGGGCGCCGCCTCGATGGGGGTAGCGGTTTCGACGGGGGCCACCGTTTCAATGGGTGTCGCGGATTCGATAGGTGCGGGCTGCTCCGTCGGCAGGGGGTCGGCCGTCGGTTCCGGCTCCGTCGTTACCGGGGCAGGCTCCTCAGTCGGCAACGGCGACGGGTCCGTAGTGGGTACCGGCTCGGTCGTTACCGGGGCAGGCTCCTCCGTCGTCGGCGTGGGCGACGGCGAGGGCTCAGTGGGCGAGGGCGTCGGGTCGCTTGTGGCTGGCGAGGGCGTCGGGTCGCTTGTGGCTGGCGACGGCGTCGGGTCGCTTGTGGTCGGCGACGGCGAAGGCGACGCGGCGCCCGGGGACGGCGACGGCGACGCGGCGCCTACAGCCCCGATTCCCTCCGACGTCGAGCCTCCGACCCGGGCTCCCGCTGCCATGGATCCAACATCCGGCAGCATCGGCAACGGAATGGTCCAGCTGACCCTGCCGTCCGGGAAGGGCGTCCCGCCAGGCCCGTAAGCCACGAGCTGGGCCGGGAGCAACTGTCCCAGGGCCCGCAGTGTCAGGAAATGCCAGCCCAGCGGGTTCACGTAGCGGCCTTTGACGATGGTTTCGAAATGCAGGTGGCAGCCGGTGGACCAGCCGGTGGTTCCCACGCGGGCGATGGCCTGCCCAACCTGCACCCTGTCACCGGTGCGGACGCCGATCGATTCCAGGTGGTTGTAGGTAGTGACAAGGCCATCGCCGTGATCAATCTCCACCCGGTTGCCGCCGCCCCACGGATGCCAGCCTGCCGCCCTCACGACGCCGGAATCAGCGGCGTAAACGGTGGTCCCGCAGGGCGCCGCATAATCCTGGCCGAGGTGGAAGTCCCCCGCAATCCCGCTCAGCGGGCTGATCCGGAAACCGAACGGCGAACTCGGGAAGAGGACCTGCAACGGCGCCATGAGGAACCCGGCGGGAGGCCTGCCAACCCCTGCCGGTCCAATGGTCAGTCCACCGGATCCGCCATCCCCGAAGCTGCCGACGGCCGGGTGGGGAAATGAAACGATCGCGTGTGAGTCGGACAGGACAGGCGGCGCCAGCGTTCCTGCGCCCACCTGGTCCACCCCCGTCGGAGCAGCGTCCGTGGGGCGCCCTCCGCTCCCGGCGGGCGGGGCGGACGGTTGGGTTGTTGCGGCGCCGCCCCGGGCTTCGCCGGCCCCGGCCTGGGCAAGGGAGCCTGCCGGCTGGCCCGGTTCTGGGACGCTGGTTGCGAGGTTGACCGCGGCGACCGAGGCTGCCACGACGCCTGCCGCGGCCACTGCCCGCGCAGCAAGCGGCAAGGAACCGTGCGCCGGCTTGCCGCTGCCGGGCCTCCAATGCTTGCCCAATTGATGACTCCACCAGGTGGCTGACCGCACGTTGTCTCGACGGTACGTCCCATGGGACCACAGGCGCACAAACGCTGGGAACCCTGCTGCCGCACAATGCGGGTTTTTTATCGGGCGTTAGGGGGTCGAGGCCGGCTGGACTTGGCAGCGACCGCTGCCAGCCCCGGAAAAATGGGACACAATGGGTCATGCGCAATGTCCTTCGCATCTGGCAGGACGAACTGAAGAAGACCTTTTCAGGCAAAGCAGACGCGCCTCCGGAATGGTCCCTGCGGTTGGCCGATGGCAATGACGCCGGGTATCACCTGCCCGGGTCCGCGGTGTGGGCGGTCCATGGTTCCATGTCGCCCATCGTGGCCGGCATCCGCACCTTGCTGATGCAGTCGCTGCACCCGGGGGCCCTGGCCGGGGTGCACGAGCATTCCAATTTTCGTGAAGACCCCCTCCGCCGCCTGGCCAACACCATCCGTTGGATCTTCACCGTCACTTACGGCTCCAGGACCGCCGCCGAGGATGCCTCGGAGCGCGTCCGCCACCTGCATGTGCACGTCCAGGGAAGTTACCGGGACAACACCGGCGCCCTGCGCCCCTACAGCGCCAACGATCCCGGACTGGCCCGCTGGATCCACATCGCCTTCACGGATGCTTTCCTCACTGCCCACAAGATCTGGGGCGGCCCCATTCCCGGCGGCCCCGACGCCTACGTCCGCGAGTGGGCACAGGCGGGCAAGCTGATGGGGGTGGAGGATCCGCCCCAAACGGAAGCGGAAATGCGCACTGAGCTGGACCGCTGGTATGGGCTCGGCGAGCTTCGGGCCGACGAAAGAGTGGCGGAGACGGTACGGTTCATCCGCGATCCGCCCTTGCATCCCCTGCTGCGGCCGGGCTACAAGGTGCTGTTCGCCGGCGCGGTCTACAGCCTGGAGCCGAGGTACCGCGCCATGCTCGGACTCGCCGTTACACGGCTCGGCCCGTTCCCGCTCCCGGTGAGGCTGGCAACCAAGGCGGTGCTCGGCGTCGTCCGCGTTGCACTGGGCAGCAGGAGTCCCAGCGAGCAAGCGGCGAGGGAACGGTTGCGGCGGTTGGGCGGGCCTCGCCCGCCCACTGCATCGGCGGTATTGCCCAACGAAAAGAACCCGGCTCCGGACGTACCGGAGCCGGGTTCCTGACCGGCGGAGAATGGGGGATTTGAACCCCCGAGGGCGTTAACCCAACACGCGTTCCAGGCGTGCGCCATAGGCCGCTAGGCGAATTCTCCAACTGCTTCTGAATCAAAAGCAGGTACTAGACTACCTGAACTTTTCCGCAACGCCCAATTGGCCGGACTGCGGGCCATCCCAACGCCGGAATGCGCCCGCCATGCCATGCGCAGGTGGGCTGCATTAAAGCGGAAATGGACGCCCCCAACGCGCCCATTCCCCACGGATACGCCGTTGAACTGCCCGGTCCGGCACCGCGAAGCCAGGCCACACAGCTCACAATCTTGAGATTGCCCCAATCGGTGTACGTTCCCATGATCGTGCGTACAGCCGGGATAAGCAATGGAAACCGGCGCGCCCGTCGTCCTCATCGTGCACGATAGGTCCATGGCTGAGCTCCACGCACTGGTGGTTTATGTCCCCGCGTCCCATACGGGGAAGGTTTTGGATGCCATCGGCGACGCCGGCGCCGGCCGCCTGGGCAACTACTCGCACTGCTCCTTTGTCGTAGCCGGGACGGGCAGGTTCACCCCGCAGCAGGGCTCCCGCCCCTACCTCGGGCGGCCAGGGACGCCCGAAGCGGTTGCCGAAGACCGCATCGAGTGCGTGGTTGAAGGACAGGTGCTGGCCGCCGTCGTCGCCGCGCTGCGGGCCGCGCACCCCTATGAAGAACCTGCGTTCATGACGTGGCGCGTGGACGGGTGGCGGTGAGGGCGCCCGATTCGAGTCGCGCCACATGTTCGGGTAAAGTATCTGACGGCCCCTCATGTGGCGTCATCCTGTTGAACTCCCCCAGGACCGGAAGGTAGCAAGGGTAGACGGGCTCTGGCGGGTGCATGGGGGGTCTTTACTATTCCCCCACAGGGCGGCATGATGTCAGCCCGGATTGGTAGGGTTTTCTCTGTGACAGTTACTACCGCCCTGTACCGCAGATACCGTCCCGACTCGTTCGCCGACGTTATCGGACAGGAGCACGTCACTGAGCCGCTGATGACGGCTTTGCGGAAGAACCGCGTTAACCACGCCTACCTCTTCTCCGGCCCCAGGGGCTGCGGGAAGACCACGTCCGCCCGCATCCTGGCACGCTGCCTCAACTGCGCCCAGGGTCCCACCGATACCCCTTGCGGCACCTGCCCCAGCTGCGTGGAGTTGGCCCGCGGCGGTTCAGGTTCACTGGACGTTATCGAGATCGACGCCGCCAGCCACGGCGGTGTCGACGACGCACGGGATCTTCGCGAACGCGCCACCTTCGCCCCCGTCCGGGACCGCTACAAGATCTTCATCATTGACGAGGCCCACATGGTCACCTCAGCCGGGTTCAACGCCCTGCTGAAGATCGTGGAGGAACCGCCGGAGCACATCAAGTTCATCTTCGCCACCACCGAGCCGGACAAGGTCATCGGGACCATCCGTTCGCGCACGCACCACTACCCGTTCCGGCTGGTGCCGCCGGAGCCGCTGATGGCGTACCTCGAACTGCTGTGCCAGCAGGAAAACGTGCCCGTGGCCCCCGGAGTGCTGTCGCTGGTCATCCGGGCCGGCGGCGGTTCCGTCCGCGACTCGCTGTCAGTGCTGGACCAGCTCATGGCCGGTGCCGGCCCTAATGGGCTGGACTACGAACTCGCCGTCGCGCTGCTCGGCTACACCCACGCTTCACTGCTGGATGACGTGGTGGAAGCCATTGCCGCTTCCGATGCCGCCACGGTCTTTCGGGCCGTGGACCGTGTCATCCAGACGGGCCATGATCCCCGCCGGTTCGTTGAGGACCTGCTGGAGCGGTTCCGCGACCTGATCATCGTCCAGGCCATGCCTGAAAGCGCCCACGCCATCCTGCGCGGAATGCCCGCGGACCAGATCGCGCGCCTGCAGAACCAGGCCCACAACTTGGGGGCAGCGGAGCTTTCCCGGGCGGCGGACGTCACCAACACGGCCCTCACCGAAATGACGGGTGCCACCTCGCCCCGGCTGCACCTCGAACTGCTGTGCGCCCGGATCCTGCTCCCCAGCTCGGAACAGAACGAGCGCGGCATGGCTGCGCGGATCGACCGCGTTGAGCGGCGGCTCAACTATGCCGGCAACGACGTCGGCGCTCCCGCTCCGGCAGTGCAGGCCCCGGCACCCCAGCCTGGGCAGGAATCGGCACGGGCCGGCCAGCCCGCAGCTGCCGCCGCAGAAACACCCGCCATTGAAACACCCGCCGCAACGCCCCGCCCGGAAGCATCCGCGGTTCCCCGGGAGGCCCAGAACGCCCAGGGCGCTGCCGCCGGTGGTCCACGGGTCCCGCTCACCCCGCCCCGCGTCAGCACCACGGACTGGCCGGTTGATGAAGCTGCCGCGGCACGAACCACCGCGGCACCGGAGCGGCCGGCTGCCCCTGCCGCGCAGCCTGTCACACCGGCCGCGCCCCAGGCGAGTGGGCCACAAGACAGTGGGACACAGGCCGGTGGTACACAGGCCAGCGAGCAGCAGGCCCCGAGGACCCAGGCCGACGGCGCACAGGCCGGCAAGGCTCCCTCCGGGGGAACCCCGGTCCCGGTCCAGCCAACCCAGGGAGGGCCGGTGTCTTCCAGCCGGCCGCCGCAGGACGGACAGCAGACGCAACCTGCGGGCTCCGCTCCGGCCGCACCTTCGGCCATGGGCGACGTCGAAGTACTGCGCCGGGCGTGGCCCGACGTCCTGCAGACGCTCTCCAAGATCAAGCGCAGCACGTGGGCCCTGGTTGAGCCCAATGCCCAGGTCAACTCGTACGACGGCAGCGTCCTGACGCTGTCCTTCACCACGCAGGGGCTTGCCGGCGCCTTCGGCCGCGCGGACCACTCCGAGAACCTGCGGCAGGCGATCCACAAGACGGTGGGCATTGACTGCCAGATCAACGCGGTGGCGGGCGGCGCTGGCCAACCGAACAGCTCTGGCCAGTCGACAGGCCCCAGCCAATCGAGCTCTGAGCCAAACCCAAAAGTCCCCGCCAGCCCGGTGGCTCCCGCCACTTCAGCTGATATTGCGTGGGGACTGGCACCTGCTCCCTCCATTACGGACAGTCCGGCCGCCCCGGCCCGGACCACGGCCCCTGAGGCCACGGTCCCCGAGGCGCGGACCGCCGCCAGCACGCCCTCCCGCGAGGCAGGCCCCGCCGTTGGCGCCCAGGGCTTCGGTCAGCAGGCCGGAGGCACCGCTCCCAGCGGCGAAACCCTGGCGCCGCAGCAATCCGGCGCGGCCCCCACCACCGCGGCCTCCACCCCCACGGGGTCCAACAAAGCGGTGCCCGGCAATACGGTGTCCGGCAATGCGGTGTCCAGCAATGCGGCACCCGCCCGGGATGGCCGCCAGCCGCAACCGGCCGCCGCGTCGTACCCCGACGCCGGCGGAGACTACTCCTACTCGGACGACGACTGGGGACCGCCACGGGACGAGGACGCTCCCCCGATGGACGAGGAACCTCCCATGGACTGGGAACCTTCGGCCCGTCCGGGCGGCCGGGAGGCTGCCCCACAATCACCTGCTGCCGGGGGTCCTACGCCGTCCGCCGCCACGGCGCACGATCCCTGGACCAAGGCCGTCGAGCAGGCCCCCGGGGTGTGGGTGGTCGGTGACAAAAGCAATGTGGCGGCCGCTTCAACTCCCGCGGCCCCACCGTCCGAGGACGCACCCGTGCCGGTTCCCCGGTACGAGCCGGCCACCGCGCAGGTGCCACCGTCCATTCCAGTCAACACGCCGGTGGCGTCGTCCGTCCAAAACGCGCCGGCGCCCGAATTTGCCATGGCCTCCGCCGGCTCCGCCCCGGCCGCTGCACCCGCCCCTGCACCCGTCCGCCCGCAGGCTTCCGGCGGCGCGCCGGCAGCCGCGCGGACCGAGACGCGCCAGAGCCTGTACCAGCGCTTGTCCAACAGTCCCGAGGCGGCAGCCGGCCGCGCCAAGGCACCCTCGAATGTTGCTGCCACAGCAACGGCGTACGTCCAGGACATACCGAGCGCCGACGACGAAACTATTGAGGAATCAGGGGTATTCGGGCGGGCCGCGGTGGAACGCATCCTCGGCGGAAAACTGATCGAGGAACGGTCCCTGGACGGAAGCCCGGTCCCGCCACGCTACTGACCCGGCCCGGGCCAGCACCCGCGTGCCCACCGCTGAACAACCGGTTTTGCCCGCAATCCATACCAAGTTAAGAGGGAAACGTGTACGAAGGTGCGGTCCAGGAGCTGATCGATGAGCTCGGACGCCTTCCAGGGGTGGGCCCAAAGTCCGCGCAGCGGCTGGCATTCCACATCCTTGAAGCGGACCCCCAGGACATGAAGCGGCTGGTGGATGCGATCACCACGGTGAAGGAACGGGTCAAGTTCTGCACCGTTTGCGGCAACGTCACCGAACAGGAAAAGTGCAACATCTGCCGGGATCCCCGCCGCGACCCGTCTGTCATCTGCGTGGTGGAGGAGTCCAAGGACGTCCTCGCCGTGGAACGCACCCGCTCGTTCCGCGGCCGCTACCATGTGCTCGGCGGTGCCATCAATCCCATCGCCGGCGTGGGCCCTGAGCAGTTGCGGATCCGCGAACTTCTCACCAGGCTCAACGACGGCGAAATCCAGGAAGTCATCATCGCCACCGACCCCAACCTGGAAGGCGAAGCAACCGCCACCTACCTGGCCCGCATGCTGAAGACGATCGGGATCACCGTGACCCGCCTGGCGTCCGGCCTGCCGGTAGGCGGGGACCTCGAGTACGCGGACGAGGTCACGCTGGGCCGCGCCTTCGAGGGGCGCCGGAACGCCTTGGGCTGACCCTCGGACCACTCCCCACCGCCCGTCCCGGGCTGTCCCGGTTATCCGGACTGCCCCGACTGCACCAGGCGGGAGTTCCTGCGGCGGGACACCACCGCCGCCCCGGCCACCAGGGCCACTGCCACGCACGCCTGGACTAAAAGCCCTGCGGCGGCCACCGGCATGCGCACCGCGTCCCTGCTCCGCGGCTCACCGTTGACACACGGGACCTGGCTGCCGTCGGCTGCTTCCTGCAGTTGGGCAGACACCCAGCCGAAGGCCTCCTTCCCGCCGTCTTCCGCGCCGGCCAGCATGATGAAAACCACGGCGGGGTTCGAGCCAACCAGCCACCACAGCTGCTCGGTCCGGTGCACCTCCTGCACGCCTGCCGGGACGGGTGAGCACTCATAGGCCACGAGCGTGCCGTCAGGTGCACGCTGCACGTTGATGGCCACGGTTACGGACTCTTCCGAGCGGAGGGCCGGGGCCACCAGCGCAGCCATTGCGACGTTGCCGACCACCAGGAACAGCGCCAGAATCCAGCCAAGGACCTTGGCGGCGCCGGCGTTCCGCACGAGCGCGGCGGCCGCCGCCCCCATTGCGCCAAAGACGACGGCTTCCGCCGCGGCTACAGCAGCCGACACCGCCGCCAGAACGGCAGGCTGTCCGGCAGCCGCCGCCTGCGCCAGCAGCCCCAGCAGGACGAGGACCACAAACACCAGGCTCCGCATGATTGCGGCCAAAACCGGAACCGCAACACCAGGCCCGGACTCCTGGTTTCCGGGTGGAAGGTCCGGGCGCAGGCGCGCCCTGTAGCAGTCCATGCCCCAGTGCACCGCCACAAGCGCCGCCGCAGGCGGCAGCAGCACGAGCGCCACCATGAAGGTGAGCAGGGGCGCGGGCAGCCACCCGGACGGATCACTCCCGCTTCCAGGCAGCCACACGAGGATCAGCGCGATTACCCACAAGGCACAGGCGGGACCCACCGTCACCAGCCAAAAGCGCAGCGACCGGACATTCGCCCACAAGTCCGCTGCGACTGTCCGCAGTACCGCCGGAGTCCCGGGACCCTCCTGGCGGGCCCCGTCGTCGTCATCCTGGCCGGAAGGCTGACCGTCCAGCCAGGATCCGATCCTTTCGACGGCGGGACCCGGCACCGGGTCAGTTGGCAGCTGCTGGTCATCAGCCACGCGCTGCACCGCCTTCCCGGGAGAATCTCCGCCTGGCATTACGCGCCGCGGCTGCGTAATGCCAGGCCAGTCCCATGGTGGATCAGCGGCGGAAGCATGTCCAGACCATCACAACAGCCGGTGTCCAGGTGGCCCCCGGCAGCGGGAGGTCCGTCAGTGTCCTGTCCCGGTGCGCCGCGGACCGGCTGTGGGGACCGGCATGCGGTCACAATTTATCGCCGCTCTTTGTGCGGCGATAAACTGTCGGGAGGAAGTCGCGCCGGCCCGGCGTCAGGCTGCCAAGCCTCCAGAACTCCAATTGATCCAATGAAGGTACGCGCATGAGTACGCCCACCACCGAAGTGCACAACGCAACACAGCCGCAGGTGCCGCCCGCTGGCAAAGCCGTGACCAAACAGCTCATCGTGCAGAAATTCGGTGGCTCGTCCGTGGCAGACGCGGACGGGATCAAGCGGGTTGCCAAGCGCGTCGTGGATGCCCAGCAGGCCGGCAACGAGGTCGTGGTGGTGGTCTCGGCCATGGGCGACACAACTGATGAGCTGCTGGACCTCGCCGCGCAGGTCACCGACTCCGCCCCCGCCCGTGAAATGGACATGCTGCTGTCCGCCGGCGAGCGCATCTCCATGGCTTTGCTGGCCATGGCCATCAACAAGCTCGGCGCGTCCGCCCAGTCCTTCACCGGATCCCAGGCCGGCATGATCACCGATGGAATCCACGGCAAGGCCCGGATCATCGACGTCGACCCGCACCGTATCCGTACCGCACTGGACAAGGGCAACATTGCCATCGTCGCGGGTTTCCAGGGCATGACCCGTGCCACCAACGAAATCACCACCCTGGGCCGCGGCGGCTCCGACACTACGGCGGTGGCGTTGGCAGCAGCCCTGGAAGCCGACGTCTGCGAAATCTACACGGACGTTGACGGCATCTTCACCGCCGATCCCCGCGTCGTGCCGTCGGCCCAGAAAATCGACACCATCTCCAGCGAGGAGATGCTGGAGCTCGCAGCGTCCGGCGCCAAGATCCTGCACCTGCGCTGCGTGGAATACGCCCGCCGGTTCGGTGTCCCGCTGCACGTCCGTTCCTCATTCAGCCAGCACGAAGGCACCTGGGTCATCCCCAGCGCCGAAGACAAGATCACCACTCAAGAGGGAGTTGCCTTGGAGCAGCCAATCATCTCCGGCGTTGCCCACGACCGTTCAGAAGCCAAGGTCACCGTGGTCGGCGTCCCCGACATTCCCGGCAAGGCCGCCGCGATTTTCCAGGTCATTGCCGACGCGCACTCCAACATCGACATGATCGTCCAGAACGTATCCACGCACGGCACGGGCAAGACCGACATCTCCTTCACCCTGCCGATCGTCGAGGGTGCCGATGCCCTGGCTGCGCTCCACGCCGCCCAGGACCAGATCGGCTTCGAGACCATCGAGTACAACGAGCAGATCGGCAAGCTGTCCCTGATCGGCGCCGGCATGCGCTCCCACCCCGGCGTGTCCGCCACGTTCTTCAAGGCCCTGTCGGACGCCGGCATCAACATCAACATGATCTCCACCTCGGAGATCCGCATCTCGGTGGTCACCCACGCCGATCTGCTCGACGAGGCGGTCCGGGTGATCCACAAGGCGTTCGGGCTGGACAGCGAGAGCGAAGCCACCGTTTACGGCGGCACCGGCCGCTAGCCAAGCCAGCAAAAAGCCGGGCCGTCCTTTCGAAGAGGACGGCCCGGCTTTTGTGTGTCTAAGCGGCCCGGATGAATGGTGCAGTCAGCCTTCGTTCTCCAAGTCTTCGCGGCGCACCGCGTAGTGGTGGCCGGTTGAGTCGGTTTCCACCACGAAGTGCGCGAGATCCTCTTCGGAGGCCTGCTCAAATTCGTCGTGTTTGTGCACGACGGGCGTGTCGGCGTCCAGCCGGGTAGCCGGACCGAAGAAGAAACGGAGCCTGTCAGTCAGGCTCATGAAACCACTGAGGACATGTGCCACTGTTTTCCACCCCCTTCCCGATCCTCGGGTGAAAGCGCCGCTGCCTCCGGCGGGGAGCCAGTGCCCCTAGTTTAAACCCGCCACGCGAAAAAGGCGCCGGCAGGGTGCCGCGAAGACAGGGCCTGGGCAGCGGCGCGGCGTCGCGGGCCGCGCCCGGATGTCAGCGCAGGGACCGGTCGTCCGGGTTCTTCGGCACGACATACGTGCTGCCATCCGGCCGGGTGACGGTCTCCCATTGCTGGGTTTCGGCCTGGCGCTGGGCCAGCAGCCTGCGGTTCTCCTCCGTCATGTCATGCGCCAGGGAGGATCGGTTTGCGGGACCGAAGACTGCCCTCAGCTTCCCCGTGGCACGCATGAAGCGCTGGGAGGCGTTGCCCTTTTCCCGTGACCTGGCCCTGTCCATGAAGCGGTTCCTTCCACTCACTGTATTCCTGCTCAAAAATGTACACTAACTATTAGTGCCCTAACGATTGGAGGATCAATGACCACCAGCGCGGACCTGGCCCAGGATGAGGACCTGCTGCTCGAGCACCAGCTCTGCTTCGCCCTGACGGTGGCTGCACGCAGCGTCGTCGGGGCCTACAAGCCTGTACTGGAGAAACTCAACCTGACCCATCCGCAGTACCTCGTGATGCTCTGCCTCTGGGAAAGAAGCCCCCGAACAGTGCGGAACATCAGCGACGCGCTCGCCCAGGAACCTGCCACCATCTCTCCCCTCCTCCGCCGGCTGGAAGCCTCCGGGCTGATTACCCGGCGCCGCATGGACGGGAACGAGCGTGCCCTCGCCGTCGAACTGACCGCCGAAGGCGCCGCGCTCAGGCAGCAGGCCCTCCAGGTGCCCGGGACCATGATGGAGCGGCTTGGGCTCACCCGCGAGCAGGTCGCCGAACTGCACGCGTCCATGGTGGGGCTGATCGCTGCCACCTCCGAAACCCGCTCTTCCCAGCAGCCTGCCGCCGGCTGAACCCGCCCGGGTGTGGCCCCGAACCTGCAAATGGCTAGAATTGTTGGACCAAGGAGAGGTGGCCTGATGCGCAAGGTGCGGCTGTTCGCAGCAGTCCTGGCAGTTGGTGCCTCCCTGCTTGCCGGCTGTTCCGGCACCCCGCAAGGCTCGCCGTCGGACCCCGCACCGGCCAGCCCTTCCCCCGCCGGCACGCCCTCGGCGTCAGGCACCCCGTCCGCCGACGCGGAAACCTCGGTGCCGGCCCCCGCCCCCGCGACATCCCGCCCGTCGCCCGGACCCGGCCAGGGAAACGCCGAACTGGCCATTACCGTTGTGCCGTCGGAGGGCGCAGCTGAGCTCGACTACACACTGGTCTGCACGTCCGGAACGCCTGCCGCGGAAAGCAGCCACCCCAGCGCCGCCGCAGCCTGCGCGGCCTTAAAGGCGAACCCCGCCATCCTCGCCCCGTCCACGCAGGGAACCGCCCAGGCCTGTACCCAGCAATACGGCGGCCCGCAAAAGGCGACGGTGACCGGCGTGGTGGACGCAGTGGCAGTGGATGCCGCCTTTGCCCGGACCAACGGGTGCGAAATCAGCGCCTGGGAGGCCGCCAAGGACGTATT
Organism: Arthrobacter sp. C152; assembly: GCF_054890965.1. Taxonomy (NCBI): domain Bacteria; kingdom Bacillati; phylum Actinomycetota; class Actinomycetes; order Micrococcales; family Micrococcaceae; genus Arthrobacter; species Arthrobacter sp. C152. The sequence goes on from NZ_JBTZSU010000028.1 coordinate 52,554, forward strand.
GGGCACCGCCGGTGGTGCGTCTTAGCCTCCTGGCGGCGGACACCGGACGGAGCAGGGAGGAAACCCACCTGCAGCGTGTCAGCCGTTACGCCGATCCCTACCTGGCCCGCCGGTCCGCGGGGCAAAAGCACCCCGTGGAAGACTTCCTCTTCACCTACTACACCCAAAAGCCCGGCCAGCTGAAGCGCTGGCACCCCGGCGCCGGGGCGGTCCTGACCGGAGCGCAGGCGGCGCTGCGCCGCGGCTGGAAGCACTACAGGACGCTCGACGACGGCGAGCTCGCTTTGCTGCGGCTGCCGGCGGGAACCATTGCGGTCACCTTTGACCGGGCCGCCTTCCTCGCCGACCGCCAGGACGCGGTGGCCTTCGCGGGCGTCATCCTCCGCGGTACCGCCGCCCGGCCGGCGCAGTTCGGCTGTTTCGGCCTGCACGAATGGGCGATGGTGTACCGCCAGGACAAGTTCGATCTCCGCCATGAATACCTGCAGCTCCGGCTGGGGCCGGCCGGCACCGACAAGGTGGTGGAGGACAACAGGATCCGCTGCACCCACTTTGACGCCTTCCGTTTCTACACCCCGGACGCCCTCCCCCTGAATGAGTACACGCCCACCCGGGAAACCCAGCGCCACCTGGAGCAGCCGGGCTGCCTGCACGCCAACATGGACCTCTACAAGTGGGCGTACAAGCTCCTGCCGGCCCTGCCCAGCGAGCTGGTGATGGACTGTTTCGAGCTGTCCTGGCGCATCCGGGCCATGGACATGCAGGCCTCGCCCTACGACCTCGCGGAATGGGGATATCCCGCGATTCCGATCGAGACCCCGCAGGGCAAGGCTGCCTACGTGGAGCACCAGCGGACGTTTGCTGCGGAGGCGGCGGCGCTCCGGGAGAGGCTGGCGCTGGAACTCGAGGCGGCCACGGCCGGGCAGCGCTCGTGATCGACCTGACCGTCAGCATCCGGGCGGATGCTGACTCGCCCGAATACGTCTTCCGCTTGGTGGCCAGGGATGGCCACCCCGCTGACGGCACCACCGTGCCGGATCCGGAAGCGGCCCTCGCTGCCGTGGAACAGTTCGGCGAAGCCATCTTTTTCCCGGTGCCGGGTCCTCCGAAGCTGTGCACGCAGCAGTACGGCGGCCCACAGGTGGCCATAGTCACCGGTTCCAGGCACGAAGCAGGGACGAAAAAGGTCCCGGGCGGCCGATGGCCTCCCGGGACCTTCCCCCCAGCTCATTTGATGTCAGCTGCCGGGGACCGCCTGCGCCAGTCCAACCTGCGGGGCGCCCGCCGGGGCCGCGGCGGAACCGGATCCCACCTGTACGTTCACCCAGGTCCTGATGCCGTTGCCGCCCAGGCTCAGCCGCGAGAGGTACGACCCTTCAGAAAGGCCTGTCCAGGACAGGGTTGCCGACGTGGCAGTTCCGTTCGGAGCCACGATGGGGTTTGGATCCACCGTGAGGTTTCCGGCATCCCCGGCGAACGTTACCGCCTGGACGGAGGCAGTGGCCGGCCCATTGTCCGGCGTGGAGTACAGGTTGGCCACCACGTAATATGTCCCGGGCCGTGGCGAGTCGATGTCCAGGAACTCGCTGGCAGAGGCCGTCGCCACCTGGGTGGCCGTCAGCCCGCCCGAGCCGTCCGGCGCGTAGACCACCATGTCCCAGTCGACGTCGTCCGTTTGGGCCTGGATGCCCAGCCGGGCAAAGGAGGCGCCGGCCGGCACCTGTACCTGGAGCAGTGCGTTGTGCTCGTCGTTGGTGGCGGCGTAGGCGCCCGGTGTCTTGGTGACGGCCGTCTGGCTCAGCGGGGCCAGGCCCTCCACGCCGACGGCGATGGGGCTGTCCGAGCCTGATACGAGCTCCATGGAACCGCTGCCGGTCCCGCCCGGTGAACTGAAGGAGAACGCCGGGGCGATCTGGGCATCAACGGGCCGGACGGCGATGGGCGAGGACACCGTCCTCGGCCCCTTCCAGGTCAGTGTTCCGGTGCTGAACTTGCCCATCGGGGCACTGGCGTTCCGGATGGTGAGGGTCACGTCGCGGGTCTGGCCTGCGCTGCCGAAGCTCAGGACCTTTGGTTCCACCTGCACGTTGAAGCCCGGCATGTTCACCTCTGAGCGGTAGGTGCCCGGCACCAACGCGGTGAGTTTCCGCTTCACTTGGATTTCTCCCACCAGGCTGCCCAGCGCGATCGAGGGCAGGTTGAGGTCGCGGGCGGCGATGGATCCCGCCTGTGGAGCACCGGTTTCCGCACCCTGGCCGTTGAGGAAGGCGAACCAGTCCTGGCTGCCGGAGTTGTACACCAGTCCTGGATCGAGCACGCGGCTGGAATCGATGTGGCCCGCGCCGCCCTGGAAGGGATCGGTGTTGGCGGAGCCGTCCGCGTTCACCAGCGGGTAGGCGGTGGTCATCATCGCGGACTTCACCATGGCGGGGGTCCACGACGTCTGCTTCGCCAGCACCAGGGCGCCGAAGCCGGCGATGTGGGGTGCCGCCATGGACGTGCCGGACATGAATCCGAACTGGTCGCCGTCGTTGCCGATGGTGGAAACACCGGCGAGGACGTTGACGCCCGGTGCCGCGATGTCCGGCTTGAGCAGGTCACCGCCTGAAGCGAGGGTGGGCCCGCGGGACGAGAATCCCGCGATCTGGGGTGCCGGGGCCGGAGGCAGCCCGGTCAGGTCGCCCTTGACCAGGCTGACGGTCAGGGCGGGGTTGGACTCCAGCTTGGATTTCAGCTCCAGGCTCTTGGGGGCGTTGACGTGCACCGTGGGCACCGCGTGGTTGTCGGCATCCTCCGAGCTGCTGGTGAGGTTCACCAGGATCATGCCCACCCCGCCCTTGTCCAGGACTTCCTGGCTCTTGGCGGTCCGGTCCACCACCCCGCGGTCGCAGACCACCACCTTGCCGGCCACCTTCGCCGGATCCAGTGATCCCGGTGCGCACAGGTTGGCGTTGGTGGCTCCGGCGGCGGCAGCTGCCGCGGCAATGACAGTGGGTTTGCCAGCCACTTCGGTCTTCATGATGGAGGCGCCGCGGTACAGCGAACCGTCGGAGACCTTGACCGTTCCGAGCAGGTCGCTGGGGAAGGTCGAGGCAGCCACGGTGGTGAGCCAGGGCGAGGCATGGTTGACGGTGGACGCCGCGGGGCCGGAGTTACCGGCCGACGCGGAGACGAACACTCCGGCCACGGCGGCGTTGAGGAAGGCCAGCGCTACGGGGTCGGTGGTGCTGTTGTTGTTGCCCGAAATGGAGTAGTTCAGGACATCCACGCCGTCCTTGAGGGCTGCGTCCACGGCCTCAACTGAGGCGGACGAGTAGCAGCCGCCCGTATCCGGGTTCTTGTCCTCCCAGCAGACTTTGTAGACGGAGACCTTGGCGGCGGGCGCCACTCCCGAACCCTTGCCGAAGCTGACGCCATCGATCACCTGTTCGACGTTCGTGTTGCCGGCTGCCGTGGTGGCCGTATGCGTGCCGTGGCTGCCCACGTCAACGGGTGAGATCAGTTCTTCTTTGGCGCGGTCCTGCGGGGCGACGTACTGCAGGAAAGCATCGGCGAAGTAGCGGGCACCGACCACCTTCGAGTTGCAGAGCGACCCGTTAAACGTTGCGCCGGATTGCTGGCCCTTTTGGCATTCGCCTTCAAACGTGGTGCCGTCCGCCTTGAGCATGGCGATCTTTCCATCGCCGGTGCGGTAGGGGACGCCCACCTGCGGGTCGCCCTGGAGCGGCGCAACGGGTTCGCCCTGGAGGAAGGGATTGTCCGGCGCGTAGCCGGAGTCGATCACACCCACCACCACGCCCTTTCCGGCGTTGGCTTCCCCGCCGAACTGCTTGGCCCAGGCGCCGTCGGGGCCGCTGAGCTTGAGGAAGCCGGTGGTGGTGTAGTCGGGCTTGTTTTCGACGTCGGGAGCCACCACGAGGACCCTGCTGTCCTTTGACAAGGCGGCAGCCTGGGCTGCGGTGAGCTCGGCCGCGAAACCGTTCAGCGCCGCGGTGTACTGCTTCGCGGGGGCCACCCCCTGGCTGGCGGCGACGTCCCGCTGCTGCTGGCGCAGGTAAGCGTCGTATGCCTGGTAATTGGGGCTGGCCGCGTCCAGCTTCCTGCCCTGCCGGGGTTTGGTTGCACCAAGCCCGGGCGTCTGTCCTTCGTAGGCCGCAGCCGCCGGGCCGGCCAGCACCACAATGTACCGGCCGTCCTTGAACTGAGTGCCCGGGGTGCCGGCAGCCGCAGTGCCGCGTCCCGGGCCTTCCGGTGCCGCGGATGCGGGACCGGCCACCAGCGAGCCAAGGAGTAGGGGCAACCCGACGGCCAGCGCCGTGGCCTTCCGGAGTCCCCCAGCCCGCAAGGGGCTCTTTCCAGTTGAATTCACGCGCAACCCTTTCACGATGTGCCGCCCAGCCATGGGGGCGGCCCGAACGACTGGCACCGCACAGGAAATTACAGATCTTGTAATTTGGTGAGACCAGGCTGCTCAAAGATTACAGACTGATAGCCAGATATGACATAGCGCGGAGAGAACTATCTTTGATTGTCATACCGGGCGGCCGGAAAGGTACGGCGGGACGCGAAAAGGGCGCCCCGAAGGACGCCCTGGCGTTAGGGCGTGTCTCCTAAAGCTGTCAGCCAGATGCTGATTGCTCGGAGGACTGCTC